>NZ_VJYK02000086.1 GCF_007097205.2 Streptomyces alkaliterrae
GGTCGGCGCCGCACCCGCCCGCGCCCCCCGGCGCGACCGGCGGAGGCGGACGTTACGACCCGTGGGCGGTGCCCGGCGTCCCGCCCGGGGGCGAGGTGCGGATCGTGGAGGTCGTGCCCCGGCGTCGGCTGATCGTCGTCGGCGCACTGCTGGTCGCGCTGCTCGCGGGCTGTGTCGGCGGCGCGGTCGGCATGTACGTGGAGCGGACCGGCGGCCTGGTCGGGGTGACGCTGCCGCAGGCCGACCCCGAGAGCCCGGAGCGCCCCGCCGACAGCGTGGCCGGCATCGCCTCCGCGACGCTGCCCGGCGTCGTCACGCTGCATGTCCGAGGCGCCGGGGCCCAGGGCACGGGCACCGGATTCGTCCTGGACGACCGCGGCCACATCCTCACCAACCACCACGTCGTCAGCCCGGCCGCCCGGGGCGGCCGGATCGTCGTCACCTTCAACAGCGGTGAGCGGGTCAACGGCCGGCTGGTGGGTGGCGACGGCGGCTACGACCTGGCGGTGGTGAAGGTCGACGGCGTGTCCGGCCTGCGCCCGCTGCCGCTGGGAAACTCCGACTCCGTGCGGGTCGGCGACCCGGTGGTGGCGATCGGCTCGCCGTTCGACCTCGCGGGCACCGTCACGACCGGCATCATCAGCGCCAAGGAGCGCCCGATCACGGCGGGCGGCAGGGGCGCAGACACGGACGTCAGCTACGTCAACGCGCTGCAGACGGACGCGCCCATCAACCCGGGCAACTCCGGCGGCCCGCTGGTGGACACCAAGGGCCGGGTGATCGGCGTCAACAGCGCGATCCGCAGCGGGCGCGGCGCCGACGACGGCCAGGCCGGCTCGGTCGGCCTCGGCTTCGCCATACCGGTGAACCAGGCCAAGCGGGTCGCCGAGGAGCTGATCAACACCGGCAGCGCCACCCACCCGGTCATCGGCGTCAGCGTGGACATGACCGACCGCAGCGAGGACGGCGCGCGGGTCGGCGGCGACGACGACCGCCCCGGCGTGGTGCGCGGCGGCCCGGCGGACAAGGCCGGCATCAGGGACGGCGACCTGATCACCGCCGTCGACGGCGCCCGGGTGCGCAACGGCGAGGAGCTGATCGTGCGCATCCGCAGCCACCGCCCCGGGGACAAACTGGAGCTGACGGTCGAACGGAACGGCAAGGAGCGCAAGGTCACGGTGACGCTCGGCACGGCCGGCCGGGAGTGACCCGTGGCACACCGGACAGCTTCGGACGCCCCGGAGGACCGGCGTGAGCCGGGCAAAGCCTTGTTGAACTCCTCCCGGCTCACTCCCGGTCGCGCGGCGGCGCCAGGTACCGTTGCGGTCTGGACCTCCGCCCCGCCCCGACACGCAGAACCCGAGGGAGCAGCAGCGTGATCTTCGATTTTGGAGCCATGGAGCTTCTGGTGCTCATCGTGCTGGGCATGCTGCTCTTCGGCCCGGAGAAGCTGCCGAAGGTGATCTCGGACGTCGTCTCCTTCATCCGCAAGGTCCGCTCCTTCTCCGACAGCGCCCGGGACGACATCCGCAAGGAACTCGGTCCGGAGTTCAAGGACTTCGAGTTCCAGGACCTCCACCCCAAGCGGTTCGCGCAGAAGCACCTGATGGACCGGGACGACCTCGGCCTGAAGGAGCTGAAGGAGATCCGGGAGAGCCTGGACCTCCGCAAGGAGCTGTCGGAGGTGACGGACGCGGTCAACGGCGTCGGCCGGCAGGCCGACGGCACCCCGGACGTCCTGCGCAAGCCGGAACTCCCGGCGGCCGACGGAGCGGCGACGGCGGCCAACGGCACGCCCAGGGCGGACCTCACCAAGCGCCCCCAGCCCCCCACCGCCGCCTTCGACCCCGACGCCACCTGAGCACTCGGGGGCCACTCACCGTCTCCCTCGCGGCGGACGGAGAGCGCCCGTGCGCCCCCACCGTTGTGTCCGACCTGCCCACTGTTGGGCCTCGGGGTGGCTATCCTCCCTGTGTCCGGGGTCGAGCCGTGCGCGGCGCACCACACGCGGTGTGCCGCCGTGGTGCCCGGCCGTGACAACGGGGACGCAAGGAGGCTTCTGCGCACATGGAGACGACAAGTCGGGCCACGCCGCCCGCGGCCGTCACTGACCGGTCCGCTCCCCGGCCAGGTGAGAACGGGGAGCACTCGACCGGGGACGCCGAGCTGGCCGAGCTCGCGGGCACGGCCGGCTTCCCCTGGTACGGCCTGGACGAGGCCTTCGGCGGCCGCCGCTGGCTGATGCAGGTGGGTGCCGGCGCGGACGGCACCGTGGAGCACGGCGCGCTCGGCCACGGCGACCAGCCGTCCCTGCGCTGCGAGTCCGACCAGATGAGCCGGCGCTTCGCCGTCGTGGTGACGGTCGCCGCCCGCCCGCTGCGCCGCAGCGCCGACGGGACCGGCGTCCTGGAGGCAACCAGCGGCTCCTCGGCGGCCTGGCTGGCCGGTTCCGGCCTGCTGTCCTGCACCTGGCCGGTGCAGATGGAACGCTCCCTGCGGCAGGACTGGCTGGAGCAGCAGACGGACATCGCCTGGGACCTCGCCGACAACCTGGGCGGGGACGGCTGGAGCACGCTGTCCCTGCCGGTCGACGGCGTGCCGGTGGACTTCCACTACCGGGAGTCCGAGTACGGCTGGGTGCTGGCCGGCTCGGCCGAGAGCTACGTCCACCTCGGCGCCTACGGGCGCGGGATGAGCGCCTACGGCCTCGGCTTCAGCCAGGTGCCCGACCTGGCCGACTACGCCGACTGACCCCAAAGACGACGTCACCCGCGCCCCACGAGGGGCGCGGGTGACGGTACGGCCACGCGCGGGTCGGCGAGACGCTCAGAACTTGTTGCGCGGTGTCAGACCCAGCGACATGCCCTGGAGGCCGCGCTGACGGCCGCCCAGCTTGCCGGCGATCGAGCGGATCGCGGCGCCGGCCGGCGACTCGGGGTCGGTCAGCACGACAGGCTTGCCCTCGTCGCCGCCCTCCCGGAGCCGGACGTCGATCGGGATGCTGCCGAGCACCGGCACCTGGGTGCCGGTCGTGCGGGACAGCCCCTCGGCGACCCGCTCGCCGCCGCCGGTGCCGAAGACGTCGACCATCTCGTCGCAGTGCGGGCAGGGCAGGCCCGCCATGTTCTCGACCACGCCGACGATCTTCTGATGGGTCTGCACGGCGATGGAGCCGGCGCGCTCGGCGACCTCGGCCGCGGCCTGCTGCGGGGTGGTGACGACCAGGATCTCGGCGTTCGGGATGAGCTGGGCGACGGAGATCGCGATGTCGCCGGTGCCCGGCGGCAGGTCGAGCAGCAGCACGTCCAGATCACCCCAGTACACGTCCGCGAGGAACTGCTGGAGCGCACGGTGCAGCATCGGCCCGCGCCACACCACGGGCGCGTTGCCAGGGGTGAACATGCCGATGGAGATGACCTTCACGCCGTTGGCCGCCGGCGGCATGATCATGTCCTCGACCTGGGTGGGCCGGCCCTCGGCGCCCAGCATCCGGGGCACGGAGTGGCCGTAGATGTCGGCGTCCACCACGCCGACCTTCAGCCCGTCGGCGGCCATCGCCGCGGCGAGGTTGACGGTCACCGACGACTTGCCGACGCCGCCCTTGCCGGAGGCAACGCAGTACACCCGGGTCAGCGAGTTCGGCTGGGCGAACGGCACTTCGCGCTCGGTCTTGCCGCCGCGCAGCGTGTTGGCCAGCTCGCGGCGCTGCTCGTCGCTCATCACGTCCAACTCGACGCTGACGCCGGTGACCCCGGCCACACCCCGCACCGCGTCGGTCACCCGGGAGGTGATGGTCTCCCGCATCGGGCAACCGGAGACCGTGAGGTAAACCACGACAGCGACGGAGCCGTCCTCCGCGATATCCACCGATTTGACCATGCCAAGCTCGGTGATCGGGCGATTGATCTCCGGGTCGTTCACCGTCCCGAGAGCGGTGAGAACCGCGTCCTCGCTGGGCGCGGATCCGTACGTGTCGGTAGCCATAGGTCGATGGTACGGCTCCGGGTGGGACTGCGAGGAGGTGCCCGTGACGCAAAACGGTAGGGTGCGGTTGCTCCGGCCCGCTCGCGGTCAGTGAACGCCGCGGTCCGGTTTCGACGCGACCCTACGGAGGACGAGCCGAAGTGACAGCCAGCGCCCGTCGACGGACCCCGCACCGGACCGGCCTTCCGCGGCGGGGCGGCCCGGCGTTCCGCGCGGCGCTGCTGGGCCTGCTGGTGCTGGCGGGCGCGGTCACGGGCTGCGGCGCCCCCGAGGTGGACCCGGACGAGGGCACCAACGGCGTCGGCAAGCTCGCCGCGAAGACCATCGAGCAGCGGGCCCGCAAGGCCGCCGAGTCCGCGCAGGCCGTCCGGCTCTCCGGCAGTGTGGCCGGCCAGGACAGCACCTACCGCCTCGACATGCGGCTCAAGTCGGACGGCGGCGTCGGCGAGGTCTCCACCAAGGGCGGGCCGCGCTTCGAGCTGCTGCGCGTGGCGGAGGAGCTGTTCCTGAAGGCGGACGCCGACTTCTGGGTCCACCAGGACAAGGACGGTGAGCCGAGCGCCTCCGACAAGGAGGCCGCCCGCAAGCTGGAGGGCAAGTACGTGCGGGTGCCGCCGGACGACCCCTCCTACAAGCAGCTCAGCGGCTTCACCGACATGAAGGTGCTGCTGGACGGACTGCTGTCGTTGGAGGGCCGGCGGGAGACGGGCGAGCGCCGCGAGGTCGGCGGCGTGCGGACCATCCAGGTGCTGGCCGGCGGCGGCCGCGGCGGGAAGCTGGACGTCTCCCTCGTCGGCACGCCCTACCCGCTGCGGCTGGAACGCGGCGGCGACGCGGGCGTGGTGGAGATGGCCGAGTGGAACAAGGCCTTCGCCCTCCGGGTCCCGAAGAAGGAGCAGATCGTCGACCACGGCTCCCAGACCACCCTGAACCAGGGCTGACGCCGGGGCTGCCGCCGGGGCCGATGTGCCGGGTTCAGCGCCCGGAGCGGCGGCGGGCGGCGGCGCGGAGCAGCCGGGGGAGGGCCTGGGGCTGGGCGCGCCGGGTGGTCGCCGGGGTCGGCAGCGGCGCCGCGTCCGTCGACTCCCGGGGCATGGCGCCGGGCTCCTGGCTGGGCGCGCCGGACGGTTCGAGCCGCAGTACCCGGCACTCGGCGGCCCACCGCTCGGTCAGCGTCGCGGTGTCCGGGGCGTTGAGCCGCTTGGCCTTCAGCTCCTCCGCGGCCGCCGTCCACGCCTCGCCGCCGGGCGCGAGCTCGACCACCCTGGCCGGCCAGACCACCAGCCGCCCGCCCTTGTCCTTGCTGCGCGCGGTGACGGTCGCGGTGCCGCCGTCGACGAGTTCGAGGCCGTCGACGGGCTGCTCGCCGGGCCCGGTCACCACACAGACCGCGCCGTCGTGCCAGGCGTGCCACAGGGCGCGCGCCGGGCCGCGGGCGCCCCGCACCCACACCAGCGCGGACTTCTTGGCCGACTCCTCGATCAGGGCCTGGGAGAACAGCGGCTGCGCGGCGGTCTCGGTCATGCGCCGACCCTACCGCGCGGCCCCCCGACGGCCCGGGCCCGGACCGGAGGGCGGACGGCTACCGGTGCGTAGACTCGCCGCATGAGCCGCGTACTCGAACTGGTGGAGGCCCACCTGACCGCCGAGCTCGGCGAGCCCGACGCCCGGGCGGCGGTGACCTTCCTCGGCGCCGACCGCGTCGAGGTGCTGCGCTTCACCGCCGACACCCCCCAGGGGCCGGTCGTGCGGTACGCGACGCTCGGCATGTCCGGCGCGCCGATGACCGACCCCACCGCGCCGGTCGCCGACCCCGAACGCGGGCCGCGCGCCGAGCTGCTGCTGGCGGTCCGTCCGCTCACCCGGGCCGGCGGTCCCGTCCCGGAGGTGGACAAGGTGCTGCGGCCGCTGGCGGTGCTGGCGGCCTCACCTCAGGTGGAGGGCGTCGTGGTGGCGCCCGGCGCGTCGCTGGACGTCGGTGAACCGCTGTGGCCCGGGGCGCCGTTCACCTCCGTCCTGGTGGCCGAGCCGGGCGGTGTGGTGCCCGACCTGGAACTGCCCGACCCCAAGGACCCGGTCCGCTTCCTGCCGCTGCTGCCGATGACGCCCAACGAGGCGGCGTGGAAGCGGGTGCACGGCGCGCAGGCCCTGGAGCAGCGCTGGCTCGACCAAGGCACCGACCTACGTGACCCGGGACGCGGGACGGTACCCCTGACCGGGTGATCGTCCTTGACGAAGTCGCCGTCTGGTAGGACCGTAAGTCGACATGAGGGGCGAACCCAGTTGCCCGAAGTGCGGTAGCCGGGTCAGGGCGCCCGGCCTCTTCTCCGACTCCTGGCAGTGCGACGTGCACGGCCCGGTCTACCCGTTGCAGCCCGTGGTGCCGCCCAGCGTGGAGGCGCTGGGCGTGGTGGTGAACCGCGCGCGGGTGCCGGTGTGGATGCCCTGGCCGCTTCCGGTCAACTGGCTGTTCAGCGGGGTCGCCTCGGCCGGGGACGACCGCAGCGGCGGCCGGGCCACGGCGGTCGCCTGCTCGGGCCCCGGCCCGCTCAGCGGCCCGGGCGAGATGCTGCTGATCGCCGAGGAGCTGGGCGTCGGGCTCGGCGCCCGCTTCGCCGGTATTCCCGGCCCGGACCCGGGCCCGCATCTGTCGCTCGGCAAGCCGCCGCAGACCAAGGTGTACGCGGCCGGCCGCCCCACGCCGCTGTGGCAGCTGGACGGAGTGCCGGAGGACCGGGCGGCGTTCGCGGGCGAGGCGCGCGGACTGTGGCTGTGGGCGGTCGTGTGGCCCATGGAGTCCGGTCTGCTGCTCTACGACGAGCTGATACTGACCGATCTGCGCGAGGCCGGCTCCGAGATGGAGCTCCTGCCCTGCGGCGCCCTCTCCCCACGCCTGCTGGACTGACCGGCCGGCGGTCGGCGGTTAGACTTCTGCCGTCCCCGCCCCCGAGCCCGGAGTCCGCCGTGCGCATCGACCTGCACACCCACTCCACGGCTTCCGACGGCACGGACACCCCGGCCGAGCTCGTGGCCAAGGCGGCCGCCGCCGGTCTCGACGTGGTCGCGCTCACCGACCACGACACCGTCGCGGGCCACGACGAGGCGATCGCGGCGCTGCCGACCGGTCTGACGCTGGTCACCGGCACGGAGTTCTCCTGCCGGCTGGACGGTGTCGGCCTGCACATGCTCGGCTACCTCTTCGACCCGGCGGAACCGGAGCTCGCCCGCGAGCGGGAGCTCGTCAGGGACGACCGGGTGCCCCGCGCGCGGGCGATGGTCGGCCGACTGCGGGAGATGGGCGTGCCGATCACCTGGGAGCGGGTGCTGGACATCGCCGCGGACGGCTCCATCGGCCGCCCGCACATCGCCACGGCGATGGTGGAGGCCGGTGTGATCGACGACGTCTCGCAGGCCTTCACCGCCGACTGGATCGCCGACGACGGCCGGGCGTACGTGAACAAGCACGAGCTCGACCCGTTCACCGCCGTCCGGCTGATCAAGAACGCCGGCGGCGTCGCGGTATTCGCCCACCCGAGGGCGGTCAAACGCGGCCAGGTCGTGCCCGAGAGCACGATCGCCGAACTCGCCGCCGCCGGTCTCGACGGCATCGAGGCCGACCACATGGACCACGACGCGACCACCCGGGCCCGGCTGCACGGCCTCGCCCACGACCTCGGTCTGCTCGCCACCGGCTCCAGCGACTACCACGGCGACCGCAAGACCTGCCGGCTGGGCGACTTCACCACCTCGCCGGACGTCTACGCGGAGATCGCGGCCCGCGGCTCAGGCGCCTCGCCCGTCACCCGCTGAACCTCCCGGCCCTCCGGCCGGCACACCACATACCGAGGCGGGGAATCCCCCGCCGGCACCACCCACACACACGCAAGGCACCACCGTGTTCGACGCCGCCGTCTTCGGCTCCCTCTTCCTGACCCTTTTCGTGATCATGGACCCGCCGGGCATCACCCCGATCTTCCTGGCCCTCACCTCCGGCCGGCCGGTGAAGGTCCAGCGCCGGATGGCCTGGCAGGCCGCGCTGGTCGCCGGCGGCGTCATCACCCTGTTCGGCCTCTGCGGCAAGCAGATCCTCGACTACCTGCACGTCTCGATGCCTGCGCTGATGGTCGCCGGTGGCCTGCTGCTCCTGCTCGTCGCCCTCGACCTGCTGACCGGCAAGACCGACGAGCCGAAGCAGACCAAGGAGGTCAACGTCGCGCTTGTCCCGCTGGGCATGCCGCTGCTGGCCGGCCCCGGCGCGATCGTCGCGGTCATCCTCGCGGTGCAGAAGGCCGACGGCGCCGCCGGCCAGGTGTCGGTGTGGGCGGCCATCGCCGCGATCCACGTCGTGCTCTGGCTGACGATGCGCTTCTCGCTGGCGATCGTCCGGGTGATCAAGGAGGGCGGCGTCGTGCTGGTGACGCGGCTGTCGGGCATGCTGCTGTCGGCGATCGCCGTCCAGCAGATCGCCAACGGCGTCACCCACTTCATCCAGGGCGGCTAACGCCCCTGGTCCGCGGCCCAGAAGTCGAGCAGGGCCCGGGCGGTGGCGGTCGGGTTCTCGACGGCGGGGGAGTGCGCGGCGTCCTCGACGATGGTGTGGCGCGCGCCGAGGCGGTCGGCCATCTCGGCGATGTCCTCCACCGGCCAGGCGTAGTCGAGAGCGCCGTGCAGCACGTGTTTGGGCAGGTCGACGGCGGCCAGTTCCTCGACCCGGTCCGGTTCGGCGATCAGCTGCTGCGCGGTGGCCGACAGCTGGGCAGGGGAGGTGTTCATCCAGCGCTCCCGGAGGAAGGCGGAGACCTCCGGCGGGGTGGACACGTCGGCCGCCTCCGGCGGGTCCAGCTCGATCATGGCGTCCCACACGGCGGCCATGTCCATCACCGGCAGCGCGCCGAGCAGCATCTTCAGCCGCTGCTGCTGTGCGGGGGCGACCGCGCCCGGACCGCTGCTCATCACGGTGAGCGAGCGGAACGGCGACGCGTCGAGCAGTACCGCCGCCCGGCTGACCAGCCCGCCCATCGAGTGGCCGAGCAGGTGCACCGGCCCGCCGAGCGCCCTGGCCAGGGCGAGAACGTCGGCAGCCAGCTCGGACTGCGCGTAGGCGGCCTCGTCGTCGGTCGGCCCGGTGCTCTCGTGCTGCCCGCGGCCGTCCACGGCGACCACGCGCAGACCGGCCCGGGCGAGCGGCGCGAGCAGGGTGATGAAGTCCTCCTTGCTCCCGGTGAAACCCGGAACGAGCAAGGCGGTGCCGCGGGCGGGTTCGCCGGCGTCGTGCACGGCGAACTCACCGCGGTCGGTGGCGAGGCGGTGGGCGCGGGCGCCCGGGGGCAGTTCCAGCGTCGGCGGCTTGCTCATGCCGTGACGCTACCCGGAATCAGCCCTCGGACTGCGCGGCGGCGCCACCCCGGGTGCGCCGGCGGCGGCGACGCGGCTTGCGCGGGCCGCCATCGGCGGCGTCGGCACCGGCGGCCGGGGCGGCCGCGGCGGTGTCGGCCGCGCCGGAGGCCTGCGCGGGTACGGCGGCCGCGGCGTCGACCGGCTGTCCGCTCCGGGTGCGCCGGCGGCTGCGGTTGCGGGCCGGGCGCTCGGCGCGCTCGGTCTCGCCCTTGGCGGCGTTGGCCGTGTTGGTGGTGGCGGCGCCGCGCTTGCGGCCGTTGCCCCGGCCGCGTCCGCTCTCGCCCAGGTCCTCGAGCTCCTCGGCGGCGAGGCCGGCGCGGGTCCGCTCCGACCTGGGCAGGACGCCCTTGGTGCCCTCGGGGATGCCCAGCTTCTCGTAGAGGTGCGGGGAGGTGGAGTAGGTCTCCTCCGGCTCGTGGAAGTCCAGCCCGAGCGCCTTGTTGATCAGCTGCCAGCGGGGGATGTCGTCCCAGTCGACGAGGGTGACGGCGATGCCGGTGGCGCCCGCCCGGGCGGTGCGGCCGACCCGGTGCAGATAGGTTTTCTCATCGTCCGGCGTCTGGTAGTTCAGCACGTGCGTGACGCCCTCGACGTCGATGCCGCGGGCCGCGACGTCGGTGCACACCAGTACGTCTACCTTGCCGTTGCGGAACGCGCGCAGCGCCTGCTCGCGGGCGCCCTGGCCGAGGTCACCGTGGACGGAGCCGGCGGCGAAGCCACGGCGGAGGAGCTGCTCGGTCAGATCGGCGGCGGTGCGCTTGGTGCGGGTGAAGACCATCACCAGGCCCCGGCCCTCCGCCTGGAGGATGCGGGCGACCATCTCCGGCTTGTCCATCGAGTGCGCGCGGAAGACGTGCTGGGTGATGTTCGCCACCGTCTTGCCCTCGTCGTCCGGCGAGGTGGCGCGGATGTGCGTGGGCTGCGACATGTAGCGGCGGGCCAGCGAGATGACCTGACCTGGCATGGTCGCGGAGAACAGCATCGTCTGGCGCTTCGCGGGCAGCCGCTCGATGATCTTCTCGACGTCCGGCAGGAAGCCGAGGTCGAGCATCTCGTCGGCCTCGTCCAGCACCAGGCCCTTGATCTTCGAGAGGTCGAGCTTGCGCTGACCGGCCAGGTCGAGCAGTCGGCCGGGGGTGCCGACGACGATGTCGACGCCCTTGTTGAGCGCCTCGACCTGCTGCTCCTGCGGCCGGCCGCCGATGATCGACACGACGCGCACGTTGCGGACCTTGCCCGCGGTGAGGAGGTCGTTGGTGACCTGCTGGCACAGCTCGCGGGTGGGGACGACCACAAGCGCCTGCGGGGCGTCGGTCAGCTGCTCGGGCGTCGCCCGACCGGCCTCCACGTCGGCGGGGACGACCACGGCCTCCAGCAGCGGCAGGCCGAAACCGAGGGTCTTGCCCGTGCCGGTCTTGGCCTGGCCGATGACGTCCTTGCCCGCGAGGGCCACCGGAAGCGTCATCTCCTGGATGGGGAAGGGGGTGGTGATACCGACGGCCTCGAGTGCTTCGGCCGTCTCAGCGAGGATTCCGAGGGAACGGAAAGTCGTCGTGGACAGGATGCTTGCCTCTTCTGTGAGACGCGGGACGAGGCGGCGAGGCGGGTCGTACCGTGCCGGCGTGGGGATCGTTCGTCACCACGCGGCCCGGGACCACTAGCTCTCGCTCAAGCGCTCATTCCGCGCGAGCGGTCCCTCACCTGCGGAGGGCGGTCTGGTCGGAGCCGATCGTGCTACCGACCGGGCATCCGCGTTCATGCGCGTGCCCGCCGACTCCGACGGGCCTATATCACTGTACCTCCAATCCACGCAGCCGCACCGGGACGATTGGCTCACATCACGTCGGGCGCCCTGCGCCGGGCCTCCGACGCGGGGCCGACGCAGCAGGTGAAGCGGGCTATTGTGCCGGGCATGGAGACGCCTGACACCCCCGCCGAGGGAACCCCCGAGCAGCAGGAGCCGACGCTGACCGGAATCGCCGCGAAGAGCTGGTCGGAGGCCTCGGCCGACCCGCACTACCGGGACGCCGTGGTCGACCTGCTCGGCGCGCTCGCCTACGGCGAGCTGGCCGCCTTCGAACGCCTCGCCGAGGACGCCAAGCTCGCCCCGACCCTCGTCGACAAGGCGAAGCTGGCCGCGATGGCCTCGGCCGAGTTCCAGCACCACGAGAAGCTCGCGCGGCGGCTGGCCGCGATCGACGCCGACCCGACCGAGGCCATGCAGCCGTTCGTGGCCTCCCTCGACGAGTTCCACCGCCTCACGGCACCCTCGGACTGGCTCGAAGGACTGATCAAGGCGTACGTCGGCGACTCGATCGCCTCCGACTTCTACCGGGAGGTCGCCTCCCGGCTGGACTCCGACACCCGCGCGCTCGTGCTCGGGGTGCTCGACGACACCGGTCACTCGAGCTTCGCCGTCGAGCGGGTGCGGTCCGCCATCGAGGCCGACCCCCGGGTCGGCGGGCGGCTCGCCCTGTGGGCGCGACGGCTGATGGGCGAGGCGCTGTCGCAGGCCCAGCGGGTCGTCGCGGACCGGGACGCGCTCTCCACGATGCTCGTCGGCGGGGTCGCCGACGGCTTCGACCTCGCCGAGGTCGGCCGGATGTTCTCCCGGATCACCGAGGCGCACACCAAGCGGATGGCGGCCCTGGGCCTGGCCGCCTGACGGTCGGGCGCGGGCTGGGGGCGGCTCCGGGCCGCGAGCCGGGCGAGGTCACCGGATCGGGTGGGGGCGTGCGCCGGTCGGCCGGTCGGCGTCGAGCAGCAGCGACAGCAGCGCGGCGGCGACCAGCCCGCCCAGCACCAGCGAGGTGAGCAGGTTCCCCGGGCCGAGGACCGCCCGGGCGAGCAGCCCGCCGAACGCCCCGGCCACCACCCCCGTGGCCACCACCAGCCGTGCGTCGCGGAACCGCCCACGGGCGATCCGCAGCGCGCCGAGCGCCAGGACGAGACCGATCAGCGCGGAGCCGAGCAACTCCCCGAGCATGGGACCTCCAGATCGCGGGTGCCTTGCGGAGTGAGTGCGTTGAGTGCGGTGGGGTGAGTAGGACGCAGGGGTACGGAGTGGACCTGAGCGGACGTTCCCCGTCCTACCCCGCGCGGTGGGCGCACAAAACGGCGGCCGGGAGCATTCGCTCCCGGCCGCCGTCGCCGTCACGCCTGTGGCGGTGTCCCGCGCCCTCCCGGCCTCAGGGGCCGGGTGAGTCAGACGGCGCCGAAGCCCACCCGCCGCGTCTTGGTCTCGCCGATGTCGACGTACGCCAGCCGGTCGGCCGGCACCAGCACCTTGCGGCCGTGCTCGTCCTCCAGGCTCAGCAGCCCGGTCTTCCCGGTCAGCGCCTCGGCGACGATGGCCTCGATCTCCTCGGCCGTCTGCTTGCTCTCCAGAGTGAGCTCGCGGGGCGCGTGCTGCACGCCGATCTTGACCTCCACGGCTATGTCCCTCCGACCGTCAGTGGAATGCGGCGAACCGCGCTGTACGCAGCCACATTAGCCCGAGCGGAGGGCCCGGCGGCCCTTGATCGGCACGCCAGCAGCGAACACCGGCCGGGAACACCGCCCCGCGGGGCGGTGTTCCCGGCCGGTGCCGTGGAAGGTCGGGCTCAGGACTCGGCCAGGACCGTGTCAGGACTCGTCGCCGCCCTGGGCGTTCTCCTGCGCGTTCTCCTGCATCGGGAAGCCGGCGATGCCGCGCCAGGCGAGCGAGCTGATGAGCTGCGCCGCCGCGTCCCGGGGGATCTTCTGACCCGAGCCGAGCCAGTAGCGGGCGGTGATCTGGGCCATCCCGGTCAGCCCGGTGGCCAGCAGCATCGCCTGCTCGGCCGGCTGGTCGGTGTCCTCGGCGATGACCTCGCTGACCGCCTCCGCGCACTCCAGGCTGACCTTGTCCACCCGCTCGCGCACGGCGGGCTCGTTGGTCAGGTCCGACTCGAACACCAGCCGGAAGGCGCCGCCCTCGTTCTCCACGAACTGGAAGTAGGCGTCCATCGTGGCCGCCACCCGCAGCTTGTTGTCCGTGGTGGAGCCGAGCGCGTCCCGGACCGCCTGGATCAGGGCCTCGCAGTGCTGGTCGAGCAGGGCCATGTAGAGGTCGAGCTTGCCGGGGAAGTGCTGGTACAGGACCGGCTTGCTGACGCCGGCGCGGTCGGCGATGTCGTCCATGGCCGCCGCGTGGTAGCCCTGCGCGACGAACACCTCCTGGGCGGCCCCGAGGAGCTGGTTGCGTCGGGCCCGGCGCGGCAGGCGCGTACCTCGCGGCCGTGCCTCGGTCTGCTCGATGGCGCTCACGCCTGCCTCCCTGGTTCATTCCGCACGCGGTGTGCGCTGCGCCCGCCATCGTACGGTTCGGTAACCGGACCGCGCGCCCCGCGCGGGGAGAATTTCACTGCACGCGCCCCGGCCTGCGGGGGTTTGTCCGTTGCTCAATTGTGTAACGGGGAGGTGGGCGCCGACCAGCCGGCGTCGGCGTCCGGCGTCGGTCTCACGTTGTGGACTGGGTCAGCGGTAGTCGTCCTCGTCGAGTTCGACCACCCTGGCCTGCTCCGCCGCGTCCGCCGGGTCGACCTCGACCAGTTCGCGCTCGTTCAGCGGGGCGTCGCGGTTCTCCAAGACCTCCGCCCGCTGCTCCGCGGCGTCGGCCTCGGGGGCCTCGGGGTCGGTAACGCCGTAGTCGGCGTCGTCGGCGTCCTCGTAGGTGTCGGGATTGCTCGGGTCGACCGGCATGACGCTCCTCGTGCCCTCGGTAGTCCTCTTGAGCTGCTTCCACCGGCGCGGTGGCCGCTCAGGCCTCTGCCACCGAGCGTAGAAGCCACCGCCCGTCACCGCGAGGGATACCCGGCGGCGATCGCCCGAACTCTGTGATCGCCCACACGTGACCCCCGGCGTGATCAAGCCGTAACATTGCCGCATGACTTCGACCGACCACGCGCTCAGCCGCATCACGGCGCCCGCGCAGCGCCCCCCGGCGGGCTGCTCCCGGGTCGGCGAGGGGGAGACCCTGCGGTTCGTCGACCTGCCCGGCGGTAGCCTCGCGGTGCGCGCCCGGCCCCCGGCGGGCGGGCGCCCGCTGCCGCCCGCCCTCTACGTGCACGGCCTCGGCGGCTCCTCGCAGAACTGGTCACCGCTGATGGCCGAACTCGGCGAGGCCGTCGACGGCGAGGCGGTCGACCTCCCCGGTTTCGGCGACTCCCCGCCGCCCGAGGACGGCAACTACTCCCTGAGTGCGCACAGCAGAGCGGTGATCCGCTTCCTGGACGCGTCGGACCGGGGCCCGGTGCACCTCCTGGGGAACTCGATGGGCGGCGCCATCGCCACCCGGGTCGCGGCCCTGCGCCCGGACCTGGTGCGCAGCCTCACGCTTGTCTCTCCGGCGCTGCCCGAGCTGCGGCCGCAGCGCAGCGCCCTCCCCACCGGGCTGCTCGCCGTGCCCGGCACCATCCGCCTCTTCCGGCACGCCACCCGGGACTGGACGCCGCACGACCGCGTCCAGGGCCTGCTCGGCCTCTGCTACGGCGACCCGAGCCGGGTCACCCCGGAGGCCGTGGAGCTGGCCGCCGCCGAGTTCGAACGCCGTCTGACGCTGCCGCACTTCTGGGACTCCCTCGCCCGCTCCGCGCGCGGCGTGGTCGACGCCTACACGGTCGGCGGGCAACACGCCCTGTGGAGACAGGCTTCCCGGGTGCTGGCCCCTACTCTGCTGGTGTACGGGCGACGTGACCGGTTGGTCTCCTTCCGGATGGCCCGCAAGGCGTGCCGGGTCTTCCGGGACTCCCGGCTGCTGACGCTGCCGGAGGCCGGCCACGTGGCGATGCTGGAGTACCCGGACGTGGTGGCGGACGCCTTCCGCCGCCTGTCGGCGGAGACGGAACGGGCAGGAGTTGAGGCGACGCGTGGGACGCCATAGCCGCCCCCGGCGGGGCTTCGGTCGCACCGCGCACATACCTCGCGCCCGGCAGGGCGCGGAAGACCTCGAACAGCCCGCGCCACGCGAACAGGTCGGGCGCCCCGAGGAGACCGGGTGGGCCCCGGAGGCCGGCACGCCGCGGCCGCGGACCCCGAGCACGCCGACCGGCTCCGGCGAGCCCGGCCGTGAACGCCCGTACCCCGAGCGGGCGGGCGGCGAGCACGTGCGGGGCGGCCACCCGGCCCATCCGGAGCGGCCCCGCGCCCCGTACGGTCCGCCGCCCGGACGCCCCACCGGGCCGCCCTCCGGCGCCCCGCGCGGCGCGTCGGTCGTGCCCGGCCCGCGTCGGCCCGCCCCCGCACCGGGCCCGGAACCCGGCGAGCCACGCCAGGAGTACCTGGACGCCTTCGACCGCCCGACCGCGGACGGCGACCTGCCCCCGGGCAGCGACCTCCCGCCGGGCCGTCCCGCCGCCGAACTGCACACCGCGCCGCTGTCCGCGACGGACAGCCTGCCCGAACCCGAGGAACCGGAAGTCACCGAGGACGCCTTCGCACGCGGCCGCCGCGGCCGCACCATGACGGGAGTCGCCGCGGCGGCGATCACAACCGTCCTCGCGGTGCTGGTCGCGGGCCAGGTGGCCACCGGGCGGGACGACGGCCGCGCCCCTTCGGCGGAGAAGGGCGACACCCGCGAGGCCGACGGCGGCACCTCGCGCGGGGACGAGCGTCCGCCTCCGGCCGAGCGGAAGCCGCCCGAGCAGCAGACCCGCCCGGCCACCTACCAGCAGAAGATGGCCGCCGTCTTCGCGCTCGATCCGGAGCTCGCCGGACCCGGTCGCTTCGACACCGTCGGCGGTTCGGCGGACGGGCCGAAGTCCGGGCGCGCGTACACCTACCGGGTGGACGTGGAGAAGGGCCTCGGGCTGGACGCCCGGCTGTTCGCCGAGGCGGTGCACAAGACGCTGAACGACGAACGCAGTTGGGCGCACGGCGGCGAGCGGTCGTTCTCCCGCGTCTCCTCCGGCCGGGCGGACTTCGTGATGACCCTCGCCAGTCCCGGGACGACCGCCGACTGGTGCGCCAAGTCCGGCCTCGACACCACCGAGGACAACGTCTCCTGCGACTCCGCCGCGACCGAGCGCATCATGATCAACGCCTATCGGTGGGCGCGCGGCGCCAAGACGTTCGGCCCGGACAACATCCTGGCGTACCGTCAGATGCTGATCAACCACGAGGTCGGCCACCGGCTCGGCTACGGCCACGTGGAGTGCGCGCGCGACGGCGCGCTCGCCCCGGTGATGATGCAGCAGACGAAGTTCCTCACCACCGGCGACCGGACCTGCCGCCCCAACCCCTGGCCGCACCCGGACCTCTGACGCCCCCTCGGCCCCGGGCCTGACGCCCGACGTCCGAGGCCCGCGCCCGACGACCGCGAGCGGCGCCGGGCGGACACTGCCACCTCGAACGCCCGCGGGTGGCAGAAGTCACGGTTGTTCACCCCTTCCGGTGGTGCCGCGGACAACCGTCCGCCGCCCGCCCCGGCCGCGCGCTTACCTTCTTCCCGCAACGCCGCGAAGGCGGTGGCGTCGAGAACCGTCCTCAAGGCTCGGTACGGAAGAACGGGGGTGTGCCCATGCGCGTCGCACTGCTCACGGAAGGCGGCTACCCGTACACGCACGGCGAGTCGGTCGTGTGGTGCGACCGGCTGGTGCGCGGCCTGAGCGGCCACGGGTTCGAGGTGTACGCGCTCAGCCGGAGCCGCCGCCAGGAGGAGGCCGGATGGCTCGGGGCGGCGCTGCCGGCCCACGTCCGGCGGGTCCGCACCGCGCGCCTGTGGGGGCCCGCCCGACCGGCCCGCACCGGCGGACGCGGCGGCCCGGCGGGCCGCCGGCAGGCGTTCGCGCGGCGCTTCGACGCCCACTTCGAGGAGTTGGCCCGGGCCGTCTGCGCCCCGGACGAGGCCGACGCGGCGGGGCGCCCGGCCGTGGGCGCGTCGCCCGGCCGGGGACCGGCGGAGGACCGTTTCGCCGAGGGCCTCTACGGACTGGCCGACCTCGCCGCCGAGTACGGCGACCTCACCGCCGCGCTCTGCTCGGAGCAGACCGTCCGCCTGCTGGAGGCGGCCTGCCGGGCACCCGGGGCACCGCGAGCCGTCCGGACCGCCCGGGTGGCCGACCTGCTCGCCGTCGCCGAGCGGCTGGAACGCGCGCTGCGTCCGCTCTCGCTGGACTGGCACCTCCCGTCGCCGCGCGGTGAGGACACCGGACTCGCCCGGGTCGACCTGTGCCACGCGGTGGGCGGCGGCGTCGCCGCGCTGCCCGGACTGCTCGCCAGACGCCTGCACGGCACCCCGCTGCTGCTGACCGAGTACGGCGTCCGGCTGCGCGAGCACTACCTGAGCGGGCTGGCCGGCCTGCTCGACCCCGCCGGCGGCGCCCCCCGCGCGGGCTCGGCGGCGGTTCGCGCCCTCCTCGGCTCGTTCCAACGGCGGCTCGCCACCGAGGCCTACCGCACCGCCGACCTCATCACCCCGGGCAACACCCACACCAGGGGCTGGCAGGTCCGCTGCGGCGCGGCGCGTGAGCGGCTGCGCACGGTCTACCCGGGCATGGACAGTGCGCGCCTCCTCCACGTGCCCGAGGACGACGGCGAGCCCGTCGCCAACCCGCTGCTGGTCTGGGTCGGCCCGCTCACCCCGGCGAAGGACCCGGCCAACCTGCTGCACGCCTTCGCCGAGATCCGCCGGGTCCGGCCGACGGCCCGGCTGCTGGTGGTCGAGACCCGGCCGGGCGCGGGCGGGGACTACGGGTACGCCGCCCA
The DNA here is from genome assembly GCF_007097205.2 of Streptomyces alkaliterrae. Lineage (GTDB taxonomy): Bacteria > Actinomycetota > Actinomycetes > Streptomycetales > Streptomycetaceae > Streptomyces > Streptomyces alkaliterrae. Next base: position 18,106 of record NZ_VJYK02000086.1, read on the forward strand.
CTACCGGGCACTCGCCGACCGGCTCGCCCCGCCGCCGCACGACCCGGCCGTCCCACCCCCGGTGGTGTTCGAACGGCTCGGCGGCCCGGCGGCGCCCACCCTCGCCGAGGTGTACGCGGGAGCCTCGGTGGTGCTGCTCTCCAGCGCCGTCGAGGGCTTCCCGCCGTCGCTGGTGGAGGCGATGTTCTGCGGCCGGGCGACGGTCTCCACGGACACCGGCGCGGTCCGCGAGGTCATCGGCGGTACCGGGCTGGTGGTGCCGCCGGGCGACCCCCGCGCGCTCGCCGAGGCCGCGCTGGCGCTGCTCGCCGACTCCGGCCGCCGGGCCCGACTGGGCGCGGCGGCCCGAGCGAGGGCGGCGGAGCTTTTCACCGTCGAACAGAACGTGACGGCTTTTCGTGGCATTTACCTGGAGCTGATGTCCCGTCACCCGGTGCGCGGGGGAGCGGACCGGGTGACGGAACGCGCGCCGCGACCGTTCGAACGCACCGCGGAGAGCGCGGGACTGCCGGAGGCCCCCGCCGGGCCGGACGCAACCGGGCCCCGCACCGCCGGGCCCGGCAGCACCATGCCCGACACCGTCCTCCCCGGCACGGCCGCGCCGCCACCGGCGCCCGGCGGCTCCGGGGCGGCCACCACGGCGCCCCGCCGGGTGCCGAGCTGGGCGCGTGATCCGGCGGCCGCCGCCCGCGTGCCGGACCGGCGCACCGAGACCGCGCGGGGCGCGACGCCGGTCGCCGCCGGTGCCGGGCCCGCCTCCGGCGGCTGGGAGGGGGCACCGGAATGAGCCGCCCCCACGTGCCCCC
>NZ_VJYK02000087.1 GCF_007097205.2 Streptomyces alkaliterrae
CGAAGCCCTTCCCCCTGGGCGCCCGTCCCCCCGCCGACGGCGAAGCGCTCGCCCGGCCCGTCAGCGACACCGACGAGCTCGAACGTGAGGCCAGTGTGGCCGCCCTGTTCAGACACCACTACTCCCCGATGCTCCGCCTCGCCGTCCTGCTCGGTGCCGACGACCCGGAGAACGTGGTGGCCGAGGCCTACTACCAGCTCTACCGGAAGTGGCGACGGGTGCGGGACACCGAGGCCGCGGAGGCCTACCTGCGCTCCACCGTGTGCAACCTGACCCGGATGCGCATCCGCCACCTGCAGGTGGCCCGGAAGCACACCGAGATCCCACCCGCCGACCTCGTGGCCTCCGCCGAGAGCACCGCGCTGCTCCACGACGACCAGCGCGCCCTCATCGAGGAGCTGCAACGCCTCCCGACCCGGCAACGCGAGGCACTTGTGCTGCGCCACTGGCTCGGCCTCAAGGAAAAGGAGATAGCCGCCGCGATGGGGATCTCACCCGGGTCCGTCAAGACGCACACCGCCCGCGGCATCACCGCCCTGACCCAGGCGATGGAGGCGCGACGATGAAGGACATCTCCCCAGACGAAGCCGCGGAGAGGGCACAGCGCAGGGAGGACGCGAGCAGAGCGCGGACCGAACTGGAACTGCACGCCGCGTTGGAGCGGCTGGCCGCCGGTGTGCATGCCGCTCCCGACGCCTACCGCACGGCCCGTAGCGACTGGTTGCGGCGGGAAAGGCGGCGACGGCTCGTCCTCACCGTGCTGATCGCTATCGTCTTCACCCTCGCCACGCTGATCGGCCTCTGGGTTCTCAACCAGGCCCCGTCCGGCTCCGGAACCATCTTCTCGGGTGTCCCGACGACCGCCACGGTGGGTACCGAAGGCGAGCTGCCGGTGTCCGGCCCCTGACAAGTCGCACACCCCGGTTCGGGGTGCCTTCAGCTCCCGAGGTGCCGGCTCTTGTCCTGCTGCTGCTCGAACTCCGTCAAGGCCCCTCCCGCCAAGCCCCACGGCCAGTCGGTGACCGTGCCCTTCAGCGCGTCGAAGACGGCTGTCGCCTCCCGTCCGCGCCCGGCCGCGCACAGCGCGTACGCCAGCGCGTTGAGATCGGCCATGGCGGCGGCGTGCCGAAGGTAGCCCGGTTTCGGCCACCGGGCCCCGGCCCTTCCCAGTACCTCGGGAGTGGACCCCTGACTCCACAGGTCGCGAGCCGTGATGGCGCGCAGACCGCCCTGCCGTACCAGGCCCTGGTACTGCTGGACCAGGGCGGTCAACTCGACCGCCGCGCAGGGTGCGTCGGCGGGGGCACGACTGCGGACCGCGTCGACAAAATCGAGGACCTGAAATCTTGAGCCGCCTTCTTCGGGAGACAGGTAGCCGAGCATCTGGTGGTAGGCCTCCCGGTGCCATCGGTCCCGGCCCGTCACCGCGCCCCAGATTCCGTTGACGTACGTGAATCCGTATCTCTCGATACGCGCCGCGGCCAACAGGACCACCCACGGCGACGGGTCCTCGGGTCGCAGATCCGCGGCTTTGTGGCAATGCGCCGTCAGTTGAGCGGGATCCTCCAGGCGCCGGGCACGCAGACCCTGCACCACCCGCACCCAGGAGTGGAACACCAGCGCGTCGGCGCTGTTCGGCTCGCGGCGCAGCCAGACGGCGGCGATGCCGTAGTCCGCGGTGACTCGCGCGAGTACGGAAAGGCGGTGACTGCGGCGGTCCCAGTCACCACCCGTCTTCTCCAGGAAGGCGGAAATCCGGGCCGCCTCCATCTCCAGCCCGCCCATCGGCCTGACTTTGAGTTTCCTCAGCAGTCGGCCGAGTTCCATGTCATCGAGTTCCGGGGCAAGACGGAGATGGCCGACGTCACGACTGGAGAACAGTGCCATAATCCGCAGCCTACGAAGGGGGATACGATATCGCAAGCATCAAGTACTTCTTTTTGTGGGCACGTTGGGCCCGACCATTCAGCGGCTCGCGTTTTCTGCGAATCGGCCCCCGGCTTTCCGCGGCCCCGGACCTCGAACCGGACGCCGAACTCCACAGCCGCCCTGGGCCCCACCCCTCCCCGCCACGCGTTCTAGGATCGACGGCATGGCTGACAACCGACGCGAGGCGCAGCCGGCGCCGCCGCTGCCGACCCCCCTGCCGGTGGCGGTCGCGGACTCGCACACCCATCTGGACATGCAGGACGGCAGCGTCGAGGAGGCGCTGGCCAAGGCCGCCTCGGTGGGTGTGACCACGGTCGTCCAGATCGGCTGCGACCTCGACCGGGCCCGCTGGGCGGTGAAGGTGGCCGCCGAGCACGAGGCGGTGTGGGCCGCCGTCGCGCTGCACCCCAACGAGGCCGCCAGGCTCGCCCTGGAGGAGGGCCCCGACGCGCTGGCCGCCGCGATCGACGGCATCGCGGAGCTGGCCGCGCTGCCGCAGGTCAAGGCCGTCGGCGAGACCGGCCTGGACTACTTCCGCACCGGCCCCGAGGGCGTCGACGCGCAGCAGGAGTCCTTCCGCCGGCACATCCGGCTCGCGAAGGAGCTGGACCGGGCGCTGGTGATCCACGACCGCGACGCGCACGGGGACGTGCTGCGGCTGCTGGCGGAGGAGGGCGCGCCCGAGCGCACCGTCTTCCACTGCTTCTCCGGCGACGCCGGGCTGGCCCGGCGCTGCGCCGAGCGCGGCTACTTCATGTCCTTCGCCGGGAACGTCACCTTCAAGAACGCCCAGCCGCTGCGGGACGCGCTGATCGCCGCGCCGCCGGAGCTGCTGCTGGTGGAGACCGACGCGCCGTTCCTCACTCCTTCGCCGTACCGCGGACGGCCCAACGCGCCGTATCTCGTTCCGGTGACACTGCGGGCGATGGCGGATACGAAGGGCATGCCGGTCGACGAGCTCGCGGCGCACGTCGCGGCCAACACCGCCCGCGCCTTCAGCTACTGACGCCGCCGACCGTGGGGCCGTGAGTCCGGCCCCGCACCCCACCCTCCGTCACTTTCCGTGTCGGAGTGATTTTGTGGCGTGACCGCCGCTCGGCTAGGGTCCCGGCCCGCAACGCCTTATGAGCGTCGGGAGTCTCGTTGAGCGCATCGCAGGGAACCCACCGGGCAGGACGGGGCGGCCGCCGGGCCGCCCAGCACGGCAGGCGCGCGGAGGCCGGGCCCGCCGAGCGGGACACGCTGCGCCGGCTGCTGCCGCAGACGCTGGTGCTGATGATGCTCGCCGGAGGGGCGTCGGCCTTCGTCACGCACGACAAGGTCGTCGAGCTGAGCGTGGACGGCGAGAGCCGCAGTGTGCGCACCTTCGCCGGCAGCGTCGCCGAACTGCTCGAGCGGGAGGGCGTCGAGGTCACCGGCCGGGACCTGGTCGCGCCCGCCCCGCACGAACGCCTCACCGACGGGGACACCGTCGCCGTCCGCTACGGCCGCCCGGTGACGCTCACCCTCGACGGCAGCCGGCGTCAGCTGTGGACGACGGCGCACACCGTCTCCGGCGCGCTCCGACAGCTCGGTGTGCGCGCCGAGGGCGCCCACCTGTCCGCCTCCCGCAGCCGCCGCATCGGGCTGCGCGGCATGGAGCTGTACGTGCGTACCGAGCGCAGCGTGTCGGTGCTCGCCGACGGCCGGGTACGGCAGCTGCGCACCAACGCGGCGACCGTGCGCGACGTACTCGACGACGCCGGGATCAGCCTCGGCGAGCAGGACGTGGTCTCGGTCCCGCTGAGCGACTTCCCACGCGACGGCCAGACGGTCTCGGTGCAGCGCGTCACCGCCGACACCAGGACCCGGGAGGAGACGATCCCGTTCCCCGTGGAGCGGATCCCCTCCGCCGAGCACCAGCAGGGCACCGAGGTCGTGCGGCAGCAGGGCGTGCCCGGGGTGCGCCGGGTGGTGTACGAGCAGCGCACGGTCGACGGCCGGGCGCTGCGGGCCCGCCGGGTGTCCGCGAAGGTGGTGCGCGAGCCGCGCGCCCAGGTCGTGCTCGTGGGCACCCGGCCGCAGCCCACCTCGGTCGGCGGCGCCGACCACCTCAACTGGGCTGCGCTCGCCCGCTGCGAGTCCGGCGGCCGACCGAACGCCGTCGACCCGTCGGGCAGCTACGGCGGCCTCTACCAGTTCGACGTGCGCACCTGGCAGTCCGTCGGCGGCTCCGGCCGGCCGCAGGACGCGAGCGCCGCCGAGCAGACGTACCGGGCGAAGCGGCTGTACGTGCAGCGGGGGGCGAGCCCGTGGCCGGTCTGCGGCCGTAAACTGCACCAGTGAGTACCGCCCCCGATCCCCTCCTCGGCCCGGCCGACGTCCGTCAGCTCGCCGCGACGCTGGGCGTACGGCCCACGAAGCAGCGCGGCCAGAACTTCGTGATCGACGCCAACACGGTCCGCCGCATCGTCCGGACCGCCGAGGTGCAACCCGACGACGTCGTGCTGGAGGTCGGACCCGGGCTCGGCTCGCTGACGCTGGCGCTGCTGGAGGCCGCCGAGGCGGTGACGGCCGTGGAGATCGACGACGTGCTCGCCGCCGCGCTGCCGGCGACGGTCGCGGCCCGGCTGCCCGACCGCGCCGACCGGTTCCGCCTGGTGCACTCGGACGCGCTGCGGGTCACCGAACTGCCCGGCCCGCAGCCGACCGCGCTGGTCGCCAACCTGCCGTACAACGTGGCCGTGCCGGTGCTGCTGCACCTGTTGGCGGTCTTCCCCGGCATCCAGCGGACGCTGGTCATGGTGCAGTCCGAGGTCGCCGACCGGCTCGCCGCCGCCCCCGGCTCCAAGGTGTACGGGGTGCCCTCGGTCAAGGCCAACTGGTACGCGGAGGTCAAGCGGGCCGGCGCGATCGGCCGCAACGTCTTCTGGCCGGCGCCGAACGTCGACTCCGGGCTGGTCTCCCTGGTCCGCCGGGAGCCGCCCAAGACGTCGGCCGGCCGCGAGGAGGTCTTCGCGGTCGTCGACGCCGCGTTCGCGCAGCGCCGCAAGACGCTGCGCGCCGCGCTCGCCGGCTGGGCCGGTTCGGCCGCCGCCGCCGAGGAGGCGCTGACGGCGGCCGGGATCTCGCCGCAGGCCCGCGGCGAGGCCCTGACCGTGACGGACTTCGCGGCCATCGCCGAACACCGCCCAGCCCGGTCCGGCTCCTGACCGACGCCTCCTGTCCCTACGCGAGTCCTGTCCCTACCAGCCCGACGAGGAACGTGTCCCGCATGACGTCAGCCCCGGCGACGCCCGCCGACCAGGTGACCGTACGTGTGCCCGCCAAGGTGAACGTCCAGCTCGCCGTGGGCCCGCCCCGCCCCGACGGCTTCCACGACCTCGCCAACGTCTTCCTCGCCGTCGGGCTGTACGACGAGATCACCGCCACCAGGGCGGAGGGAGCCGAGAGGCTGGAGCTGACGTGTTCCGGCCCGGACGCCTCGCTGGTGCCGCTGGACGACAGCAACCTCGCCGCCCGTGCGGCCACCCGCCTCGCCGCCCACCACAACCTGCGCCCGGATGTGCGCCTGCACATCAGCAAGGACATCCCCGTCGCCGGCGGCATGGCCGGTGGCAGCGCCGACGCGGCGGGCGCTCTGCTGGCCTGCGACGAACTCTGGGGCACCGCCACGCCGCGCGAGGAACTACTGGCGATCTGCGCGGAGTTGGGCTCGGACGTGCCGTTCCCGCTGGTCGGCGGCGCGGCCCTCGGCGAGGGCCGCGGCGAGCGGCTGACGCCGCTGCCGGTCGGCGGGACCTTCCACTGGGTGTTCGCGACCGCGGACGGCGGACTCGCCACCCCGGCGGTCTACCGCGAGTTCGACCGGCTCACCGGCGGCCGGGCGCCGGAGCCCGCGCCCTCGGCCCACCTGCTGGCCGCGCTCGCGGACGGCGACGTCACGGCGCTCGCCGCCACTCTCGCCAACGACCTCCAGCCCGCCGCGCTCTCACTGCGGCCGTCGCTGCGCGACACCCTGGACGCCGGAACCGGCGCCGGAGCGCTGGCCGCCCTGGTCTCCGGCTCCGGCCCCACGTGCGCCTTCCTCGCCGCCGACGCGGACGCCGCCGAGCTGATCGCCAAGGCGCTCGCCGCGTCCGGCACCTGCCGCACCGCCCGCGTCGCCGCCTCCCCGGCCCCGGGAGCCGAAGTCCTCCGCTGAGCACCCCGGCGGGGGCGACCGTGCCTCAGGAGGAGGGTCCGAGCAGGTCGGCCAGCGCGCCAAGTGCCTCGGCGCCGACCAGGTCCCCCGGCAGCAGCGGGACGTCGAGCAGCGGGACGCCCGGGAGTTGCCGCCGCAGCCGTGCAAGGTGCCCGTCCTCCTGCTCGCGGCGCCGGGCGAGCAGCGCCCCCGCGTCGGCCGGGGAACGGCGGTTGGCGACCAGCGCGGCCACGTCGACGCCGAGCCCGGCGAGCTTCTCGTACACCTCGGTGGTCTCGGCGATCGGCAGGACCTCGGCGGTCAGCACCAGCACGAACCCGCACCGCGCCGGGTCCGTCACCGCCTCGCGCAGCCGGGCGAAGCGGTCGCGCCGGCGGACGAGGACGCGGCGCAGTTCGGCGTCGCGGTCGGTCTCCTCCCGGCCGCCGCCGAGGCCGCGCACCGCGGCGCCGAACCGCTCGGACCGGTCGCGGTTGGCGAGCAGCGCCTCGGTCCAGGAGGTCAGCTGCTCGGGCAGTGCGAGCAGCCGCAGCGTGTGACCGGACGGCGCCGTGTCGAAGACGACCAGGTCGTAGGCCTCCTCCCCGAGCTCCACCGCCTCGGCGATCCGCTCCAGCACCGCCGACTCGTGGGTGCCGGGCGCCTGCCGGGCCAGCTCCAGGTGCCGGGCGGCCGGTTGGTGCATCCGCTCGGGGAGCAGCCGCCGCATGGTCGCGGCGACCGTGGACAGGTGCTGCTCGACCGTGCGCTCCGGGTCGATCTCCAGCCCGTCGACGTATCCCGCCGCCCCCGGGGCTGAATTCTCCGGTTCGGCGAGGCGGGTGGGTTCGTCGCCCACGGAGCAGTCCCAGAGGTGGCCGAGGTTGTGGGCCGGGTCGGTGGAGACCAGCAGCACGCGGCCGCCCGCCCTGGCACGGCCGAGGGCGAGCGCCGCGGCGACGGACGTCTTGCCGACCCCGCCCTTGCCGCCGACGAAGAGCACGCTCCGCGAGGCGATGAGTTCTAGCAGCATCCGACGTGCTCCAGTGGTGAGCGGTCCATGCCCATCCGGCGGTGCCAGGCGTGGAAGTCCTCGTAGAGGGCGGGCAGCAGCTCGGCGGTGTAGTACGCCGCCGGGTCGGGGACGCCCAGTGCCTCCGCGAGGACGACCATCCGGAACAGGTCGTCCTCCTCGCGCCGGGCACGGGCGAAGGTACGCCGGTAGGGACCGGCGTAGAACTCCTCCAACCCGGCCCGGAACGCGGCCCAACGGGAACTCACCCCTTCAGCCCGGCCTTCTCCGCCGCATCGGCGTCGAGGGCCTCCGGCGGCTCCTGTGCCGCCCGTCGCATCGCGACGAACGCCTCGAAGGCGACCCACACGGCGGCGACGATGATGACGCCGTCGATGGCCAGCAGCAGCCAGTCCTGGGCCGCGTAGAGATCGCCGAGCTGCGCGAGCGCGGCCCAGAACGCCATCACGAACACCACCGCGAGCGGCACGAGAGCGGGCAGCGGGTTGCGCCGCTTGCGGATCAGCATGACCGCGATGATGGACAGGGTCAGCGAGGCCAGCAGCTGGTTGCTGGTGCCGAACAGCGGCCAGATGCGGAGGCCGCCGGAACCGTCGGCGCCCTGGCTGAAGGTGAGTGCCATACCGGCGCCGACCGCGACGAGCGTGCCCACAACATTGTTGATCTTCAACTTCGCGACCTCGCCGGCCTCCTGGACGACAAAGCGCAGCAGGCGCACGCCGGTGTCCATGGTGGTGGCGGCGAACAGGATCGCCATGGTCGCCAGGACCGTCGAGCTCAGCGAGACCGGCAGGCCCAGACCGCTGTTGACGATCGCGCCACCGCCCGCGACGAACGCGCCGACTCCGCCCTCACCGAAGGCGGTGTAGACGGCCTCCCAGTCGGCCACGGTGCGGAAACCCGCGACGGCGGCGATGATCGCGCCGAGCGCCAGCAGCCCCTCGCCGACCGCCCCGAAGTAGCCGACGAAGCGGGCGTCGGTCTCCTTGTCGAGCTGCTTGGAGGTGGTGCCCGAGGAGACCATGCCGTGGAAACCGGAGATCGCGCCGCAGGCGATCGTGACGAACAGCAGCGGGAGGAGGTCCGGGGTACCCGCGGGCACGGCGTTGTTGATGGCCGGGGCGACGATCGTCGGGGCGCTCAGCATCACCGAGACGAACAGGATGCCGAGCCCGACGAAGAGCTGGACGCCGTTGATGTAGTCACGCGGCTGCAGAAGCACCCAGACCGGCAACAGGGAGGCTATGCCGGCGTAACCGAAGAGTGCGACGATCCAGAATGTCCCGGGGGACATGCCCAGGATCGGGTCGGGCAGCACCACCGGGACGGCGTCACCGAGGAGGATCAGACCGTAGAGCGCCGTGACACCGACCACGGTCACCACCGCGAGACTCATCTTGTAGCGGTAGACCGCCTGGCCGACCAGCAGCGCCACCGCGACCGCGCCCCAGGCGGGGATGACCGCCGAGGGGGTGGAGATCAGCAGGTTCTTGATGACCACGGCGAAGGCCGCGATCACCATCAGGAGGAGCAGGAAGATCACGACGAGGAAGAGCTTCGCGCCCCGGCCGCCGATGTAGCGGGCGGACAGCGTGCCCATCGAGCGGCCCTTGTTCCGCGCCGAGGCCCACAGGGCGCCCAGGTCGTGCATACCCGCGAAGAAGACCGTTCCGAGGGTGACCCACAGGAACGCGGGCACCCAGCCCCAGATCACGGCGACCGCGGGGCCGACGATCGGCGCGGCCCCCGCGACCGAGGTGAAGTGGTGACCCCACAGTACGAACTTGTTGGTCGGGACGTAGTCCACGCCGTCGTTCAGCTCGTGCGCGGGCGTCCTGAAGGACGCGTCGAGCTTGTAGACGCGGTTGCCCAGGAACTTCGAGTAAAGGACGTATCCGGCCGCGAATATCGCGAGGCCGATCAGAAGCAGCGGAAGTGCGTTCATGCGGGGGACCCCTCGGGGTTCTGGGAGACAGGGCCGCCGCCCGGTGCGGGACGTGCATCCGGCGGACGGCGCGGGCGGTGGAGCGGATGGCTCTCCTCAGGCGAGGAAGGCCGGTGACCGGGCCGGGGAAACGGGGCTGACACCCGGTCCTCGCTCAGCGGCGTAATCCGAACACGCCGTGCCTCGGCGGGAGAGCGAAGCCGTCGTCCGCCGGACGGACCCTGGTTCCGTACCCACCGTGTGCCACAGCTGTGCCCCTCGCCTCCTGCCCGGGTACCGCGAGCCGGCCGCTCGGCGGTCTGCTCAAGAGTTGCCGAGATCCCGGTTCGGTTGACAGCGAATTTCTCCTCGCCCGGGACTGCGGGGCGACGACGGGCCTCCGTCCCGCCCGAGCGGACAGCGGCGCCGCTCGCCGCCGTGCCGCGGTCGCTGTCGCCGCCGTGCCGCTGTCGCCGTCGCCGTCGCCGTCGCCGTCGCACGGTACTCAGGAGTGTTCTGAGTACCCGCGCGGATATCGGCGCCGGCCGTCAGCCGGGAGGCTGACCGTATGACGATCACGCCCCCACCGACCACCGCCGCCGAGCTGGCGGCCGCGACGCCCCGGGACCGGGAGCGCTTTGTGGACCTCCTGCGGGTGGCGTCCCTCGGCACGGTTGTCCTCGGCCACTGGCTGATGGCCGCCGTCGGTACGGGACCGGGCGGCGACCCGGAGGTGGGGAACCTCCTCGCGGTGCTGCCGGCCCTGCAGCCGCTCACCTGGCTGCTGCAGGTGATGCCGGTGTTCTTCCTGGTCGGCGGGTTCTCCCACGCGCTCTCCTACCGTTCGCTGCGCCGCCGCGCCGGGGACGCCTCGCCGTACCCGGCCTTCCTGCGGGCCAGGTTGCAGCGGCTGCTGCGGCCGACGGCGGCGTTTGTCGTGGTGTGGACGGCCGGCGCGCTGCTGGTCCAGTCGCTCACCTCGCCGGGGCCGTTGACGGCGGCGACGTTCCGTCTGGTGACCCAGCCGCTGTGGTTCGTCGGGATCTATCTGGCGATGGTCGCGCTGACCCCGCCGCTGCTGCGGGCCCACGAACGCTGGGGCTGGGGCGCCTTCGGCGCGCTGGTGGGCGCGGCGGTCGCGGTGGACGTGGCGCGCTTCGGTCCGGGGCTGCCGTACGTGGAGTTCCTGAACTTCGCCTTCGTCTGGCTGGCCGTGCACCAGCTCGGCTTCCTGCGCGCGGACGGCCGACTGCGGCTGCCGGGCGTTCCGGCCGCGCTGGCGGTCGGCGGGCTGGTGTCGGCGGCGCTGCTGGTGTGGCTGGGGCCCTACCCGCTGTCGATGGTCGGCATGCCCGGGGAGAAGGTCAGCAACATGGCACCTCCCACACTGGCGTTGCTCTGCCACGCGCTGTGGCTGGTGGGCGCGGTGGAGGCGCTGCGCGTCCCGGCGTCGCGACTGCTCGACCGGCCCCGGGTGTGGCGGCTGGTGGTCGCGGCGAACGGCGTCGCCATGACCGCCTTCCTGTGGCATCTGACGGCCATGCTCGGCGTCTACGGCGGGCTGCTGGCGCTGGGCGTCGGGCTTCCGGAGCCGGCCACGGCCGCCTGGTGGGCGCAGCTGCCGCTGCGCCTGATGGCCGCCGCGCTGCTCACCGCCCTGCTCGTCGCCGCCTTCCGCCTCTTCGAACTGCCTTCCCTCCAGCGCCCGTTCACTCCCCCGGCGACCGGCGGCCCGCCACTGGCGGCGCTCGGTGTGAGCGCCGCGCTGCTGGGGGTGCTCGGACTGTCGATGGTGGGGCTCGGCGGGCTGTTCGAGGGCCGTTCCGCGGTGCTGGTGGCGGTACCGATGACGGCACCGGTGGCGATCGGTCTGGTGCTGGCGGGCTGGCTGCTGGTGGAGCGCGCGGGCCGCGGTTCCGCCGCGGCGTCGCGGCTCCCCGCGACGGACGTTGACCTCAAGGTAACTTGAGGTCCTATGTTGCCCTCATGACCACCACCTGGGATTCCGAAGAGCTCGACCTCAATGCCTATCTGGACCGCGTCGGTTACACCGGGGAGCGCACCGCCTCCACCGCCGCCCTCCACGAGCTGCACCGCCGCCATGTGACGACCATCCCGTTCGAGAACCTGGAGATCCAGCTCGGCCGGCCGATCACGCTCGATCTGCCGAGCCTGCAACGCAAGCTCGTCCAGAGGCGGCGCGGCGGCTACTGCTTCGAGCACGTCACCCTGTTCGCGGCCGTGCTCCAGCGGTTCGGCTTCGGGGTCGAGGCACTCGTCAGCCGGGTCCGGTACGGCCAGCCGGCCGGTGCGGTGCTCCCGGAGACCCACGCGCTGCTGCGCGTCACCGTGCCGGGCACCGGGAAGAGCTGGCTGTGCGACGTCGGCTTCGGCTTCACCGCGCTGGCCCCCGCCGAGTTCGTCGACGGCGCGGAGGTGTCGGCCGGCGGCTGGCACTTCAGGCTGGTCCGCGAGGGGCGGTACTGGCTGTGGCAGGAGCTCGCCGGCGGCAAGGTACGGGACGCGCACATCACCGCCGACCTGCCGCGCCACCCGGTGGACTACCAGGTCAACAGCCACTACGTGTCGACCTGGCCGCGCTCGCCGTTTGTCACCCGTCCCTACGCGCAGCGGCTCGGCGACGGCGTGCGGTACCAGCTCGACGGTCTTGAGCTGCGGACGATCCGGCCCGGCGAGCCGGAGGAGGCCCGCCACCTCACCCCGGAGGAGCTGCCGGAGGTCCTGGACACACTCTTCGACATCCGGCTGGAGGCCCCGGACCGCGCCGCGCTGATCACCCGTGCCGCCCAGCTCGCGGAGCCGGACGACTCCCGGGCGGCCGGCGCGCCGCGGCGCGCCGCCGCCTGAGCCGGAGGGTCACAGGCAGCCGCGCACCGCCCGGACCAGGGCCTGCGCCCGGGGGTCGGAGGTGACGGACTTCTGGAGTCCGCTGGTCACGTAGCCGAAGCCGACCCCCGCCTCCGGATCGGCGAACGCCAGCGAGCCGCCGCGCCCCGGATGTCCGAAGGACCCCGGGCCCAGCATCGGCGACGAGGGCGAGTGCAGCATGTAGCCCAGCCCGAACCTCGTCGGCACCACCAGCACCCGGTCGGGCCCGGCCGACTCCTCGGAGCGGGCGGCCGTCAGCGTCGCCGGCACGTACAGCCGCACCCCGTCCACCTCGCCGATCAGCGCGGCGTAGAAGCGGGCCAGTGCGCGAGCGGTAGCGATGCCGCCGGAGGCGGGCAGTCCGGCGGCCCGGTAGTCGGGCGCGTTCTCGTCCGGGGCCGGGTCGATCGCCGAGAACGCCCGGCGGGTGAGCGAGGCGGGGTCGCGGTAGGCCCCCGCCACCTCGGGCTTCACCCGTACCCGCAGGCCCTGCCCGGCCGGCGGCTCGGGCGCCGCCACCTCGGCGAGCGGCCCCACCCGGTGCGCCTGCTCCGGCGGCAGCCCCAGCCACAGGTCGAGCCCGAGCGGCGCGGCGACCTCGTCGGCGAACCACTCGCCGAGCCGCTGCCCGGTGATCCGGCGCACCAGCTCGTCGAGCAGCCAGCCGAAGGTCATGGCGTGGTAGCCGTGCGCGGTGCCGGGCTCCCAGGCGGGTGCCTGCGCGGCGAGCGCGGCGGGCCCGCTGACGCCGTCGAGCGCCTGCGCCGGGCTGAGCGGCACGTCCAGCGCGGGCAGCCCGGCGCGGTGGGTGAGCAGGTGCCTCACCAGGACGCGTTCCTTGCCGGCCGCCTTGAACTCCGGCCAGTAGGTGCCGACCGGCGCATCGAGATCGAGGACGCCGCGCTGCTGCAGCAGGTGGAGCACGGCCGCCGCCGGGCCCTTGGTGGCCGAGCGGACGATCTGCGCGCTGTCCCGCCGCCAGTCCGTGCCGCCCCACAGGTCGACCACCGGTCGGCCGTCGCGGTAGACCGTGACGGCCGCGCCGCGGTCCCCGCGCCGGGTGAAGTTCTCCACGAAGGCGTCCCGGACCGGCTCGAAGCCGTCCGCCACCGTGCCCTGGACGTCCACCACGAGCCCCGTACCCCTTGTTCCGCTTGTCGTTCCGGCTGTTCGTTCCCGCTGTGCGCCCGCTGGTCGCGCCGGCGCTGCGCGCCGGCGGTGCGGACGCCGCCCCTCCATGGTGCTACGGACGCGGCAACGGAACGGAACGGGGGTCGAATCCGTACGGGAGTTCCAGTCGGTGGCGGCGCAGCAGCGGCTCGTCGGAGAGCAGTTCGACGGTCGGCCCGTCGGCCGCCACCACGCCCTCGCTGAGGATCACCGAGCGCGGGCACAGCTCCAGCGCGTACGGCAGGTCGTGGGTGACCATCAGCACCGTCGTGCCGAGCCCGCGGAGGATGTCGGCCAGCTCGCGGCGGGCGCTCGGGTCGAGGTTGGACGAGGGCTCGTCGAGTACCAGGATCTCCGGGCGGGAGGCGAGCACGGTCGCGACGGCCACCCGGCGGCGCTGCCCGTAGGAGAGGTGGTGCGGCGGCCGCTCGGCGCAGTCCGCGAGCCCGACCAGCTCCAGCGCCTCGCCGACCCGTTCCTCCAGGGCGGGGCCGCGCAGCCCCGCGGCGGCCGGGCCGAACGCGACGTCCTCCCGCACAGTCGGCATGAAGAGCTGGTCGTCCGGGTCCTGGAAGACCAGACCCACCCGGCGGCGGATCTCCGCCAGGTTCTCCCTGGCCACCGGCAGTCCGCCGACCACCACCCGGCCGGCGCCGGCGGTGAGGATGCCGTTGAGGTGCAGCACGAGCGTGGTCTTGCCGGCGCCGTTCGGGCCGAGCACGGCCACCCGCTCCCCCGGCTGAACGGTCAGGTCCACGCCGAACAGCGCCTGGTGGCCGTCCGGGTAGGCGTAGGCGAGGCCGGAGACCTCCAGCGAGGGGTGGCTTCCCGGCAGGTCGGGAGTGGGTGTGCGCGTCACAGCAGCCATCCCAGCAGACAGAGCACCAGCGCCGCCAACGGCAGCGTCGCCGCGCCCGCCCACTGGGCGGTGCTCGCCGTCAGCCGGTCGATCACCGGCATCGTGCCGGTGTAACCCCGGCTGAGCATCGCCAGATGCACCCGCTCACCCCGCTCGTAGGACCGCACGAACAGCGCGCCGGCCGATTTCGCCAGTACCGCCCACTGCCGCGGCCCGCGCGCGGTGAACCCGCGCGACGCCCGGGCGATCCGCATCCGCCGCAGCTCGTCGGCGATCACGTCCAGGTAGCGGATCATGAAGGCCGCAATCTGCACCAGCACCGGCGGCAGCCCGAGCCGTTCGAGCCCCAGCAGCAGCTCCCTGATCTCGGTCGTCGCCGCGAGCAGCACCGAGGCGGCCACCCCCAGCGTGCCCTTGGCCAGCACGTTCCACGCCGCCCACAGCCCCGACTCGCTCAGCGACAGCCCCAGCCACTCCACCCGCGGCCCCTCCGCCACAAACGGCAGCAGCACGGCGAACGCCACGAACGGCACCTCGATCAGCATCCGGCGCAGCCAGAACCCCGGCGGCACCCGGGCCACCACCGCGACCGCGGCGAGCAGCAGCGCGTAGCCGCCGAACGCCCACATCGCCGCCCGGGGCGTCGCGACCACCAGCAGCACGAACGCGAGCACCGCGAGGATCTTGCAGTGCGCGGGCAGCCGGTGCACCGGCGAGGCGCCGTGCCGGTAGAGCTTGTGGGTGTGGCCGGTACTCATCCGGCGTCCGCCCCGGATGAGGTGCCGCCGACCGCCGTGGCGGGCGGCCCGGTCCGGTTGCGGCGGCGGACCAGCAGCAGCACGCCCGTGCCGACGGCCAGCGTGACGCCGACCCCGAGCACTCCCGCGGTGCCGCCGGAGAGCAGCCCGTTGTCCACGTCCCGCAGTTCGTAGTCGGCGAGCGGCGAGTCGGCCAGGTCGTGCTCGCGTTCCCGCTCCATGATCCCGTGGTCGGTCGACACCCGCTCCAGACCGTCCAGCTCCTGCGAAGCGTAGAAGCTCAGCACGCCCGCGCAGAGCAGCGAAGCGGCGAGCCCGGCGATCCACACCGGACGCACGGACCGCCGCCCGGGCGCGGCGCCTGTCGGCGGGGCGGGGGTGGTCGGCGACGTGGGCGCGTGGGTGGCGGCTGTGTCCGCCGGGGCGGCCTTCGCACCCGCGTCGCCCGACGCGGTACGCAGGACCAGCGGGCGGCGCAGGTCGCGCGCGCCGTGCACCAGGTCGGGGCGGACGGCCAGCACCGCGCCGACCGTCATCGCCGTGATCGCCGCCTCGCCCAGCCCGATCGCCGTGTGCACGCCGACCATCGCGGCCAGCACCCGCCCCAACGGCACGTCGGCGGTGCCGCCGATCGCGAAGAGCCCGGTGAAGGCGACCGCCGCCGCCGGCACCGACACCAGCGCGGCGACAAACGCCGCGACACCCACCGAACTACGCCTGCGCGGAAGGGTTTTTGTTAGAAGTCGGAAGAGCGGGTACGCGACAAGGACCGCCACCACACCGAGGAGGGTGATGTTGACTCCCAGCGCGGTGAGTCCACCGTCGGCGAACAACAGCGCCTGTATCAGCAGCACCACGGACAGACACAGCACTGCGGTGTAGGGGCCGACGAGGATCGCCGCGAGCGCGCCCCCCATGAGGTGCCCGCTGGTACCGGCCCCCACCGGAAAGTTGATCATCTGTACAGCGAAGACAAAGGCCGCGACGAGTCCGGCGAGCGGCGTGAGACGGTCGTCCAGTTCCCGCCTGGCCCCGCGCAGCGACACGGCGACAGCGCCCGCCGCGACCGCGCCGGCCGCGAGAGACACGGGTGCGTCGAAGAAACCGTCAGGCACATGCATGGCAGGTTCCGCTTCCTCTCCGTCGGACGACCTCTCCGGCCCCGACGGCCGGAACGCCGTCGACGGCTCGGCGTCGACGGTCGGGACCGCACCTTGGTACCCGGTCCCGCGCCGATGACACAACCGTGTCTCACAGCCGGACCGCCGCCGACGCCCTCACCCCGGCGGGTGAGGCACCTCACACAGCGGTAAGGCTAACCCCGGCCGCCGCTGACCGTCTTCGAACAAGGAACGGGGACACGCAGGAGGAGCAGTAGCCATGCCCAACACGATCACCCACCGCGTGCGTGCCCAGATCGTCGCCGACGCCTCCCAGCCGTTCACGGCCCGACTGCGCTACGACGCCGCCGACCCGCACGCCGTCCGCGCCGTCTTCCCCGCCGGTATCTCCCTCGACGGCACCGAGACGACCTGGGCCTTCGCACGCGACCTGCTCACAGACGGCCGTCTGGCACCGGCCGGTGCCGGCGCGGTACGGGTCTGGCCGGGCGCACCCGGCGAGGTGATGCTGGAACTCGGCGCGCCCGAAGGCGTGGCCATCGTCGCCCTGGACGCGGCCGACGTCGCCGCCTTCGTCGAGGCGGCGCACGCCGTGGTGCCGCCGGGCGAGGAGCTCGGACGCCTGGACTTCGACGAGGCCCTGGCCGGCCTGCTCCGCAACGCCTGAAACGCCTGACCCACCGGGCAGCAGCGCTGGGAGCGCGGACTCCGTACCCCGGCGACCCCGCTACCCGAACGCCCTGGCCGCGAACCGCCGGACCACTCTCAGGGGTGTACGCGCACTGCCCGCGTTGACCTCCGGGTCCTCGCGCACCGCGAGCGCCGCGTCCGCCAGCTCCACCAGCTGCTCCGGCGCGTCCACGACGTAGAGCCAGAGCAGCGCGGGCCCCAGCAGACGTGGCCAGTGCTCGTCCACGCGCGCAAGGCGGTCCCAGTGGGTGAGGCAGTCGGCGCAGTCCGCGAGGTGCCGCCGGAACTCCCAGTCGTCCTCCTCGCTCACGGCGCCCCGCACGTGCGCCGGCATGCGGTGGCGACGCTCGGCGCACTCCGGCGACGGCGCGCCCTCCCCCGGCTGGGACAGCAGATAACCGCTGCGCGCGTTCTCCCGCGCCCGCCGCAGCAGCGCCGCGACCACATGGTGGTTGCTCTCCAGCAGTCGGGCGACGGCGGCGACCGGCAGTTCCTCGGCCTCCGCGAGCCACAGCGCCGCCAGCTGTCGCCGCGGCAGCTCCGCCAACACCCGAACGGCCCGGCGGATCCGCCCCGGGGACATCGGGTGCCGCGCCGGGTGAGCGGAACCGCGCCCGGCGGCGACCGGGCGCCGGACGGCGTCCGCCAGCCGCTCGGGCAGCGAGTCGAGCGCCGCGGCCGACAGCGTCTCCCGCCACACCCGGAACACCGCCTCGACCACCAGCTCCTCCGCACGGTCGACCGCCGCGCCGCCGCCCGTCCCGTGCCCGGCCGCATCGCCCGTCCCATGCCCGGCCACGTCGCCCGTCCCGTGCCCGGCCGCGTCACCGGTGGCCGACTCGGCCGTCAGGTGTCGCTCGGCGAGCGCGAGCAGTCCGCCGCGCTCGCGCCTGACGACCTCGGCGTACCGCTCGGCGCCAAGCGTCCGAGACGCCGACGTGTCACGGGCTTCCGGCATGGAGGATCCACCTCTGCGGTGTCTGCTGCGTGGGATGTCTGATGCCGCGGGCCGCCCCGGCGGCCCGACGCTCTCACCACCCGATCGGCGTCCGGCATACAAGAATCATATGGGCGATATGCCCGATATGCCCCGACGGGACGCCATTCTGTGCCACAGCTCACCGCCACCGCTACCGCCGTCCCCCGCGCCGAGGACGCGGGGGGACGGCGGCGCGGGGGACGGCGGCGTACCTCACACGCTCATCGCCGAGCCCCGCCACTGCTGCGCGGGGTTGTTCGCGTCACAGTCCCAGATCACCAGCGGGGTGTCCCGGTTCGAGCCGTTGTTCAGCGGGGCGAGGCAACGCTGGGAGTGCAGACTCCGCAGCAGCCCGTTCGGCAGCCGTTCCCACCGCTGGTTGCCGCCCTCGTGGCACTTGTTGAGACCGATCCTGGTCCCGTTCTCCGTCCTGGCGAACTGCACGTCCATGCAGCGGTCCAACGCCCTGATCGTCCCGTCCGGGTGCAGCTTCCACGCCTGCGCCACGGTGCCGTTGCAGTCGTAGAGCTGGATCGGGGTGCCCTCCTTGGTCTTGGCGCCCTTCACGTCCACGCACCGGCTGGACGCCGTACCCACGATCTGCCCGGTCCCCGGCGCCGGGCGGGTGCAGGTGATCTTCACCCAGACCTCGTAGAAGGTGCTGTTGATCGGCCTCGCCACGGGCCCGGCGGTACGACGACAGGTGTACGCCGGATAGCCGGCCTGCGCCGCCAAGCCGTAGGCCCCGTTCCAGGCGGCTTCCACGGCGATGTTGTACGGGCCGTGGCCGATGCCGGTGAAGTCCTGCGTGGTGGCGGAGGCGCCGACCGACGCCGGCTCCGAGTCGGGCGCGGCGGGCGCCGCGGGCGCCGCCACGGCCGTGGCCGGCAACAGCAGGGTCGCGGCTAACGCCAGCGCCACGGTGACCAGACGGGACAACTTCACGGTTCTTCCCCTCACTTCGAGCCGAACAAGTCGGCGGAGTCGAGCACGGCCGGGCGGCCGCACGCGGAAGACGTGCGAAATCCGTACAGGAGCACACCGATCAGGTCAGTCGCCGCAGAAGCGGAACCGACCGACCAGAGCACGCAGATGCTATCCACGCACCCCTGTCCCACAACCCACCGAATTCGGCCGACTCACCGCCCACGACCGAAATACACCCCCACCC
>NZ_VJYK02000088.1 GCF_007097205.2 Streptomyces alkaliterrae
GGGGACACGACGTCCGGGATCTCGGTCGGCGCGGAATCGCGGACCGGCGCGGAATCGCGGACCGGCGCGGAGCCGTGGGCCGGTCCGGAGCCGTGGTTCGGCGCGTCGTCGTCGGCCGGAGAGACGTCGCGGGCCGGCGTCGGGGGTGGGGTGCTCGGCTCGCCGCGTCGCGCGTCGGCGAGTATCCACAGCCTGTGGAGGGAGACCAGCTCCTCCGGGGTGGCTCCGCACAGCCGGGCGAAGCGCTCGACAGGCGCGTACTCGGTGGGCACGGCGGCGCCGTGGCAGTAGCGGTGCAGCGTGGACGTGCTCATGTGCAGTCGTTTGGCAAGCGCGCCGTAGCTGCGGCCGGACCGGTCCTTCAGTTGGCGCAGGTGCGTCGCGAACCGCTCCCGCTCGTCGCCGACATCAGCCATCAACGTCTCCCCCACCCCGTCCGCCCCGACGGCGTTCCGTGTTCCCGGCGGCCGTTCCAGGGCACCGGTGTTCTCGCAGGTCAGGTCGTTCCCGCCGTCCCATCATCCCGCATGCCCGGCGGATGTGTTGACTGCGGCGCGCGGCGGTCAAGACTGCTCCCAGGGGCTCGCCGACCAGGGCCCCGCCGATCACCACTCGCATCAGGAGAGCCGCATGACCGCTGTGAAGACCACGCCTGCCGCCCGGCGTGGACGGGGACGCCGTGTTCGTCTGGCCGGGACCGCCCTGCTGGGGCTGACCGCCGCCGCACTCTGCCTTCCGCAGGCCGCGCAGGCCGCGGCCGGCGCCACGTCGGCCGAGGGGGTCGCCACCGCGAAGGCCGCCGGCGCCGCCAACGCGACGGCCGCCGCCTGGCAGCCGGGCGCGGTCAGCCCCCGGCTGCCGGGGCTGCTCAAGCCGAACGACCTCCCGCCGCACCCGGACGGCTGGTTCGTCACCGAGACCGGCAAGGGCCTGCAGCCGCACGGCGAGCTCTGCGTGCCGGACGGCACCCTGCCGAAGGCCGGGGCCATGTACCGCACGTTCCAGAGCGGGCTGGACGCCGGGGCGAGCCAGACCGTCGTCAAGGCGAAGAACGCCACCGCCGCCGCCAAGCTGGTGCGCGAGCTGCGTACGGCGGTCGAGGGCTGCCCGGCCCGGTTCAAGAAGGAGGTGCCCGACGGCAAGGTCCGCTTCCGCGACCTCGGCGACTTCGGCGCGGGCAAGGACGGCCGGGTCTACGCGATGGCCACCGAGACCTGGGTGCAGGACATCAACGTCATCGGCATCGGCCGTAAGGACGACCGGGTGACGATCGTCCGTTGGGGCCAGATGGGCCGGATGAAGGATGTGCCGCAGGCGGAGTTCAAGAAGACCATGCGGACGGCGGTGAACAAGCTCGTCCGCTGACGCGGCGGGGTTCGCCGGGCCGTGCGGGGGACGGTCCGGCGCCGGGCCGCGCGGGTGTCGGGCCGGTCGGTCGCGTGGCGGCCGGCCGGCCCGTTCGCCGGTCAGTCCCGCTGCGCGTCCGTCGGCAGCTGGCGCAGCCGCACGGTCGTCCCGGACTTCACACCGAGTCCGTGGTCCAGCAGCTTCGTCGCGTCCGGGTAGCGGTCGCTGGCGTTGAGGACCACCCCGATGACCGTCTTGCCGTCGCGCGTCGCGGCGAAGACGAGGCAGGGGCCGGCCGCCGTGGTGGTGCCGGTCTTCACGCCGGTCGCACCGCGGTAGGAGCCCAGCAGCCGGTTGGTGTTGTACCAGGTGTAGGTGCGTGTGCCGCCCGTGCTGGTGGTCGCCTTCCGCACGGTCTTCTGGGTGCCGACCACGTCGCGCAGCGTCTTGTGCTTCAGGGCGGTGCGGGTGAGCTTCGCCAGGTCCTTCGGCGTCGAGTAGTTGTTGCCCGTCTTCGAGTTGCCGTCGAACGAGTCGAACTTCGTGTTCTCCAGGCCGAGGGCGGCGGCCCTCTTGTTCATCTTGCCGATGAACGACTTCGTCCGCGCCGCGTTGGTGGTGCCGCTGCCGAAGGTGTCGGCGAGCGCGTACGCCGCGTCCCCGCCGGAGGGCAGCAGCGCCGCGTACAGCAGCTGGCGGACGGTGACGCGGTCGCCGGTCTTCAGGTCGGCCGTGCTCGAACCCGTACGGGTGACGTAGTCGCGGTAGGCCTGCTTGATCTTGACCTTCCGGCCCAGGTCGAGATCCTTCTCGCGCAGTACGACGTGGACGGTCATCAGCTTGGTGGTGCTGGCTATCGGGCGCCGGGTGTTGGGCGCCTTGCCGTAGATGCGTTTGCCGGTCGCGTCGTCGATGAGGTACGCGCCCCGGGCGCTGACCTTCGGTTCGGTGGCCAGCGGCGCGGCGGTCCGCGCGGTGGTCTGCGCGGTCTGTGCGGTCTGTGCGGTCTGCGTGGCGGGGCGCGTGGTCGGCTGCGCGGCGTGCGCGGTGGGCGCGACGAACACCGCCCCCGACAGCAGGGCCGCGGTGGCGGTGGTCGTGGCGACGGTGGCGACGGCTGTGTTCGAACGGCCCTGGCGGCTGCTCGATCTCCTTCTTCTCATGCCTCCTCAAACCGTCGGAAGCGCGGAAAAGTTGCCTCGTCCGGAGAGGAGTTTCGAAGGGGAGGTTCGAACAGGGCAGGACCTAGTGCTGCTCGGCCGGCTCCGGTTCGGTGGTGGGGGCGGCGCCCAGGCGGCGCTGGCGTGCCGTGTAGGCGGTGACGGCACGCCACAGGTCGCGTCGGTCGACCTGCGGCCAGTACTCGTCCGTGAAGTGCAGCTCGGCGTAACTCGACTGCCACGGAAGAAAATTGGAGATCCGGTGGTCGCCCCCGGTGCGCCACAGGAGGTCGACGTCCGGTAGCTGGGGGCGAGGCAGGTGGCGGGCGAAGAGGTGCTCGGACACCTGGGCGGGGGCGATCTCGCCCGCGACGGCGGCTCGCGCCAACTCGCCCGCCGCGTCCGCCAGTTCGGCGCGCCCGCCGTAGTTGACGCACAGGGTGAAGGTGAGCCCGGAACGGTCCTGGGTGGTGCGCTGGCGGTGCTCCAGCACCTCGACCAGCTCCGTGGGGAGGTTGTCGGGCCGGCCCGCCCAGCACAGCCGCACGTCGTGGTCGAACAGCTCGTCCTCCGCCAGTTCGGCGCACATCGTGCGGAACAGTTCGGAGACCTCGCCGGCCGGGCGGCGCCAGTTCTCGGTGGAGAAGGCGTAGACGGTCAGATGGCCCAGTCCGATCTCCAGGGCGCCGTGCACGATGTCGCGCAGCGCGGCGGCGCCCGCGCGGTGGCCCTCGTGGCGGGGGAGGCCGCGTTCGGTGGCCCAGCGGCCGTTGCCGTCGGCGATGACGGCGACGTGGCCCGGCATCCGGTCGGCGTCGATCAGGGGCGGGCGGGCGCCGCTGGGGTGCGGCTTCGGCGGCAGCACCGGCCGCGCGCCGCCCGGCCGCCCGGCCGTCCCGCCGTGTCCGTCCGTCCCGCTGTGTCCGTCCGACCCGCCGCGCCCGGACCCCGGCCGCGCTTCCGCCGAGGCGCCCGTCAGCGCCCCGGCGGCGGGCGGTGGGGCGCTGATCGGGACCAGGCGCCAGGCGACCGCTGCCCGAGCCCGGGCCGGTGCCAGCACCCGCCACTGGGCGACCGCCGAGACGCGCGGCGTCCGGCGCAGCAGGGCGGCGCCGGACCGTTCCACCGCGCGCAGGCGGGCGTGGAAGAGGCCGGTGGTGGTCCGCAGCAGGATGGCGGGAACGGGGTGCAGCCCGGCGGTGAGCCCCGGCTGGTCGAGCCAGCCGCGCGCCCGCGCGGTCAGCTCGCCGACGAGGGCGCGCAGTTCGGGAGTCCAGCGGCGGCCGAGCACGTCGTCCGGGGCGACGTCGAAGCGGGCCAGCTCGGCCATGGGCACCAGCAGGTCGCCCCGTTCGAGGTCGGTCGGGAGGTCGACGAGGGTGTCGGTCAGGTACATGCCGTCGAGGAAGCGGGAGAAGCCCTCGATCTGCTCCCAGCGCAGCGGCATGGCCACCCCGGCGCGGTCGAGCAGGGTCCGGCACTGTTCGGCCCAGGACATGTTGGTCGAGCGTACCCAGGAGCTCCACTCGGCCCAGGTCTCCAGGCGGCGGCCGGCGGCGTCCTCCCGCACGGTGTCGAAGGAGGAGAAGATCCCCTCGGGGTCCAGCCCCCAGCGCAGCACGGTGTCGACGACCGCCAGCCGGACCGGGTCGTCGCTGGTGCCGCGTCGCAGGTCGGCTTCGAGGGCGTCGGTCCAGCGGGACAGCCGCGCGGCGCGTTCGGTCGCGTCGCCGTCGGTCGAGTCGATCAGGTCGTCACCGGTGCGCAGGGCGGCCCACAGGGCCCAGCAGGCCGGGCGCAGGGCGGGCGGCATCAGCGCCATGAGGGCGTACTCGGCGGGGCTTGTGGTCCGCACGAGGCGGCGGCACTCGCGGTAGCCGGCGCGCAGCGCGGCGTCCGCGCCGCCCGTGGACGGCTGGGTGGGAACGGGGGACAGCGGGGACCACCTACTCGATCGACTGTGACGCCGCCGGGCGCGGCGGCGCCGTCACGTCATCACTCGGTCACGTCATCACGGACTCGCGGCTGGACCAGCCGGGCGCCCCCTTTCCTGCCATCACTTCGTGACGGTCACCATACGTGGCGCGCCCCACTGGTGCCGATGAGCTGATCTTTCAGCCGATCGGATGACCTGGGACACGGCACAGCATGACGTGCCGCACGACCTGCGACATCACCCGGGTCTCCCTGCCAGTCGCCCGATGGGGTGAACGGCAACCCGGTGCCGCGCGGCCGCCGCGCGATCGGTGGCGCTCGCCGAACGGGCGCGGGGCACCCTCGCACCGGACCTCCCGGCGAGATATCTTGATGTCGAGCAATGTTGCAGACGTGGAGCGGAGCACCCGGTGACTGACTCGACCATCATCTACACGCACACCGACGAGGCGCCGGCCCTGGCGACCCATTCCTTCCTGCCGATCGTGAAGGCCTACGCGGCGACGGCCGGCGTCCCGGTGGAGAGCCGGGACATCAGCCTGGCCGGTCGCATCATCGCGAGCTTCCCGGAGTGGCTGGAGGAGTCGCAGCGGATCGACGACGCGCTCGCGGAGCTGGGTGAGCTGGCGAAGACGCCCGGGGCCAACATCATCAAGCTGCCCAACATCTCGGCGTCCATCCCGCAGCTCAAGGCCGCCGTCGCCGAGCTGCAGGCCCAGGGCTACGCGCTGCCGGACTACCCGGACGACCCGAAGACCGACCAGGAGCGGGAGATCCGCGCCCGCTACGACAAGGTCAAGGGCAGCGCCGTCAACCCGGTGCTCCGCGAGGGCAACTCCGACCGCCGCGCACCCGCCTCGGTGAAGAACTACGCCAAGGCGCACCCGCACCGCATGGGCGCCTGGACGGCCGACTCCAAGACGAACGTCGCCCACATGACCGCCGACGACTTCCGCTCCACCGAGAAGTCCGCCGTCATCGCCGAGGACGGCGCGCTGCGCATCGAGCTGGCCGCCGAGGACGGCACCACCACCGTGCTGCGCGAGTCGGTACCGGTGCTCGCCGGTGAGGTCGTGGACGCGGCCGTGATGCGCGTGGCCGCGCTGCGCGACTTCCTCTCCGCGCAGGTCGGCCGGGCCAAGGCCGAGGGTGTGCTGTTCTCGCTGCACCTGAAGGCCACCATGATGAAGGTCTCCGACCCGATCATCTTCGGCCACGCCGTGCGCGCCTTCTTCCCGAAGACGTTCGCAGCCCACGGCGAGGCGCTGGCCGCCGCCGGCCTGACCCCGAACGACGGCCTGGGCGGCATCCTCGCCGGCCTGGACAAGCTGCCGGAGGGCGAGGCGATCAAGGCGTCCTTCGAGGCCGAGCTGGCCGAGGGCCCGGAGATGGCCATGGTCGACTCCGACCGCGGCATCACCAACCTGCACGTGCCCAGCGACGTCATCGTCGACGCCTCGATGCCGGCCATGATCCGCACCTCCGGCCACATGTGGGGTCCGGACGGCAACGAGGCCGACACCCTGGCCGTCCTGCCGGACAGCAGCTACGCCGGGGTCTACCAGGTCGTCATCGACGACTGCCGCGCCAACGGCGCCTTCGACCCGGCCACCATGGGCTCGGTGCCGAACGTCGGCCTGATGGCGCAGAAGGCCGAGGAGTACGGCAGCCACGACAAGACCTTCGAGATCGCGGCCGCCGGCACGGTCCGCGTCGTCGACGCCTCCGGCGCGGTCGTGCTTGAGCAGCAGGTGTCGCCCGGCGACATCTTCCGCATGTGCCAGACCAAGGACCTGCCGATCCGCGACTGGGTCAAGCTCGCCGTCACCCGCGCCCGCGCGACCGGCGACCCGGCCGTCTTCTGGCTCGACGAGAACCGCGCCCACGACGCGAACCTGATCAAGAAGGTCCAGGCGTACCTGCCCGAGCACGACACCGAGGGCCTGCGCATCGAGATCATGTCCCCGGTCGAGGCCACCGCGTTCTCCCTGGAGCGCATCCGCCGCGGCGAGGACACGATCTCCGTCACCGGCAACGTGCTGCGCGACTACCTGACGGACCTCTTCCCGATCCTGGAGCTGGGCACCAGCGCCAAGATGCTGTCCGTCGTGCCGCTGATGAACGGCGGCGGCCTCTTCGAGACCGGCGCCGGCGGCTCGGCCCCCAAGCACGTGCAGCAGCTGGTCAAGGAGAACTACCTGCGCTGGGACAGCCTCGGTGAGTTCCTGGCCCTCGCGGTGAGCTTCGAGCACTACGCGCAGACCACCGGCAACAACCGCGCCCAGGTGCTCGCCGACACCCTCGACCGCGCCACGGCCACGTTCCTCAACGAGGACAAGTCGCCCAGCCGCCGTCTCGGCGGCATCGACAACCGCGGCAGCCACTTCTACCTGGCCCTGTACTGGGCCCGGGAACTGGCCGCGCAGAGCGACGACACGCAGCTCGCCGAGGCGTTCGCCGGTCTGGCCAAGACCCTGGCCGAGCAGGAGTCGACCATCGTCGACGAGCTGATCGCCGTGCAGGGCTCGCCGGCCGAGATCGGCGGCTACTACCAGCCCGACGTCGAGAAGGCCTCCGCCGTCATGCGCCCGTCCCGGACCCTGAACCAGGCCCTGGGCACGCTCGCCTGAAGACTCGGCTGACAGCCGGCCGACAGCGGTCACGGCGGGTGGGGAGGCGTCGCGCAGGCGCCTCCCCACCCGCCGTCGTGTTGTTCTCAGGCGGCGGATTCCGTCTCCGGCAGCTCGCCGGCGGTGGTGGACAGGTCGACGACGGAGAAGGCCGCGCCCTGCGGGTCGACCAGGGCGGCGATGCGGCCGAACGGGGTGTCGGTGGGGTCGAGTTCCACCGTGGCGCCGAGCCGGCGCGCGGCGTCGACCGACGTGTCGCAGTCTCCGACCGCGAAGTAGACCTGGACGCGCGGTGGGGTGCCGGCGGGCGGGCCGCCGGGGTCGCCGGTGCGCATCCGGCCCATCACCGGGCGGTCGGGGGCGAGTTCCCACATCCGGTAGTCCATGTCCGGCGTCCGCATCTTCTTCACGCCGTAGCCGAAGAGGGACGGGAGGAACGCGTCGGCCTTATCCGGTTCGGCGGTGAGCAGCTCGCCCCAGCAGTAGGCACCTTCCTCGCCCACCCGTTCGAAACCGGTGTGCACGCCGGACTGCCACAGGCCGAACACGGCGCCCGACGGTTCCCGGACCAGGCTCATGGAGCCGAAGTCGCCGACCCGCATCGGTTCCATGAGGAGCGTGCCGCCCAGCTCGCGGGCGCGTGCGGCGGTCGCTTCGACGTCGGAGGTGGCCAGGTACAGGCACCAGGCGGGCGGCTCCTCCGGCTGGCCCGGCATCGGCGGGGCCACGGCGGCGACGGCCCGCCCGTCCGCGTATGCCTGCGTGTAGCCGCCGTACTCGGGGGCGGACTCGCCGAAGGTCCAGCCGACCACCTCGCTGTAGAAGCGTTTGGCGCCTTCGAGGTCGGGGAACGTGGCGTCGACCCAGCAGGGTTCGCCGTCCGGGCGGGTGGCGTCGGGCATGAGAGATCCTTTCGGTGGGGGCGGGACGGGGCGTCAGGCGGTCTCGGGCAGCGGGGCCTGCCGGGCGTGGCCGCGCAGCCGGTTGAGGCGGTCGAAGCGCATGCCCTCGGCCACGAGCGCGTCGTCGCCGAGCAGCGAGCGGCCGTGGGCGTCGACCGTGCGGCCGGCGGAACGCGGCTGGGTGCCGGGCTTCACACCGAAGACGAACACCCGGTCCTCGAGCCGCAGCAGGTCCCAGAGCTTCGCGGCGTCCTCGTTGTGGAGGTTGACGCAGCCCGCGGAGCCGCTTTCGAAAAGATCCTCCGTGGTGCCGTGAAGGGCCTGGCCGCCGTCGAAGAACTGCGCGTACGGCATGGGGACGTCGTAGAGCGTGGAGTGGTGGTGGCGGTTGCGCCAGTAGACGTGGTGCAGGCCGCCGCGGGTCTCCATCTCCAGCCGCCCGGTGCGCACGGGCACGACGTCGAAGACCAGCCGGTCCCGCGCGCCGGTCTGCACCCACAGCAGTTGCCGGGAGAGGTCCACACAGGTGGTGCGGCGGGAGACCGACGGGCAGCGGCCCTCCTTGTTCGGCTCGGCCTTTGCCTGCTCGACGAGCATCATGCGGTAGGCGGGCACCCCCGCGTAGCCGTCCGCCGGGTCCAGCCGGTGGCGGCGCTGGAACTCGCGGATCGCCCGGCAGTCGGCTTCGGACTGGCGGCCGTCGACGGGCAGCCCCAGATGCGCCTCCAGCTGCCGCTGGTAGGGCCCGGTCCCGGCGGTGCACTCCTCCTCGGCGGTGCCGCCGGCGCTCGCCGGGGTGCCGGCGGCCAGTACCGCGCCGCCGGCCAGCAGCGCGACGACGACCGACACGGCGACAAGCGGCCCGCCGACCCGCCCCGGCCCTGTCCGGCGGGCGGCTCCGGCACGAGGTGGCGTACGGAAGGTGCGGCGCATCCCTACTCCCTTGTTGCGGCCGGGTGTTGAGCCGACCCCGGATTTCTTCCTAGCCGCTCGGCGGCCGGTCGGAAAGGCGGGTGGTCCGGCGGGGTGAGCGCGGGGCCGCCGGGACCGGCCGTTCGGGTGGTTGTGCCGCGCGAGGGGTGAGCCGCGCGGGTGTCGCCGCCGATCAGGCCGCCATCCGGGCGTGAATGGTCACACCTTCACTTCGTGTGACAAACAGATCCTGGAGAGTGCTCGATGGCAAGACGGACGGACCGACGGCCCGGAGGCCGGTGGCGTTCCTTCCTGCGCGGGCGGCTGCCGGTGCTGGTCACGCTGCCGCTGCTGCTGGTCTCCGCCCAGTACGCGACCGCGCAGCACACCGTGGGCGCGGACGACCGCAAGACCGCCCGGACCGCCGACTCCGCCCCCGGCGCGTCGCACCCCGGTGTGCGGGCGCCGCTGCCCGGCGGGCTGGGGCCCTGCCTCGGCCCGGCGTGCCCGGACGTCCACCCGCCGGTCAACAACGACGCGATCGCCGGCCGCGACGAGGCCGTCAACATCTTCGTCGGCGGCGACTTCCGGGTGCGCGGCGGCGCGGCCGAGGCCGAGGGCCTGGTCGTGACGCTCGGCGGCTTCGACCAGAACAAGAGCCGCGGCGGCGCCGCCTACAACGTCGGCGAGGTCGGCGTCGGCTCCCGCGTCCCGCCGCCGGCCGGCTCGGACTGGCTGGTCACCGGCGGCGACCTGACCGTGGCCGACCGCCAGCGGCTGCTCGCCGAGGGCGGCGTCGTCCGCCACGGCGGCACGCTCACCGGCACCGTGGCCGCAGCCCGCACGGTCGCCGACCCCGACGCCACCGCCCGCTACCGGGACCTGCGCGGCGAGCTCTCCGACGCGAGCAGCTGCTACGCGCACGGCGACGACGGCACCGGCCGCGCCGCCACCGGCACCGCCGTCAACCAGGGCGAGACGACCGTCTTCACCGGCGACGGCAGCTCCATGCTCCAGGTCTTCAACGTCGACTTCGACCTCGTCGGCCCCGGCGGCCGACAGCAGGGCCTGAGGTTCGACGACATTCCGGCCGGCGCGACCGTCCTGGTCAACCTGCTCGGCACGGCGCGCACCATCAACACCTACAGCGGCGAGCTCGCCGACACCGCCCCGCTCAACCAGCTGCGTCCGCGCCTGCTGTGGAACTTCCCCGACGCCGGCACCGTCGACCTGATCGGCACCGGCCAGTTCCAGGGCAGCGTGCTGATCGGCAACCGCGACAGCCAGACCCTGGTGACGCTGCCGGGCGTCAACGGCCGGTTCTTCACCACCGGATCGGTCACCCACGGCGGCGACACCGGGCCCTCGGGCCAGGAGTTCCACGCCTACCCGTTCCTCGGCGACCTGCCGGACTGCGCCCGGGAGCCGGAGCCGCGCGGCGAGGTGTCCGTGACCAAGCGGGACGCCGAGGACGAGGAGCCGCTGGCCGGCGCGGTGTTCCAGCTCTGGCGCGAGTCCAACGACACGCCGGGCCTGCAGACCGGCGGCGACGACCCCGACACCCGCGTCGGCGACGCCTGCGTCACCGACGACGACGGCCGCTGTGCCGACACCGTCGAGCTCGGCACCTACTACTGGCAGGAACTCGCCCCGCCCGACGGCTACGACCTGCCCGACCCGGCCGTCTTCGGCCCCCTGGTACTGACCGCGGAGAACGCCGCCGACGGCGTCGGAGTCACCGCCTACAACCGGGAGACGGAGGAGCCCCAGGAGAGCGGCGAGGTGTCCGTCACCAAGCTGGACGCCGACACCGAGGAGCCGCTGGCCGGCGCCGTCTTCCAGCTCTGGCGGGAGACCAACGGCCGGGAGGGCCTGCAGACACGCGGCGCCAACCCGGACACCCGGGTCGGCTCGACCTGCGAGACGGACGCCGAGGGCCGCTGCGACGCCACCGTCGACCTCGGCACCTACTACTGGCAGGAGGTGACCGCTCCCGACGGCTACGACCTGCCCGACCCGGCCGTCTTCGGCCCCCTGGTGCTCGACGAGCAGGGCGCCGTCACGGGCGTCGGCGTCACCGCGTACAACCGGGCGACCGAGGAGGACGGCACCGCCACGCTGACCGTGCTCAAGCGGGACCTCAAGACCGGTGAGCCGCTGCCCGGCGCGGTCTTCGAACTCTGGCGGGAGACCAACGGCCGCCCCGGCCTGCAGACCGGCGGCGGAACCCCGGACGAGCGCGTCGACGCGGGCTGCGCCACCGACGACGCGGGCGAGTGCGTCTTCGAGGACCTTCCCACCGGCTCGTACTACCTGCGCGAGACGGACGTCCCCGAGGGCTATCTGATGCCGCTGCGCCCGGTCAGCGGCCCGTACGCGCTGGACGCCGGACAGTCGGAGAGCAAGACCGTCACGCTCAACAACCGCCCGGGCGAACGGGACAAGGGCAAGGGCAAGGGCAAGCGGCTCGCCGCGCACCCGGACCACTGAGACACCCGCCCCGGAGAAGGACCGGCGGCCTCCCCCACCGCGGGGAGGCCGCCGGTCGTGTCCTTCCTCAGCGACCGGCGTCCGGCCCGGGGACGACCGGCCGGCTCAGCGCGCCCGGCCACCAGGCGCGCGGGCCCAGGTCCCGCACGAGCGCCGGGACGAGCAGTGAACGCACCACCAGGGTGTCCATCAGCACGCCGAACGCGACGATGAACGCGATCTGCACCAGGAACGCGAGCGGGATCACCGACAGCGCGGCGAAGGTCGCCGCCAGCACCACGCCCGCCGAGGTGATGACCCCGCCGGTCGTGACCAGCCCCCGCAGCACGCCCTGCCGGACGCCCACCGCCAGCGACTCCTCGCGCACCCGGGACATGAGGAAGATGTTGTAGTCCACGCCCAGCGCCACGAGGAAGACGAAGCCGTACAGGGGCACCGCCGGATCGGTCCCGGTGAAGCCGAGCACGTGCTCGAAGACCAGGGCGGCGATGCCCAGGGTGGCGAGGAAGTTCAACGCCACCGTGGCCACCAGCAGGATCGGCGTGACGACGGAGCGCAGCAGCCAGAAGAGCACCAGCAGGATGACCACCAGCACCACCGGAATGATCAGCGCCCGGTCGCGTTGGGCGGTGGTGAGCGTGTCGTGCTGCTGCGCCGTGTAGCCGCCCACCAGCGCGTCCGCGTCGGGCACCGGGTGCAGCGCATCGCGCAGCCGGACCACCGTCTGCCGGGCGGCCTCGGTGTCGGCGGCGTCCTGGAGTGTGACGTCGAGGCGGGCCCGGCCGTCGACGACGCGGGGTTCGCCGTCCGGCCGCCCGGTGACGGTGGCGGGGGTGACGGCGGCGACGCCCTCCACCCGCTCGGCCGCGGCGGCCACCCGGTCGAGCCGGTCCGCCTCGGCGGTCACCACGGCCGGGTTGCCGGAGCCGCCGGGGAAGTGCTCGCCCAGCCGCTGCTGGGCGGCGACCGAGGGAGCGTCGTTGACGAAGATCTCGTCCAGCGGCACGCCCTTGGAGGTCAGTGTCGGGGAGAAGGCGGCGAAGGCCACCAGCACAACCGTCGTGACGGCCCACACCTTGCGCGGCGCCCGGTCGACCAGCGCCGCGACCCTCGTCCACACGCCCCTGGCGCCGCCCTCCGCCGCGGCGGGCTTCGCCGGCCAGTAGGCCGCCCGTCCGAGCAGTACCAGCACGGCCGGCAGCCAGGTCAGCACACTGATCACCGCGCACGCGACGCCGATGGCGCCGACCGGTCCGAGCGCCCGGTTGTTCGTCAGGTCGCTGAGCAGCAGGGCCAGCAGCCCCAGCGCGACCGTCCCCGCGCTGGCGGCGATCGCACCCGCCGACCGCCGCACGGCGACGAGGACGGCCGCGAACCGGTCGTCGTGGCGCGGTAGTTCCTCGCGGAAGCGGGCGGTCACCAGCAGCGCGTAGTCCGTTGCCGCGCCGATGACCAGGATGAACAGGATGCCCTGGACCTGGCCGTCCACGCGCAGCACATCGCGGTCGGCCAGTGCGTAGACCACCCCGCTGGCCAGGCCGAGCGCGAACACCGACCCGAGGATGATCACAAAGGGCAGCAGCACGCTGCGGTAGACCAGCAGCAGGATGAGCAGCACGGCGGTGAGCGCCACGCCGAGCAGCAGCCCGTCGATGCCGGCGAAGGCGTCGCCGAGGTCGGCCTGGGTGGCGGCTGGTCCGGCGATCCCCACGGTGGTGCCGGGCACCCGTTCGGCGGCGGCGCGCACCTCGTCCAGCACCTCGCCCAGCCCCTCACCCAACTCGGGGTCGAGTGGAACGACGCCCTGGATCGCCTTCCCGTCGTCGGACGGCAGCGCGGGCGAGGGGCGGTCCGCGACGCCGTCCGTCCCGTCGAGCGAGGCGAGCGCGTCCCGCGCGGCGGCGCGCTGCTCGGCGCTGATCCGGCCGTCGCCGTCGCCGTCCACGGTCCACACGACGATCGCCGGCACGCTCTCCGAGCGCTGGAACGCCTTCTGCTCCTCCAGAACGCGGGTGGACTCCGCGTTCCGCGGCAGGAAGGAGGCCTGGTCGTTGGTGGCGACCTCGCTCAGTTTGCCGGCGTAGGGGCCGAGGCCGCCGCCCACGCCGAGCCACAGCAGGATCAGGATCAGCGGCGCCAGGCGCCGCGCCCAGCGGGTGGTACCGGACATGGTTCTCTCCATGGAACGGTGTAGCTCGATGGTGAACTATCTCAATGGTCGAGTTATCTTACTCATTGAACTAATGAGGCCGGGGTGTCGGGGGTCCGGGGTGGGTCAGTCGCGCGGTGGGCGGGCCGTCGACAGTTCCTCGTTCATCGCGTCCAGGAACCGCAGCACCGCGGCCAACTCGCCCGGCGCGAGCGTCGCGCGGGCCGCCCGCGCGGCGTCGGCGAGCGGCGCGAAGTGCCGGCGCGCGGCCGGCTGCGCCCGCTGCTCGTAGTAGAGGTGCACCACCCGCCGGTCGGCGCTCTCCCGGACCCGGCGCACGTGCCCGGCCCGCTCCAGCCGGTCCAGGCACGCGGTCACCGCGCCCGAGGTGAGACCCAGGTGCTCCCGCAGTCCCGTCGGGGTCATCGGCTCCTCGGAGTCGAGGATGGCCGCGAGCGCGTGCACGTCGGTGGGGTGCAGCCCCTGGCCGGCGGCGAAGGCGTGGACCAGCCGGTTGATCTCGCCGTTCATCCGGCGCATGCGGACGGCCAGCGCCTGGAGATCCGCCAGTTCCTCGTCCCGTCCGGGCCGCTCCCGCGCGCCCCCACCGTTCTCCGCCTCGACCACGCGCCTCAGCCTATAGAACAGCCGGGCGCGTCCCGCGCCGACCGCCGCGCCCAGCCGCGAGGCTGAGGGCGAGGACAACGGCGAGACGAGGCGGAGAAACGCGTGGCGAGCACGTGGCACTGGCTTTTCGGCGATCAGCTCGGCCCGCACTTCCTGGCCCCCGGTGAACCCGGACCCGCCCGGGACGCGCCGGTGTTGATGATCGAGGCCCGGTCGGTGTTCCGACGCAGGCGCTTCCACCGGGCCAAGGCGCATCTGGTGCTGTCGGCGATGCGGCACCGCGCCGCGGAACTGGGCGACCGGGTCCGGTACGTGCGCGCGGAGACCTACCGGGAAGGGCTGGAGCGCGCGGTCGGCGACCGGCCGGTCACCGTGCGGCACCCCACCTCCTGGGCGGCGCTCCGGCTGGTGCGCGGACGCCCGGCCACCACCGTGCTGCCCGCCGCCGGCTTCCTCGTGCCGCACGAGGCCTTCGCCCGTTGGGCGGCGGAACGCGGGGACCGGGCCCTTCGGCAGGAGCACTTCTACCGCTGGGTACGACGGGAGCACGACCTGCTGATGGCAGGCGACGAGCCCGCCGGCGGGCGCTGGAACCTCGACCGGGAGAACCGCGAACCGCCGCCACCCGGCGCCCGGGCACTCGACGCGCCGGCGCCCTACCGTCCCCGTGAGAACGACATCGACGAGGAGGTGCGGCACGACCTCGACAAGTGGGAGCGCTCCGGCGACGTGTCCTTCGTCGGACGTGACGGCCCGCGCCGCTTCCCCGCCAGCCGCCGGGAGGCGCTGGCCGCCCTCCGCCGGTTCACCACCCGGCGGCTGGCCGGCTTCGGGGCGCACGAGGACGCGATGCTCGCCGCCGACCCGGTGATGAGCCACAGCCTGCTGTCCGCCTCCCTCAACCTCGGGCTGCTCGACCCGGCCGAGTGCGTGGAGCGGGCCGAGGAGGAGTGGCGCGCCGGCCGCGCGCCGCTGAACAGCGTCGAGGGATTCGTGCGGCAGGTCGCCGGCTGGCGGGAGTACGTCTGGCAGCTCTACTGGCACTTCGGCGAGCGCTACCGGCACCACAACGGCCTCCGGCACCGGGCGCCCGTCCCCGACTGGTTCAGGGACCTCGACGCCGACGCGGTCACCGCGCGGTGCCTGAGCACCGTACTGGCCCAGGTCCGCGACACCGGTTGGACGCACCACATCCCACGCCTGATGGTGCTCGGCGGCCACGCGCTCCAACGCGGTTGGCATCCGGCCGAGGTCACCGACTGGTTCCATCGCGGCTTCGTCGACGGCTACGACTGGGTCATGGTGCCGAACGTCGTGGGCATGTCGCAGTACGCCGACGGCGGCCGGATGACCACCAAGCCGTACACCTCCGGCGGCGCCTACATCAACCGCATGAGCGACCTGTGCGACGGCTGCGCCTACCGGCCGAAGGCGCGGGTCGGTGAGGACGCCTGCCCCTACACCGCCGGCTACTGGGCCTTCCTGCACCGCCACCGGGCGCTGCTGGAGGGCAACCCGCGCACGGCCCGCCCGGTCGCAGGACTCGACCGCCTCCCCGACCTGCCGGAACTCCTCGAGCAGGAGAGGGAAAGGGGTGCGGCGCCGCCGTGACCTGCCGCCGGCCCGCCCGGCCGTCCCCGTGTCCCCCAGCCGCCGGTTCACGCGACACCGAGCCGTTCGGAAAGGACCTCGCGGGCGGCCCGCGCGCCGGACGCGAGCGCGCCCTGGACCGAGCCGGTGGCCCGGTGGTCGCCGCACACGAACCTGCCGGGCCCCAACCGCGCCCGCCGGGTCAGCGGCAGCGGCGGCGCCATGGCGGGGAGCGCGTCGGGCACCGTGCGGGTCGTGAGGGTGTGCCACTCCGAGGTGTCCGTCCGGTACACCTCGGCGAGGGCGGCGCGCAGTTCCGCCTCGGTCCGCGGCCCCGGCTCGCCCAGCACCGAGGTGGCCACAAGATGACGGCCGGGCGGCGCGTAGGCGGGGGAGACCTCGCTGAGCACACAGGAGTTGAGGAACCGCCGGGCCGAGTCCAGGACAAGCATCGGCTCGTCCAGCGGGCGCCGCCCGGTGGTGTGGAAGTAGGTCGTCACCACGCGGTACTCGGGAATCCGCAGCCCGGGCAGCAGGGCGGACGCCGCCTCGGGGCCGGTCGCGACGACCACCGCGGCGGCGGGCAGCTCGGTGCCGTCGGACAGCAGCACGCCGTCGTCGGTCAGCGAGTGCACGGGTGTCTCCAACCGCACGGTCTCGTCCGGCAGTTCGGTGGCCAGCCGGGTCGGCACGGCCCCGATGCCGTCGAGCGGCAGGCAGGGCGTGCCGCGCAGCATGGAGCGCCACACGAGATGGAACATCCGGCTGGAGGTCTCCAGTTCGTCCTCCAGGAAGACCCCGGAGAGGAACGGCCGGAAGAACCGCTCGACGAAGTCGTCGGAGAAGCCGGCCGCCGCGAGGGCGTCCCGGGTCGTGCGCTCCGGTCCGCCGCGGACGAGGGCGACCGGCGCCAGCGTGTCCCGCGCCGAGAGTGCGGCGAGCGCCAGCAGGTCGCGGCCCGAGGCGAGCCGGCCGGGCAGCAGGTCGGCCGTCTCGCCCGGCCGCCGGGAGGGGTCGACGAAGCGCCGCCGTCCCTCGGGCGTGTGCACCAGCATCCCAGGGGCGAACGGGCACAACTCCAGCTCCCGCAGCGGTAGGCGCCCGCGTACCTGGGGATAGGAGGTGTTGAACAGCTGGAAGCCCCGGTCGACGGTGAAGCCCTCGACCCGGTCGGTGCGCATCCGGCCCCCGACGCCGTCCGACGCCTCCAGCACGCGCACCGAGACGCCTGCCGCGAGCAGGTCCCGGGCGCAGGCGAGACCGGCCATACCGGCGCCGACCACCACGACCTCGGCCGTGTTCCCTTCCGTCCGCATCGCGTCCCGTCCTTCCGCAGGGCACCGCCCCTGAGTGGCGTGTGTGTCCCTGTCCATGCTTCCGATCGACACGCGTCGCCGGATGCCCCCACTCCGCCATCCGGCGGGACTACTCCGTCCGGGCGAGAATCGCTACCGTATGGCGGATCACAGATCCCACAATGCGAAAGGACTGATGTCTGTGCGGCGCCAGGAGCTGTTCGAAGCGGTCGAGGAGTCGACTCACCGGCTGCTCGCCACCGCCGACCGGTTCGCCGACGGCGACCTCGCCGGCCTCTCGCTGGTGCCGCCCTGGACGCGCGGCCACGTCCTCAGCCACCTCGCCCGGGCGGCCGAAAGCTGCTGCCGACTCCTGCACTGGGCACGGACCGGCGAACCGAACCCGACTGGGCGGTGGCGGGCCGACGTTGAGCGGCTCCCGGGCCGCGCTGCTCGGCTGGTTGACCGGGCGGACCGCCGGTGAGGGGCTGACCGTCGACGGCGCCGACCGCGTACCCCGCGCACCGTACTGGATCTGAGCCGCCGCCAGTGCAACCGGTCACAGACACCGCGACCGCGCTGAAACGGCGACCTCAAATGTGCTAAACCCGCGGGTAGTTCACGCACGACCGGCAGTGACCCGCGCGGCCCGGCACGATGGGGCCGGCACGTCGAGAGGAACGTCATGAGCACGTCCCCCGCGCGAACCCTCGCGTCTCCGCCCCTGAGCCTGGACGAGGTCGTCGACACCGAGCGGTACCCGCTGACCGACCCCGGCGGCGGTCGCGCGCGTCGCGTCGTGGCCGACGCCCGGCGCGAACTGGCCGCCGTCGGCTGCACAGTCCTGCCGGACTTCGTCCGGCCCGCGCTGCACGAGGCGCTGCGCGAGCAGTGCGCCGCCCTCGCGCCCCGCGCGCACTACGACGTCGAGACCGTCAACGTCTACAACATCGACGTCGACCCCGAC
Source organism: Streptomyces alkaliterrae (assembly GCF_007097205.2). Taxonomy (GTDB): domain Bacteria; phylum Actinomycetota; class Actinomycetes; order Streptomycetales; family Streptomycetaceae; genus Streptomyces; species Streptomyces alkaliterrae. Next base: position 18,005 of record NZ_VJYK02000088.1, read on the forward strand.
CTGCCCGCCGACCACCCCGGCCGCGTCCCCTTCCGGCGCGGCAACGCCTTCGTCGCCCGCGACCTCATCCCGCACGAGGCGCTGATCAGCGTGCTCTACCAGGACGAGGCGTTCCAGCGGTTCGTCGCCGACTGCTTCGGGCTGCCCCGGCTGCACCCGCTCGCCGATCCGCTCTCCGGCCTCGTGCTCAACGTCGTCCGCCCCGGCATGGAACACCCCTGGCACTTCGACACCAACGAGTACACCGTCAGCATGCTCACCCAACAGCCGGATTCGGGCGGCGAGTTCGAGTACTGCCCGGGCATCCGCACGGCGGAGGCGGAGAACTTCGGCGACGTCCGGGACGTCATCACCGGCGGCGGCCGCCACCTCGTGAGCCGCCTTCCGCTGCGCCCCGGCGACCTGCAACTCTTCAAGGGCCGCTACTCGTTGCACCGAGTCAGCCCGGTCGCCGGCGAACGCGACCGGCACTCCGCGATATTCGCCTACAGCGAGCGCCCCGGCGTCGTCGGCAGCGCCGCCCGTACCCGCCAACTCTTCGGCCGGGTACTGCCGCAGCACCACGCCGAGCACGCCGTGCGCACCGACGAACTGCTGGACTGACGTCCACAACCCTCGCCCCACGCACAGCCC
>NZ_VJYK02000089.1 GCF_007097205.2 Streptomyces alkaliterrae
GTATAAGAGACAGGGGCACCTGAAGCGGGTGGGGCGCGCGTGAGGGAGACGTACGCGTTCCGGCGCTTTGTGCTCGCGGCGGACAGCGAGCCGGATGCCGAGCCCGTCACGTACGCCGTGCAGTGCGCGGTGTGCGACGCGTCCGGGCCGGTGGCCGAGGTGGACAAGGAGGCCGTCGGCGAGCTGGGGACGGTGGAACGGGAGAGGGCGGCGCGGGCCGCCGCCGCGTGGGTGCGGCAGCACCGGTTCTCGCACGGGAGCATTTGACGTACCGGCTTGTCGAGACGCGGCCGTACCGGCTGGTCCCGGGGGCGTGGGGGGAGTGATGTTCTACGTCGACGGGTACTGGTGTGAGGCGGTTGTCCGCAGCCCGCTAGCGCAGACACCAGCCGCAGAGTAGCGGGTGATCACATGCTCGCCGCCGTGGCGGGTGAGGGGTGCTGGCCCTTCTTCGTGCCGGTGGTGATGACGAGCCGCTCGGCGATGTCGCGCAGGCTCATCTCCTGGTCACGCGGTGGGGGGCCATGGACAGCATGTCCTCGTCCGTGACACCCGCGCCGCCGATGGTCTTGCCGCGCTTGCGGGTGGACTCGCGGCCTTCGAGGATGCGGTCTCGGATGTACTCGCGCTCCATCCCGGACATGGCCGCCAACACGGTGAGCACGATCCCGGAAGGGTCGTGCGAGCCCTTCAGCTCCCCGGTCAGGAACTCCAGCCCGACGTCGCTGGTCTTCAGCTCTTCGGCGAGCATCGCGAGTTCGATGCCACGACCGAGACGCTTGCGCTCATGCACGACGAGGGTCACGGCGACGCCGGAGGAACGGGCCTCCCCGGCGAGCTTCACGACGGCCTCCAGCTCGGGGCGCCGGGTGGCGCGGGTGGAGGTCTTCTCCGAGAAGACGCGGATCGCCCCCGCCTCGGCGAGGGGGTCGAGCTGCGCGTCGAGGGACTGCCGGGCGGTCGAGGCCCGTGCGTGGCCGAGGCGGACGTGCCCGGCCGGTTCGGTGCTGGCGCTCACCGGACGGGGCAGCTCGGTCCACACCGACTCCGGCTTGCGTGCGGCCGGGGTCGGCACGCCGAGTGTCTTGGCGAGTTGAGGCACGGGGCGGAAGCGGGGCGGTCGGCCGCCCTTACTGGAACGTGACTCTCATGCGGTGGTCGTCTTCGGGTAGTGCGGACGCAGAGCGGCGGCGGCGACGCGGTCGAGCATCCGGTCCGGCAGTACCCGCGACAGGCGGGTGAGCAGGGCCGCGTCCCGGCCGACGGTGTAGCGCGTGCGAGGCTTCCTGGCGGTCACGGCCTTGGCGATCACCCGGGCGGCATCCTCGGCGGACGAACCGCCGGTGGTGCCAGCGGCAGTCAGCGCCATGACCGCCTGGATCAACGGCCCGTAGCGATCCCGGTGTTCCGGTGACATGGCCTGGGCCAGTCGGCCCGTGGTGGCGATGCCCCGGTCGCCCATCTCGGTGCGGACGCCACCAGGTTCGACGACCACCACCCGCACACCCAGCGGCGCCAGTTCCCGGCGCAGCGCGTCGCTGACCGCCTCCAGGGCGAACTTCGTGCCCGCGTAGGGGCCGAAGGTGGCCATGGCGACCTTCCCGCCGACCGAGCTGATGTTGACCACCCGGCCGCGGTGGCGCAGCAGGTCGGGCAGCAGTGCCTGGGTGACGGCGACGTGACCGAACAGGTTGACCTCGAACAGCCGGCGCCACTCGTCCAGCGGCAGGGCTTCGATCGGGGCGTTGACGGAGATGCCGGCGTTGTTCACCAACGCCCGCAGCGCACCTGCCTGCGCTTCGACGCGGGCGGCGAGCTCGGCGATGTGGCCGGGCTGGGTGATGTCGAGGATGACCGGCTCGACGCCCGGGGCGCGGAGCGCGTCGGCGTCCCGGACGCGGCGGACGCCGGCGAGGACGTGGAATCCCTGACGGGCCAGCTCGCGGGCGGAGGCCGCGCCGATCCCGGTCGAGGCTCCGGTCACGACGACGCAACCACGGGTGTCCCGCGAATTCTCAGATGACTTTGTCACCTGAATGAGGCTAGGGCGCCCCAGATGACAGTGTCAACTGTAGAGTGGTGGGCATGGTCAGCCGAGTGGAATCCGCTGCCGCGACGCGGCGCGCCTTGCTGGACGCGGCCGCCGGCCTACTCGACAGCGGCGGTCCGGGCGCGGTGACGTTGCGCGCGGTCGGGGCGCGCGCGGGAGTCACTCGTGGGGCCCCGTACCGGCACTTCCCCGACAAGGACAGCCTGCTGACCGCCGTAGCGGCCGAGGCCCTGGACCGGCTCGCGGATCAGGTACAGGCCGTGCGCGCCGATCCGCGGTTGTCCCCGGCCGACAAGCTGCACATGGGCCTGTCCGCGCTGATGACGGTCGGCCGCCGTCAACCGCACCTGTACCGGCTGATGTTCACCCACCCGGCCGGCGACCCCGCCGCGATCCATGCCGCAAAGCAGGCGGGCGATCGCGCGATGGGCGAGTTCCTCGGCATCGTCGGCGGTGTAGTCGGCGCAGAGCACACCCGCCGCTTCGCACCGCTGCTGTTGACCAGCGTGCACGGGATCACGGACATGGAGGTCAACGGACACTTGTCCGCGGACAAGTGGCACATCACGGCCGAGGAACTCGTCACGACCCTGGTAGCCATGATCGACCGACAGGCCCGCAGCGGGTAGCCGTGCGGCGAGCGGCCATGCACCGCTCCCGTCGCCGAGGGCTCCCGGCGACGGCTGCGGTGCAACCGCCGCCTGCCGGGGCTCACGCTTCCGCTATGACCACCGCCGAGGCGATTCCCGCGTCGTGGCTGAGTGACACGTGCCATTTCCGGACGCCCAGCTCCTCCGCGCGGGCGGCTACCGTGCCGCGCACGGTGAGGACCGGCTGGCCGCTGGGCTCGGTGTGTACCTCGGCGTCGGTCCAGTGCAGGCCGGGAGGCGCGCCGAGCGCCTTGGCCAGCGCCTCCTTGGCCGCGAAGCGGGCGGCGAGCGAGGCGATGCCGCGTCGCTCGCCGCTCGGCAGGTACAGCTCGCTGTCGACGAAGAGCCGGTCGGCCAGTTCGGGCGTGCGCTCCAGCGCCTGCCCGAACCGTTCGATCTCGGCCACGTCGATCCCCACCCCCACGATCACGGTCGGCTCACTCGACCGTGACGGACTTGGCGAGGTTGCGCGGCTGGTCGACCTCGTTGCCCCGGGCCGTGGCCAGCTCGCAGGCGAAGACCTGCAGCGGCACGGTCGCGACCATCGGCTGGAGCAGGGTGGGGGTGGCCGGCACCCGGATGAGGTGGTCGGCGTACGGGACGACGGACTCGTCGCCCTGCTCGGCGATGACGATGGTCAGCGCGCCCCGGGCGCGGACCTCCTGGATGTTGGAGACGATCTTGTCGTGCAGCACCGAGCGCCCGCGCGGCGAGGGGACGACCACGACAACCGGGACGCCGTCCTCGATGAGCGCGATCGGGCCGTGCTTGAGTTCTCCGGCGGCGAAGCCCTCGGCGTGCATGTACGCCAGTTCCTTGAGCTTCAGCGCGCCTTCGAGGGCGACGGGGTAGCCGACGTGGCGGCCGAGGAAGAGCACGGTGTCGCGGTCGGCGAGGCCGCGCGCGAGTTCCCGCACCGGTTCCATGGTCTCCAGCACGGCGTCCACGTCGTCGCCGATGCGGGCGAGCTGGCCGATGACGGACTGGATCTCGTCGCCCCACTTGGTGCCGCGCACCTGGCCGAGGTAGAGCGCCACCAGGTAGCAGGCCACAAGCTGGGTGAGGAACGCCTTGGTGGAGGCGACGGCGACCTCCGGTCCGGCGTGCGTGTACAGCACGGCGTCGGACTCGCGGGGGATCGTGGAGCCGTTGGTGTTGCAGATCGCCAGCACCCGGGCGCCCTGCTCGCGGGCGTGCCGCAGCGCCATCAGGGTGTCCATCGTCTCGCCGGACTGCGAGATCGCGACGACCAGCGTGCGGGAGTCGAGGATCGGGTCCCGGTAGCGGAACTCGCTGGCCAGCTCGGTCTCGCAGGGGATGCGCGTCCAGTGCTCGATGGCGTACTTGGCGATCATCCCGGCGTGGTAGGCGGTGCCGCACGCCACGATGACGATCTTGTCGACCTCGCGCAGCTCGCCCGCCGGGATGCGGATCTCGTCCAGGTGGAGCTGGCCGGCGGCGTCGATGCGGCCGAGAAGGGTGTCGGAGACGGCCTTGGGCTGCTCGGCGATCTCCTTCAGCATGAAGTAGTCGTAGCCGCCCTTCTCGGCGGCGGAGGCGTCCCAGTCGACGTGGTAGGCGCGGGTCTCGGCGGGCGCGCCGTCGAAGTCGGTGACGGTCACGCCGTCCCGGGTCAGCTCGACGACCTGGTCCTGGCCGAGTTCGATGGCCTCCCGGGTGTGCTCGATGAAGGCGGCCACGTCGGAGGCGAGGAAGGTCTCGCCCTCGCCGACGCCGACGACCAGCGGCGAGTTGCGGCGCGCGCCGACGACGGTGTCCGGCTGGTCGGCGTGCACGGCGACCAGGGTGAACGCGCCCTCCAGGCGGCGGCACACCAGCCGCATCGCCTCGGCGAGGTCGCCGCAGGAGGAGAAGTTCTCCGCGAGCAGGTGGGAGACGACCTCGGTGTCCGTCTCGGACTCCAGTCGGTGGCCGCGTTCGGCGAGCTCGGCGCGGAGGGCGGCGAAGTTCTCGATGATGCCGTTGTGGACGACGGCGACACGGCCCGCGTTGTCCAGGTGCGGGTGGGCGTTGCCGTCGGTGGGACCGCCGTGGGTGGCCCACCGGGTGTGGCCGATGCCGGTGCCGCCGGTCGGCAGCGGACGCTCGTCCAACAGCTTGGTGAGGTTGAGCAGCTTGCCGGCCTTCTTCGCCGTCGCCAGGCCGCCGTCGGCGAGCACCGCGACGCCCGCCGAGTCGTAACCCCGGTACTCCAGCCGGCGGAGGCCGGCGATGACCACATCGAGGGCGGACTGCCCTCCTACGTATCCAACGATCCCGCACATGCGCAGCAGCCTACGGCGTCCCCGCGCGTGCGCCGCCGACGACCGGCCCGCGATATCCGGATCCGGGCACGGCCCGCGACGTGGCCCGGATCACCTCCGCCCGACGGGGCGTTCGGGCGGCGCGGGCAGACAATGGGCGCGTGACCCGACCCGCGAGCGCGCTCCCCGCGCCCCCCGCAGCCCCCGCCGTCACGCCGTACGTGGACCTCAGCCGCGCCGAGTGGAGCGCGCTGCGGGAGCGCACGCCGCTGCCGCTGACGGCCGAGGAGGTCGAGCGGCTGCGCGGCCTGGGCGACGTCATCGACCTGGACGAGGTGCGGGAGGTCTATCTCCCGCTGTCCCGGCTGCTGAACCTGTACGTCGGCGCCACGCACGGGCTGCGCGGCGCGCTGAACACGTTCCTCGGCGAGGGCGCGCAGCCCGGCACGCCGTTTGTGATCGGGGTGGCGGGCAGCGTCGCGGTCGGCAAGTCGACCGTGGCGCGGCTGCTGCGGGAGCTGCTGGCCCGCTGGCCGGAGCACCCGCGCGTCGAGCTGCTCACCACGGACGGCTTCCTGCTGCCGAACGCGGAGCTGCACCGACGCGGTCTGATGTCCCGCAAGGGCTTCCCGGAGTCCTACGACCGGCGGGCGCTGACCCGGTTCGTCGCGGAGGTCAAGGCGGGCAAACCGGAGGTGAGCGCCCCGGTCTACTCGCACCTGATCTACGACATCGTGCCCGGTGAGCGCCTGGTGGTGCGGCGGCCGGACATCCTGATCGTGGAGGGGCTGAACGTGCTGCAGCCGGCGTTGCCCGGCCGGGACGGCCGCACCCGGGTGGCGGTCGCCGACTTCTTCGACTTCTCCGTGTACGTCGACGCACGCATCGAGGACATCGAGCGCTGGTACCTGGACCGGTTCCGCAAGCTGCGGCAGACCGCGTTCCAGAACCCGTTCTCCTACTTCCGGAAGTACACGCAGGTCAGCGAGGAGGAGGCGCTGGACTACGCCCGCAACACGTGGCGGACGATCAACCGGCCGAACCTGCGGGAGAACATCGCGCCCACCCGGGGCCGGGCGAACCTGGTGCTGCGCAAGGGCCCCGACCACACGGTGCGCCGGCTGTCCCTGCGCAAGCTGTGACGCGCGCCGGCCGGGGCCCCGACATCGCGGGCCCCGGCCGGGCGGCGTCCGCGCTCAGCCCAGTTCGGCCTTGACGACGTCCGCGAGGCGTTCGGCGACGGAACGGGCCTGCTCCAGCTCGGCGGCCTCCACCATCACCCGCACCAGCGGCTCGGTGCCGGAGGGCCGCAGCAGCACCCGGCCGGTCTCGCCCAGCTCCCGCTCGGCGTCCAGCACGGCGTCGGCGACGCGCGGCGAGGTCGCGACGCGGGACCTGTCCACCTCCGGCACGTTGATCAACACCTGCGGCAGCCGCCGCATCACGCCGGCCAGCTCCGCCAGCGGCTTGCGGGTCGCGGCGACCCGCGACGCCAGCAGCAGGCCGGTCAGCGTGCCGTCGCCGGTCGTGGCGTGGTCCAGCACGATGACGTGCCCGGACTGCTCGCCGCCCAGCGAATGGCCGCCGCGCTTCAGCTCCTCCAGCACGTACCGGTCGCCGACGGCGGCCTGGATCAGCCGGATGCCCTCCCGCTCGAGCGCCAGCTTGAAGCCGAGGTTCGACATGACGGTCGCGACGACGGTGCTGTTCCGCAGCGTGCCCTGCTCCTTCATCGCGAGCGCGAGCACGGCGAGGATCTGGTCGCCGTCGATCTCCTCGCCCGCGGCGTCGACGGCCAGGCAGCGGTCGGCGTCGCCGTCGTGCGCGATGCCGAGGTCGGCGCCGTGCTCGACGACCGCCGCGCGCAGCCCGGCGAGGTGCGTGGAGCCGCACTCGTGGTTGATGTTCAGCCCGTCGGGGCGGGCGCCGATGGTGATCACCTCGGCGCCGGCGCGGGCGAACGCCTCCGGCGAGACCCGCGCGGCGGCGCCGTGCGCGCCGTCGATGACGACCTTCAGCCCGTCCAGCCGGTGCGGCAGCACGGCCAGCAGGTGGGCGACGTAGGTGTCGAAGCCCTCGTCGTAGTCCCGCACCCGGCCGACGCCGGCGCCGACCGGCCGGTCCCACGGCCTGCCGTTCGCGTGTTCCCGGTAGACGGCCTCGATGCGGTCCTCCAGCTCGTCGGCGAGCTTGTGACCGCCGCGGGCGAAGAACTTCACCCCGTTGTCGGGCATCGGGTTGTGGCTCGCGGAGAGCATCACGCCCAGGTCGGCGCCGAGCGAACCCGTCAGGTGCGCGACCGCCGGGGTGGGCAGCACGCCCACCCGCAGCACGTCGACGCCCGCGCTGGCCAGGCCGGCCACCACGGCCGCCTCCAGGAACTCCCCGGACGCCCGGGGGTCACGGCCCACCACGGCCACCGGGCGGTGCCCCTCGGCACCGCCGGCGTCGGTGAGCACGTGCGCCGCAGCGACGGACAGACCGAGCGCCATCTCGGCCGTCAGATCGGCGTTGGCGACGCCGCGTACCCCGTCCGTACCGAAGAGTCGTCCCACCGTGGTTCCTCCGAGCTGTCGTGCGAGTGGCCGGGCTCGGGCCGTCGCTGCGACGGCCGGCCACACGGCCTTTTCATATATACGCCAGGGGGTCGCCCGGGCCGTAGCCCCGGGCATTCGCGGGCGCGGCGGCCCGCCGGGCCCGGTGGGGAGCCGCCCGGGGCGGCTGCGGGCCCGCACCGCATGCACCTACAAAGGGGAACGCCCCGGCAGCACGGTGTGTGCTGCCGGGGCGTTCCCACCACAGCCAGGTGCTGAGATCAGCGCTTGCTGTACTGCGTACCCTTACGGGCCTTCTTGAGACCGGCCTTCTTCCGCTCGACCGCGCGGGCGTCACGGGTCAGGAAGCCGGCCTTCTTCAGCGCGCCGCGGTTGTTGTCCACGTCGGCCTCGTTGAGCGCACGGGCGACGCCCAGACGCAGGGCACCGGCCTGGCCGGAGACGCCGCCGCCGGAGATCCGGGCGATGACGTCGTAGCGGCCCTCGAGCTCGAGCACCTTGAAGGGCTCGTTGACTTCCTGCTGGTGCACCTTGTTCGGGAAGTAGCCCTCCAGCGGACGGCCGTTGATCTTCCACTGGCCGCTGCCCGGAACGATCCGGACGCGGGCGATGGCGTTCTTCCGACGGCCGGTGCCGGCGGCCGGCTGCGGCTCGCCGAAGCCGGACGGCAGCGACTCGGAGGTGTACTCCTCGACCTCGGGGGTCTCGGTGGTGTACTCCTCGAACTCTTCGACGGGGGTCTCGGCAGTGGTCTCGGCCACGATTCTCCTCAGCTTCTCTTCGTCTCGGGGGTGGCCGGTGTTACTGCGCGACCTGGGTGATCTCGAACGGGACCGGCTGCTGGGCGGCGTGCGGGTGCTCGGCACCCGCGTACACCTTCAGCTTCGAGAACATCTGGCGACCCAGGGTGTTCTTCGGGAGCATGCCCTTGACGGCCTTCTCGACGGCCTTCTCCGGGTTCTTCGACAGCAGCTCGTCGTAGCGCACGGAGCGCAGACCGCCCGGGTAGCCCGAGTGACGGTAGGCGAGCTTCTGAGTCCGCTTGTTGCCGGACAGGTGCACCTTGTCGGCGTTGATGATGATGACGAAGTCACCAGTGTCAACGTGCGGCGCGTACACCGGCTTGTGCTTACCCCGCAGAAGGGTGGCCGCCTGAGAGGCCAGACGACCCAGGACGACGTCCTGGGCGTCGATGACGTGCCACTGGCGCTGAATGTCGCCGGGCTTGGGGCTGAACGTACGCACGGTCGTAGCCTTCGCTTCTTCAGTGAGTGGGTCCTGACAAGGCCACCTGACGATCACGACAGCCTGGAACCGGTGCGGTGACGCATCCGCACACGGGTCGCTGGTCATCGTCCTGGTGGACCGGCGTAGCGGCCTCTCACGTGAGAACGAGCAAGCCAATACGCATAACAAACCCGCAGACTACCGCCCCCGACACGCCGGGGTCAAAACGGGCCCCCGTCCCCCATCCGGCCGAACCCACCCGTCAGGATCCGCGGCCCGCGCCCGCCCGGGCCGTGTGCTCAGCGGGCGCGGACGACGCGGGTCTCGTCCCAGACCGGGTCCGGGGTCTCGCGGACGCGGCCGTCCGCGCCGAAGACCAGGAAGCGGTCGAAGCCGCGGGCGAACCAGCGGTCGTGGGTGACCGCCAGCACCGTGCCCTCGAACGCTTCCAGCCCGGCCTGGAGGGCTTCCGCGCTCTCCAGGTCGAGGTTGTCCGTCGGCTCGTCCAGCAGCAGCGCCGTCGCGCCGCCGAGTTCGAGCAGCAGGATCTGGAAGCGGGCCTGCTGGCCGCCGGAGAGCCGGTCGAAGGGCTGCTCGGCCTGCCGGTCCAGCTCGTAGCGGCGCAGCGCGGGCATGGCCTGGCCGCGGTCCCTGGAGTGCTCGGTCCACAGGATGTCCAGCAGGCTGCGGCCCTCCAGCTCGGGATGGGCGTGGGTCTGCGCGAAGTGCCCCGGCACCACGCGGGCGCCGAGCTTCCACATCCCGCTGTGCGCCACCGGGCGCTCCTCGTCCCCGGCGAGCAGCCGCAGGAAGTGCGACTTGCCGGAGCCGTTGGAGCCGAGCACCGCGACCCGCTCGCCGTAGAAGACCTCCAGGTCGAACGGCTTCATCAGCCCGGTCAGCTCAAGCCCCTGGCAGGTGATCGCGCGCAGCCCGGTGCGGCCGCCGCGCAGCCGCATGGTGATGTCCTGCTCGCGCGGCGGCTCCTGCGGAGGGCCCGCCTCCTCGAACTTCCGCAGCCGCGTCCTCGCCGCCTGGTAGCGGCTGGCCAGGCCGTCGTTGAACGCGGCCTTGTTCTTCAGGGTGTTGACGAGCTGCTTGAGCTGGGCGTGCTTCTCGTCCCAGCGGCGGCGCAGCTCCTCGAAGCGGGCGAAGCGTTCGCGCCGCGCCTGGTGGTAGGTGTCGAAGCCGCCGCCGTGCACCCACACGTCGGAGCCGGCCGGACCCGGCTCCACACTGATGATCTTCTGCGCGGAGCGGGCCAGCAGCTCCCGGTCGTGGGAGATGAACAGCACGGTCTTCCGCGTCTGCCTCAGCTGTTCCTCCAGCCACTGCTTGCCGGGGACGTCGAGGTAGTTGTCCGGCTCGTCCAGCAACAGCACCTGGTCGGGGCCGCGCAGCAGCGCCTCCAGCACCAGCCGCTTCTGCTCGCCGCCGGACAACGTGCGCACCTGCCGCCACTGGGCCTTCTCGTACGGCACGCCGAGCGCCGCCGTCGTGCAGACGTCCCAGCGGGTCTCCGCCTCGTAGCCCTGCGCCTCGGCCCAGTCGCTGAGGGCCTGGGCGTACTCCAGCTGCGCGGCCTCGTCGTCGCGTTCCATGATGGCCAGCTCGGCGGCGTCGACCGCTCGCGCGGCCTCCCGCACCCTGGGCGGGGCCACCGCCACCAGCAGGTCGCGAACGGTGCTCTCGTCCCGCACCGAGCCGACGAACTGCGGCATCACGCCGAGCCCGCCGCCGACCGCCACCGTGCCGTCGTCGGCGCGGAGGTCGCCTGCGATGATCCGCAGCAGCGTCGTCTTCCCCGCGCCGTTGGCACCGACCAGCGCGACGACGGCGCCCTCCCCCACCCGGAAGGAGACGTCGTCGAGCAGCACCCGCCCGTCCGGAAGCACGTATTCCAGGTGCGCGACCTCAACATGACCCATGAGGCCGGATTGTGACCGGCCACCCGGCCGGGCGCCAAACGGATTTCCGTAGGATTCGGCCCATGAGCTTTGGGCAAGGGGGGCCCGCCTGGGGCCCCGGGGGGTCCGGCACCCCGGACTGGGACGCGCTCGCCGCGAACGCCGCCGCCGACCGCGCACGACGCCGCCGCTGGCTGATGATCGGCGGCGGCGCGCTCGCCACCGCCGCCGTCGCGGCGGTCGTGGCAGTCGCGGTGGTGGCCGAGAGCGGGGGCCGCGGCAACGACTCGCCGAGCGCCCTGCCGAGCCCGGCGACGATACCGCCGAGCCCCGACCAGCCCGAGCCCACGTTCAACACCAAGGCGCCGCCGCCCCCGCCGAACCCCTACGACTTCATCTCCGACCCGAAGAAGGACACCGCGCCACTGACGGCGAAATCCCTCTTCCCGGACAAGAAGATCGAGCCGGGCGGACGCGAGTACACCCGGCGAGCCACCGCCTCCACCAAGAGCTGCGACGCGGCGGCCGTCGGCGACCTCAGCGCCTTCCTCACCGCCAACAAGTGCCGCGAGGTGCACCGCGCCACCTACACCGGCGACGGCATGCTGATCACCCTCGGCATCGCGGTCTTCGACTCCGTCGAGGTCGCGAAGAAGGTCGGCGACGAGGCTCCGACCAGCATCGCGCCGCTGCCCGGTGAGGGCGTGCCCGTCTTCTGCCGCTCGTTCGCCTGCCGGGCCGGCAGCAACTCGCACGGCAGGTACGCCTACTTCACCATCGCCGGCTACCTCAACGGCAAGGACACCTCCGCCGACGACGCCAGGACCCGCACCGCCGTGCAGGACATCGGCGGCTACGCCTACCAGCGCATCGAGCAGCGCGGCAAGGACCAGGCCCTGGCCGCCGCGACGGCCCCGCCTGAGTAGCGCCGTCGTCCGTCGCCCGTCGTCCGTCGCCCGTCGCCCGTCGCCCGTCGCCGAAGCACTCACCTGAAAGCGGTACCGTCCGGCGCCACTTCGCCGGCCGGTACCGCCGCCACGCACGGCGTGGCCGACCGACCATTCACACCAACGGGGGAACCATGACCGCCTTCGGCCCACCGTCCACACCCGACGAGAACAGACCGGCGCCGACCGCCGAGCCCACCGCGGCCCCCGGCGCGCGGCCCGGCGACGGCCCACCGCCCGGCCCCGGCGCGGCAGCGGGCCCCGCCGCGATACCGGGCCCCGGCACCGGCTACCCGCCGGCCGGTGGCGGCTGGTACTACGCGCCGCCGCCCCCACCGAAACCCGGCGTCGTGCCGCTCCGCCCACTCGGCTTCGGCGACGTGCTCACCGGCGCGTTCGACACCGTGAAGCGCTACCGGACCGTCCTCTCCGGCTATCTGGCGCGGATCGTCGGCCTCGGTGTCCTCACCCTCGCGCTGCTCACGGCCGTCGGCACGGTGATGGCCCGACGCGGCGCCTTCGACGGGTTCGCGGCGGGCTTCTGGTTCTCCGCCACGGTCGACGGCGGGGCCTTCAGCGCAACGGCCGCGGACAGCCCCGCCTTCGGCACCTCGTTCCTGGCGCTCGCCGCGCTGGTGCTGCCCGCCGCCCTGGTCATGGTCCTGCTCGCCACCGCGCTCCAGGCGGCGGCGATCGTGGTGACCAGCTACGCCGTCCTCGGTCTCCCGCTCACCGTCGAGGAGCTGCGCGGACGCGTCCGCGAGCGCTTCGGTGCCCTGTTCCTCACCCGGTTGCTGACCGCCCTGCTGGTCGGCGGCGCGACGGCCGTCTGCTGGCTGCTGCTCGGGCTCGTGGGCCTGGGCCTGCTCGGCGCGGGCGCGCCGAGGTCCTTCTTCATCGTCGCGCCGCCGCTCTCGCTGCTCGCCGTGGTCGCGGTCGGCTGCTACCTGGTCATCCGGTGGGGCTTCGGCCCTACGGCGTGTGTCCTGGAGGGCAAGCCCCCGGTCGCCGCCCTCCGCCGCTCCAGCGAGCTGGTGCGCGGCTCGTGGTGGCGCGCGTTCGGCTACTCGGCCCTGGTCAGCATCATCCTGAGCACCCTCGACCAGATGATCCAGATGGTGCTCATCATCCCGGCTCTGGTGGTGGCCTTCGCGATCTGGTCCAGCGGTGATCCGTCGGCGACACGCATGTTCCTCGCCGTCACGGTGGTCGGGGTCGCCATGCTGCTGCCGCCCGTCGCCACGCTGCCGATCAGCCACATGGCGACCACGCTGCTCTACACCGACCACCGTTTCCGCGGCGAGGGTCTGCACGAGCAGTTGGCCGCCGACGCGCGCGGCTGAGCCCCGGCGCCGGCCCCCGGCGGCGGGCTCGGCGACACCGGCCTCGGCGACACCGGTCTCAGCGGCGGCGGCCTCAGCGGCAGGGCGTGAGGCAGCCGCCGCCGGGGCCCGGGAGCGTGCGGCGGTTGCGGGCTTCCAGGTTGCGGGCGGCCAGAGCGTCGTCGGTCGGGTAGCCGACCTCCTCCAGGGTCAGCCCGTGCGGCCGTACGACGTGCACGGCGCTGTCCCGCTCACCGGCGGCCAGCACCCCGGCCGGCCAGGACGGCGGCCGGTGCCCGTCGCCGACGAAGAGCATCGCGCCGACCAGCGAGCGCACCATGTTGTGGCAGAACGCGTCCGCCTTGACCGTCGCCTCCAGCACCCCGTCCGGCAGTCGCTCCCAGCGCAGCTCCTGAAGGGTGCGGATCGTCGTGGCACCGTCGCGCTTCTTGCAGTACGCGGCGAAGTCGTGCTCGCCGAGCAGCGCGGCGGCGGCCTCGTTCATGGCGTCCACGTCGAGCGGCCAGTTGTGCCACAGCACGTGGCCGCGCCGCAGCGGGTCGACGCCGCCGGGGTGGTCCGAGACGCGGTAGGCGTAGCGGCGCCAGATGGCCGAAAAGCGCGCGTTGAAGTGCGGCGGGGCCACCGCTACCCGCCACACCCGCACGTCCATCGGGAGGCGGCCGGCGAGGCGGCGCAGCAGCTGTTCGCCGTGCCGTTCCCACAGCTCCTCCGGCAGGTCGAAGTGGGCGACCTGGCCGCGGGCGTGCACGCCGGCGTCGGTGCGCCCGGCGACGGTCAACTCGACCGGCGGGCCGTCCTCCGGCAGCCGCATCACCACCCGCAGCGCGTCCTGGATCTCGCCCTGGACCGTGCGCCGTCCGCGCTGCACGGCCCAGCCGGAGAAGTCCTTGCCGTCGTAGGACACGTCCAGCCGTACCCGGACGAACCCGGGCGCCACCTCGTCACTCACGTGGTCGATCCTCTCAGAGCAACAGCCGTCACCGGGCTGTGGGCGGTACGCGGACGGGCCCGCTCCCTCAAGGGGAGCGGGCCCGTCGCGAGGAAGTCAGGCGCCTCAGGCGTCCTTCTTCTCCTCGGCGGCCTCAGCGGCCTCGCCCTCGGCCTCGGCGGCCGGAGCCTCGTCCTTCTTGAGGTCCTGCAGGGCCTCGTCGCCGGCGGCGTCCTTGGCGGAGCGCTTCGTGGCGGCCTCGGCCTCACCGACAGCCTGCTGCTGCACGGTCAGGGCCTCCACCAGCTCGATGACGGCCATGGGCGCGTTGTCGCCACGGCGGTTACCGATCTTGGTGATGCGGGTGTAGCCACCCGGGCGGTTCTCGTAACGCGGGCCGATCTCGGTGAAGAGCGTGTGGACGACGCTCTTGTCCAGGATCGTGCGCATGACCTGGCGGCGGTTGTGAAGGTCGCCCTTCTTCGCCTTGGTGATCAGACGCTCCGCGACCGGGCGCAGGCGGCGGGCCTTGGCCTCGGTCGTGGTGATGCGGCCGTGCTCGAAGAGGGCCGTGGCGAGGTTCCCCAGCATGGCCTTCTGGTGCGACGCGCTGCCGCCCAGACGGGCGCCCTTGGTGGGCTTCGGCATGTTGTTTCTCCTTGTGTCTCTGCACCGGCCGTATCAGGTACCGGTGTCAGGCCGACTGGGCGGTCGCCCAGCCGAGTCCCGGACGTCCCCCCGCCGAGGAGGGACGTCCGAGTGGTTCGGGGTACTGCTCAGTACTGCCGGCTACCGCTCTCAGTACTGCTCGGTCTCGACGAAGCCCTGGTCGGAGTCGTCGTCCGTGCCGAAGGCGTCGGCCGCGGCGGTCGGGTCGAATCCGGGCGGGCTGTCCTTGAGGGCCAGGCCCATGCCGGCCAGCTTCGCCTTGACCTCGTCGATCGACTTCGCGCCGAAGTTGCGGATGTCGAGCAGGTCCGCCTCGGAGCGGGCCACCAGCTCGCCCACCGAGTGGATGCCCTCACGCTTGAGGCAGTTGTAGGAGCGGACGGTGAGCTCCAGCTCCTCGATCGGCAGCGCCAGGTCGGCGGCGAGCGCGGCGTCGGTCGGCGACGGGCCCATGTCGATGCCCTCGGCGTCGACGTTCAGCTCGCGGGCCAGACCGAACAGCTCGACCAGCGTCTTGCCGGCGGACGCCACGGCGTCACGCGGACGCATGGCCTCCTTGGTCTCGACGTCGACGATCAGCTTGTCGAAGTCGGTGCGCTGCTCGACACGGGTCGCCTCGACCTTGTAGGTGACCTTCAGCACCGGGCTGTAGATGGAGTCGACCGGGATGCGGCCGATCTCCTGGCCCAGCTGCTTGTTCTGCACGGCGGAGACGTAGCCGCGACCGCGCTCGACGGTCAGCTCCATCTCCAGCTTGCCCTTGGCGTTCAGCGTCGCCAGGACCAGGTCGGGGTTGTGCACCTCGACACCGGCCGGCGGCGCGATGTCGGCGGCGGTGACCAGACCCGGGCCCTGCTTGCGCAGGTACATCACGACCGGCTCGTCGTGCTCCGAGGAGACGACCAGCTGCTTGATGTTCAGGATCAGGTCGGTGACGTCGTCCTTCACGCCCGGCACGGTGGTGAACTCGTGCAGGACGCCGTCGATCCGGATGCTGGTGACAGCGGCGCCGGGGATCGAGGACAGGAGCGTACGACGCAGGGAGTTACCGAGGGTGTAGCCGAAGCCGGGCTCCAGCGGCTCGATCACGAACCGGGAGCGGAACTCGTCGACGACCTCTTCGGTCAGGGTGGGACGCTGAGCGATCAGCATGGGAATGTGCCTCCAGTGTTCGGCAACCGCTATTTGATGCCGAGGTCTCCGGGCGGCTGCCCGGAGCCGTGACTACAAGGGTACGGGCGGCACGACGCTTTTCGCGCCGCACCGCCCGTACCCGCGGGGCTCACGGACGGCGAACCGCCGTGAGCCCCGAAGGTGTGGAACGTCCCGCAGTGACGTCGTCCGACGTCGGGCGCCCGAACGTCAGACGCGGCGGCGCTTGGGCGGCCGGCAGCCGTTGTGCGGGGTGGGGGTGACGTCCTGGATGGAGCCGACCTCCAGGCCGGTGGCCTGGAGCGAACGGATCGCGGTCTCACGGCCGGAGCCGGGACCCTTCACGAAGACGTCGACCTTGCGCATGCCGTGCTCCTGCGCGCGGCGGGCAGCCGACTCGGCGGCCATCTGCGCGGCGAACGGGGTCGACTTGCGCGAGCCCTTGAAGCCGACGTGGCCGGCCGAGGCCCAGGAGATCACGTTGCCCGTGGGGTCGGTGATCGAAACGATGGTGTTGTTGAACGTGCTCTTGATGTGAGCGTGCCCGTGGGCGACGTTCTTCTTCTCCTTGCGGCGCACCTTCTTGGCGCCGGCCGTACGGCCCTTCGGAGGCATATGGATTCTCTCCCGTGGAGGTGGTCGGTCCTACATCCGGACCGCGATGACATGCGGGTGGGTGGGGCAGCCAGCGGCAGCCGACGACCGGTTCATCCGCCCGCAGCAGCGTCCGGTGCGGACTACTTCTTGCCCGGCTTCTTCTTGCCGGCGATGGCGCGACGCGGGCCCTTGCGGGTGCGAGCGTTCGTCTTGGTGCGCTGACCACGGACCGGCAGGCCACGGCGGTGACGCAGACCCTGGTAGTTGCCGATCTCGACCTTGCGGCGGATGTCGGCCTGGATCTCGCGACGGAGGTCACCCTCGGTCTGGAAGTTCTCGTCGACGTACTCGCGGATCTTGACGAGGTCTTCCTCGCCGAGGTCGCGGACGCGGGTGTCCGGGTTCACACCGGTGTTCTTCAGGGTCTCCTGCGATCGGGTGCGACCGATGCCGAAGACGTAGGTGAGGGCGACCTCGATGCGCTTGTCGCGCGGAAGGTCAACGCCTTCAAGGCGTGCCATGAACGTGGCTCCTGTGAGTTGTCGGAGGTCTTCCACAGCACCGCTCCACGGCCTCCCGGCCGAGGTCCCCGGCCTCCGACCGGGGGTGTCGTCCCGCACACGCGCCCAGGGCGCGTGGTGTCACGGAACGGGTGACTGCGTATGTACGTGTTGCTCGCGTCGCGAGAAGAGGCGGCTAGTGCTTGCCGGCCCGTGCGTCAGCCCTGGCGCTGCTTGTGGCGCAGGTTGTCGCAGATGACCATGACCCGGCCGTGACGGCGGATCACCTTGCACTTGTCGCAGATCTTCTTGACGCTCGGCTTGACCTTCATGGGATGTGAGGTTCTCCGGGTCAGGCCATCACCCCACGGGAGCGAGGTGCTGGCTCGATCTACTTGTAGCGGTAGACGATCCGTCCACGAGTCAGGTCGTAGGGAGACAGCTCCACCACGACCCGGTCGTCGGGAAGGATACGGATGTAGTGCATCCGCATCTTGCCGCTGATGTGCGCGAGGACCTGGTGGCCGTTCTGGAGCTCCACCTTGAACATGGCGTTCGGCAGAGACTCGACGACGGTGCCCTCGATCTCGATGGCCCCTTGTTTTTTGGCCATACTTGAGCGCTTCACCTTCCGGATTCGGCTACCTGGATCGGTCCGGGCACAGGGGTGTACCAGGACCGACGAGCCAGTCTACGACACGGCCGAACGAAAGACGAATCCGGGTATCCTCCCCCACCCGCAAGATCGTCAATCGTCCTGCGGAAGACGTGTCGCACGGGGAGGCCGGTGAGGCGTCACGGGCTTCGCTCAGGCGAGGGGGTCGGGGGCGGCCTCGACGCCGTACTCGGCGAGCTTCGCCCTACCGCCGTCCGGGGCGGTCAGGACGAGCGGGCCCTGCTCGGTGAGCGCGACGGAGTGCTCCCAGTGGCTGGACCACGAGTAGTCGTCCGTCTTCACCGTCCAGTCGTCCTCCAGCACATGCGTCTTCGCCGTGCCGAGGCTGACCATCGGCTCGATCGCCAGGCACATGCCGGGCACCAGCTTCGGGCCCTTGCCGCGCCGCCGGTCGACGTAGTTCAGCAGGTGCGGGTCCATGTGCATCTCACTGCCGATGCCGTGGCCGCCGTAGTCCTCGATGATCCCGTAGCGGCCGGACGACGGGCGCGGCTGACGCCGGATGTAGCCCTCGATCGCCTTGGAGATGTCCACCAGCCGGTTGCCCCTGCGCATCGCGGCGATGCCGGCCCACATGGACTCCTCGGTGACCCGGCTCAGCTCGACCAGCTCCGGCGCGTGCCCGCCGCCGACGAACACCGTAAGCGCCGCGTCACCGTGCCAGCCGTCGATGATCGCGCCGGCGTCGATGGAGATGATGTCGCCGTCCTTCAGCACCGTCTCCCGGTCCGGGATGCCGTGCACGACGACGTCGTTCACGGACGTGCAGATGTTGCCGGGGAAGCCGCCGTAGCCGAGGAAGTTCGGCTTGGCGCCGTGGTCGGACAGCACCTTCGCGGCGACCTCGTCCAGGTCCTTCGTCGTCGCGCCCGGCACCGCGGCGGCGGCGCACTCCCGGTGCATGGCGGCGACCACCAGCCCCGCCGCGCGCATCTTCGCGATCTGCTCCGGGGTCTTGATCTCCACCATGACGGCTGACGCCTCCAGCTCCGACACCTGTATGTTTCCCGGCGCCGGGCGAGCATCAACGAGGACGGTTCGATCACCGTCCACATGGGCAAGGCGCGCCTCCCGGAGTCCGAGGTGACCGTCGCGGTCGGCGCGCGCGAGTGGCCCGCCCGCAACGTCAACATGGGC
>NZ_VJYK02000009.1 GCF_007097205.2 Streptomyces alkaliterrae
GGAGTCCGCCGGGCGGGAGCGGTGGCGCCGCTGGCTGGCCGACGGCGTCGACGACTACGAGGACCGGCACGACGATCTGGCCGGTGACGCGACCTCGCGGCTCTCGCCGTACCTGCACTTCGGCTGTCTGTCGGCGGTCGAGTCGGCGGAGCGGGCGCGGCGGCGCGGCGGGGCGGGCGCGGAGGCGTTCGTCCGGCAGCTCGCCTGGCGGGACTTCCACCACCAGGTGCTGGCAGCGCGCCCGCGTACCGCGTTCGAGGACTACCGCGAGCGGGGGGACCGCTGGCGCGGCGAGGGCCCGGAGGTCGAGGCGTGGCGTGCGGGGCGCACGGGTTATCCGATCGTGGACGCGGCGATGCGGCAGTTGCTGCACGAGGGGTGGATGCACAATCGCGGTCGGCTGCTGGCGGCGAGCTTCCTCACCAAGACGCTGTACGTGGACTGGCGGATCGGAGCGGCGCACTTCCTCGGGCTGCTGGTCGACGGCGACGTCGCGAACAACCAGCTGAACTGGCAGTGGGTCGCGGGCACCGGCACCGACACCCGCCCCAACCGGGTGCTCAACCCGCTGGCCCAGGCCAGGCGTTTCGACCCGAACGGCGACTACGTACGGCGCTGGGTCCCGGAGCTGGCCGACGCCGCCGCGCTGCCCGGTGGCCGGGTGCACCAGCCGTGGAAGGCGGCCGACGGGGAACGGCCGGACTATCCCGGCCCGATCGTGTCCCTCGACGAGGGGTCGGCCCGCTTCCGCGACGCGCGCCACCTGGACTGAGGTCCCGGGTCCGTGAGCGCCCACGCCGCCGGTCGCCGTCCGCCGGCGGTGTGGGCGCGGTCCGGCTACCGCCGTGCTCGCCCGGCGGGCTCCCGGCGGGGCGGGAGCGGGAGGAAGCCGCTGGTGCGGGCGGCGTACTCGGCGTAGCCGGGCCTCTCCCGCATGTGCCGTTCCAGCAGGCGCTTGCCGCTGCCGAAGATCAGCAGGTAGCTCATGACCAGCGGGGAGACCGCCACGGCGGCGGCGAGCGCCGGGTCGGGGGCGGTGAGGAGGAACAGGCCCCACCAGAGCAGGAAGTCGCCGAAGTAGCTGGGATGGCGGGTGTAGCGCCACAGGCCGCGGTCCATGATCCGGCCCCGGTTGGCCGGGTCCGCCTTGAAGCGGGCCAACTGGCGGTCGCCGACGGCCTCGAAGAGGATGCCGGCGGTCCACAGCGTCACCGCGCCGACGGCCCAGAGGTCAAGCGCCGCCGGCAGGTAGGCGGCCGCCTGGACGGGCAGCGACACCAGCCACACCAGCGCGCCCTGCAGCAGGTACACCTTGCGGAACGCGTACGCGGTTCGGCTGCCCGGGGCCTTGTCCAGCATGCGCGCGTAGCGCGGGTCCTCGCCGTGGCCGCTCCCCCGGTGGGCGATGTGAGCGGAAAGTCGCAGTCCCCATACTCCGGTGAGCGCGAGGACGAGCAGGCGTCGGCCGTCGTCGCCGAATCCCGCCGAGAGCCGCCAGGAGACGAGGGCGACGGCGGCGAAGGCCAGGCCCCAGGCGACATCCACGATGCGGTGCGTTCCCCTTCGCAGGGCGATCACGAAGGTCACCAGCATCACGGCGATCGCAGCGGCCGCCGAGGCGAGCAGGTTGACGCCCAGCGCGCCCAGGTCCACGTCGGACATGCTCGGTCACCGCCCTTCGGGCACGACGGGTGCGGCGGCCGGGTCGCGCCTGAGCAGGAACTGCTGGAGGTCCAGGTAGCCCGCGCGGAAGCCGGCCTCGGAGTAGGCGAGGTAGAACCGCCACATGCGGCGGAAGACGTCGTCGAAGCCCAGCCGGGCCACCTCGTCGGCACGGGCGGTGAACGCCTCTTCCCACAGCCGCAGCGTCTGCGCGTAGTGCGGTCCGAAGGCGTCCCTGCGGACGGTGTGCAGCCCGTGCGGCAGGCTCGTCTCGACGGCCTCGACGGACGGCAGCTGGCCACCGGGGAAGATGTACTTCCGGATCCAGGTGTGGGTGTCGCGGCTGGCCAGCATCCTGTCGTGCGGCATGGTGATGGCCTGGATCGCGGCAAGCCCGCCCGGACGGAGCAGGGCGTGGACGCGCTCGAAGTAACCGGGCCAGAACTCCGCCCCCACGGCCTCGATCATCTCCACGCTGACCACCGCGTCGTAACGCCCGGTCAGTTCACGGTAGTCGCGCAGTTCGACGCTGACCAGGTCGGCGAGACCGGCTGCGGCGACGCGGCGGCGGGCCAGGTCGCGCTGCTCGGCGGAGAGCGTGACCGTGGTGACCAGGGCTCCTCTGGCCGCCGCGCGGAGGGCCAGTTCGCCCCAGCCGGTGCCGATCTCCAGCAGGTCGGTGCCCGGACCGACCTCGGCCAGGTCGAGCAGCCGGTCGATCTTGCGGTGTTGCGCCTCGACCAGATCGCCGTGGTCCGCGGGCAGGTCGTGGAAGATCCCGGACGAGTAGGTCATCGTCTCGTCGAGGAACAGCGCGAACAGGTCGTTGGAGAGGTCGTAGTGGTGGGCGATGTTCCGCCGGGAGCCGTCGGGAGTGTTGCGGTTGCGGTCCGGTTGCCGAGGTGCCCACAGGCCGCGCAGCCGTTGCAGCGGACCGGGTACGAGCGTGGCGACGTGCTCGGCGAGCACGGTCAGGACGGCGACGAGGTCGGGGGCCTCCCACTCCCCGGCCAGATGGGACTCGCCGAAACCGACAAGGCCGTCGGCCGCGAGCCGGGCGTGGAAGGCGTCGGCGTCCCGCACCTCCAGGGTCGGGCCTCCGGCTCCGAGCCGTCGGCCGTCGGGCATCTCGACACACAGCGGAAGGCGGGCGACCGCGTGGCGCACCAGCAGCGCGGCGGCGCGGCGGGCGGCCCCGGAGGTGGCCGGCACGCGGGCGACGTCCGGCCACCGGTCGGCGTCAATTCCGGGGTGGGTCAGTTGGACGCTGCTCACTTCGTGCTCTCCTTCGTGCGGCGCCGGTCGGCGAGGCGGTGGTGCGGGGAGCGCCGGCGGCGTGGCCGGCGCGCGGGGGACGAAGCCCGCTGCGAACCGGCGGTGTCGGCGCTGCGGGGTTGGATGGACAGCCCGCGCAGCAGCAGCCGGAGGCCGTGCAGTCGGATCGCGGCGGACACCGCGAGCGTGGACCACGGATGGCGGACGGCGGCCGACAGGAGGTTGCGGCTGGTCGGCTGTCTGCGGTGGCCGGCGACGCCGGCGGTGAAGGGCGGGTGGTCCGGCAGTTCGAGGCGCACGCTCAGGGACAGCCGCTCGTCCGGCTCCGGCAGCCGCATGGTGTAGTGGCCCTCGGCCGGGAGGAACGGCGAGACGTAGAACTCCTTGGCTGTCCGCGCCCGGTCCCGCTCGTCGGGTTCCAGCAGGTAGCAGTGGCGGCCGTGGTAGGTGTTGTGCACTTCGGCGACCACGCAGCGGAGCCGGCCGGCGCGGTCGCGGCACCAGTAGAGGGTGAGCGGGTTGAAGACGTACCCGAGTACCCGCGCGTGGCAGAGCATCGTGACCCGGCCGCCTTCGAGGAAGACGCCCCGGTCGGCGAGGAACCGGTCGAGGCCGGCCCTGATGGTGGGGGCGGTTCCGTCGAAGTGGTCGCGGGCGCGGAAGCCGGCGAGCGGCCGCAGCCACCACTGCGGGCGCGGCGGTTCGTCGGGGTCGATCAGCCAGAGGTAGGTGCGGTGCCGCACGGTGTGCTCCACCGCACCGCGCCGCCGGTGGACGACCAGGCAGGGGTACAGGGCGGGGATCACCAGCGCACCCCCATCGCTCCGGCGGCCCGCACCCCGGAAGCGCAGCCGTCCTCGTGGAATCCCCAGCCGTGGTAGGCGCCGGCGAAGGCCGCCTCGGCCGAGTCGAGTTCGGGCAGCCGCCGCTGCGCCGCGACGGACGCCACGGTGTAGACGGGGTGCTCGTAGACCATCTCGGCGAGCACGCGGCCGCGGTCGACGCGGTCGGCGGCGCCCAGCGTGACGAGGTAGCGGTCGGCCGCGTCCAGGCGTTGGAGGCGGTTCATGTCGTAGCTGATCCGCACGCCGTGGTCGCCGTCGTCGCAGTCGGCCATCAGGTAGTTCCACGAGGCGTGGGCACGCCGGCTGCGTGGGAGCACCGAGGTGTCGGTGTGCAGAACGGTCGGGTTGCGGGAGTAGCGGAAGGCGCCGAGCACCTGCTTCTCGGTCGCCGTGGCGTCCGCGAGCAGCCTCAGTGCCTGGTCGGGGTGGACGGCGATCACCACACCGTCGAAGGTCCGCGACTCGTCCGACTCCGTGACGACCTCGGCCCCGCCCGGGAAGCGGCGCACGGTTCGGACGGGGGCGGCGGCGCGCACGGTGTGCAGCCGTTCGGCTGCCCGTCGCACGTACTCGCGGGACCCGCCGGTGACCGTGCGCCAGCGCGGCGATCCGGTGACGCTCAGCATGCCGTGGTTGTCCAGGAAGCGGAACAGGTACTCGGCCGGGTAGTCCAGGGCGGTCCGGGCGGGGCAGGACCACACGGCGGCGACCAGCGGGGCGACGAAGTGCCGGCGGAAGTAGGGGGAGAAGCCGCCGGCGTCGAGGAAGGCACCAAGGGTCCGAGGTGCTTCCTCCGGTGCGGGCGCCGGCCGCTGGAGCAGGGCCCGCGCGCGTCGGTGGAAGAGCGGCACCTCGGCGAACATCCGCAGGGCCCGGGGACGCAGCGACGTCGTCGGCCGGGCGAACAGGCCCGCCGGCCCGCGGGCGCCGGCGTACTCCAGGTCGCAGCCCTCGCAGCGCACGGACATGCTCATCTCGGACTCCTGCGTGTCGACTCCCAACTCGTCGAACAGGCGCAGCAGGGTGGGGTAGGTGCGCCGGTTGTGCACGATGAAGCCGGAGTCGACCCGGTGCGTGCGGCCGTCGGAGCCGGTGACGTCGTGGGTGTGCGCGTGGCCTCCGAGACGCGTGTCGGCCTCGTACAGCCACACCTCGCACTCGCGCCGCAGCACGTGGGCGGCGGTCAGGCCCGCCACTCCCGCGCCGATCACGGCCACCCGCCGGCGTTGTGCCGCCATTGTCCTGCCTTCCGTCCACCGTCAGCGAGCGCCCGGAGGGGCGCCGTCACTGGTGGTTCGGCGCGAGGGGGGTCGGCGGATTGCGTTCGGGGCGGAAAAATCCGCGTGCTTTCGCGGTGGTGCCAGCCGGGCGGTGTTGATCGTTCCATTTGTGCGGTTGCGGTGGAGGCCGGGTCGGCGGACGGACCTTGCCGCCCCCTCACCCTGCCCGTAACGTCACTCCATGGAACTAGAGGTGCGGCATCTGAAGGTAATCCGCGCGATAGACCAGGAAGGCAGCCTGACCAGGGCTGCCACCTCACTCGGGCTCGCCCAGTCGGCACTGAGCGGGCAGTTGAAGCGCATCGAGCGCGCGTTGGGGGGACCCCTCTTCGAGCGTGATCGCGCCGGGGCCAGACCCACCCCGCTGGGCGAGCTGGTGCTCAGCCGGGCACGGGTGCTGGTGCCGGCGATGCGGCAACTCCAGGAGGACGCCACCCGGTTCGCCCAGGGTTGGCAGGACACCTCCCGGTTTCGCATCGGCAGCTCCCACGGCCCGCTGCTGGGCGCGCTGGTGGACCGCCTCGCCAGTGCGCATCCGGAGGCGATGATCAGTACGACCACAAGCTGGTCGACGGTGGAGCTCGCGGAGTGGCTGGCCGAGGGCCGGCTGGACTTCGTGCTCACCGGTGTGTGCGGGCAGGCCACCCCGCCGCGCGGCGACCAGCTGGTGTGGCGGACGGTGGGGCGCGACCCGATCTTCGTCATGCTCGCGGAGGACCATCCGTACGCCGACGAGGAGCGGTTGGAGCTGGGGAAGTTGGCGAACGAACGGTGGGCGAAGGCCCCGGGGGACGGCTGCTTCCGGGACTGCTTCGCCGCCGCCTGCGCCCGGGCCGGCTTCACTCCCGTCTCCTTCTTCGAGGCGGACGCGTCGGCCTGTGTGCAGTTGGTGCAGCTCGGCCGGGCGGTCGGGTTGTGCCGGGCCACCTTCCCGCCGGCGCCCGGGGTGGTGACCGTCCCACTGGTCGGCACGCCGGTGAGCTGGCGTCACCTGCTGGCCCACCACCCGGAGTCGGCGGCCGCCCACACGGCGCCCGCGGTGCTGGCGCACGCGCGGCACGTGCACGCCGAGGCGGCCCGCCGCAATCCCCGCTACGAGCGCTGGCTCGCCGACAACAAACTCTTCGGCACGGCGGGTTGAACGTCCGGTATCCGGATACATCACATCGCGGGAGGGAAGGCTTGGCAGGTACACGCCTTGTCACCCGCTGGCTAGGTTGTGGCTGACCCCCCAACCAAAAGGAGAACCCCACATGCTCCGCAGACGCACAGGCATCGCCGTCGCCGCCGCGGCGGTGACCGCCCTCGGTGTCACCACCCTCCCGAGCATCGCGGGAGCGGCCGAGTCCACCCCCACGGACAAGGCCGCCGAAAGCGCCGTCGAGGGCATCGCCCCGGGCATGCTCAAGGCCCTCGAGCGCGACCTCGGCCTCACCGCCGACCAGGCCAGGACCCGCATCGCCAACGAGGCCGACGCGTTCAAGGCCGAACGCACCCTCCGCAAGGAACTGGGAGCCGACTTCGCCGGTTCCTGGCTCAGCGGCAAGACCTCCACGCTGACCGTCGCGACCACCGACCGAGCCGAGGCCGCCGCCATCGAGCGGGCCGGCGCGAAGGCCGAGGTCGTCCAGCACAGCGTGAAGTCGCTGGAGAAGACCGCGAAGCAGCTGGACAAGGCGATCAACGTCAAGGACGCCAAGGTGGCGCCCGTCTGGTACGTGGACGTCAGGAGCAACAGCGTCGTCGTCCTGTCGGGCAAGCCGGCCGAGGCCCGCAAGCTCGTGGACGCCGCTGGTGTGGACGCCTCCGCCGTGCGCGTGGTGAAGTCCGACGAGCAGCCCCGGACGTTCTACGACGTCGTCGGCGGCGACGCCTACTACATGGGCAGCGGCGGCCGTTGCTCGGTCGGCTTCTCCGTCCGCCAGGGCGGCACGCCCGGCTTCGCGACCGCCGGCCACTGCGGCACCACCGGCACCAGCACCCGCGGCTACAACCAGGTCGCCCAGGGCACCTTCCGCGCCTCGGTCTTCCCCGGCGGGGACGGCGCGTGGGTCGCGGTGAACAGCAACTGGACGCCGCGCCCGTTCGTGCGGGGCACCAGCTCCCGGGTCTCCGGCTCGCAGCAGGCCCCGGTGGGCTCCACCGTCTGCCGCTCCGGCTCGACCACCGGCTGGCACTGCGGCACCATCCAGCAGCACGGCACCTCGGTGACCTATCCGCAGGGCCGGGTCAACAACGTCACCCGCACCTCGGTCTGCGCCGAGCCCGGTGACTCCGGCGGTTCCTTCATCTCCGGCACCCAGGCGCAGGGTGTGACCTCCGGCGGCTCGGGCAACTGCCGGACCGGCGGCACCACCTACTACCAGCCGATCAACCCGATCCTCAACACCTGGAACCTGACGCTGGTCACCAGCTGACGGCCGGACTCGTCCCCAGTCACGACCGGGGCCCGCAGGCCGGGCCCCGGTACGCCGCCCGCCCGACCGGACCAGGTCGGGCGGGCGGGCGGCCATTCGTCCCGAGGCGCTTCCGCCGGGACATTCCCTCCCGGGGAGCCGGTCAGTCCAGCACGGCGGAGGCGCCCACGGGCAGGTCCCACAGGTCCTCGACGGGCCGTCCGGCCTCCGCCCACGCGGCCCGGGTCCTGCTGAGCGGTTCCAGCGGGGGTTCCGCCGAGAGGATGAACGTCGCCCAGTGCATCGGCGCCATCCGCCGGGCCCCGACGTCGAGGGTGGCTCGGACCGCCTCCTCCGGGTCGGTGTGCACCGGCCGCAGCATCCAGCGCGGCGCGTACGCCCCGATCGGCATCAGCGCCAGATCGATGTCCGGGTGGCGGTCGCCGATCTCGGAGAACCAGTGCCCGTAGCCGGTGTCCCCGGCGAAGTAGACCCGGTGCCGCTCGGAGCTGACGATCCAGCCTCCCCACAGCGACCGGCAGGTGTCCCACAGTCCGCGCTTGGACCAGTGGTGCGCGGGCACGAAGTCGAAACGCACCCGCCCGCCGTCCGGTGCGGGCAGCTCCGCGGCCTCCCACCAGTCGAGCTCCACGACCCGGGTGAAGCGCCGCCGGCGGCACCAGGCGCCGAGCCCGGCCGGGACGAACATCGGGGTGTCCCGCGGCAGCCGGCTCAACGTGGGGGCGTCGAGGTGGTCGTAGTGGTTGTGGGAGATGACCACGGCGTCGACGGGAGGCAGCTCCGCCCAGGGCACACCGGGCGGGGTGAGCCGGGAGGGCGTGCCCAGGATGCGGCGGGACCACACCGGGTCGGTGAGCACGGTGAGCCCGCCCGTGCGCAGCACCCAACTGGCGTGTCCGGCCCAGGTCACCGAGGTTTGGCCGACGTCCGGAACGGGCAGCGGAGCCGGCCGGTAGGGCAGCTCCCGCGCCTGCGCGAGGGCAGCCGAGGGCGGGCGCAACGCGCGGGTCCGCATGGCCCGCAGCAGCGTGCCGGGACCGGGCAGCGGGCTGGTGAGCCGGTCGGCGAAGCTCCGGGGCCAGGTCCGTCGTTCGCCCGGGGGACGGGGCGCGACCGGGCGCGGCGAGCCGTCCGCACGTGGGGGCGCGCCCTTCGACGGGACGTTCTTCGGGCCAGTGGTGTCCGCCTGATCGGTCTGTTCGGTCATCGGTTCCCCTCGGCTCTGTTGTCCTCCCCAGTCTGCCCCGGGGCCACACCGACTCGCGCGCCCGGCGCCTCCGCGGGGCTCCCGCCTGCGGTCCCACCAGCCAGCTCGCGAAGAGTCGTGACCAGGTCGGGGCCGTGGGCGGGCGGCGGCGCGGTGGGCAGGCGCACCCGCAGCAGCCGCGGGTCGTCGCCGAACCGGTGGCCGCCGTGTGCCAGGCCGCCGCCGCCCGAGCGCAGCGCGGTCTCCAGGCTCAGGGCGTCGGTCACGCCGGACACCGCCAGGCGGCCCCGCAGCGGTTCGAGGTCGGCGTAGAGGAAGCGGCCCACGGTCGCCGGTCGGCACAGCGCGCCGAGTTCGGTGAGCAGGCCGTGCAGGGTGGCGGCGCGGACCGCGTGGTCGTCGTTGTCGGCGGTCAACTCCCGCTGCAGGGCGACCGGTTCCTCCAGTGCCCGGGCGGCCTCCCGCAGGGCGCGCTCCGAGGGCGCCACCGCCAGCGCCGCCAGGGCCGCGACCACGCGTTCGCGGAGCGCGCGGCCGCTCTCACCGGCCGGGAAGCGGGCGCACGCCAGCGCCGGCCCTGACACCAGTAGAGCGGCGCGCAGGTCGAGCAGGACAACGGCGTCGCCCCGCAGGTCGCCGGCGGCCGCGGGCGGTCGGCCGTCGTCGGCGGGGTGCAGGATCTCCGCCGGGCTGACGAGCACGGTCTCGTGGGCTGCCAGCCGGGTGTCACGCCAGCTCTCGTCGCTGACGACCAGCAGGCCGTGGTCGGCGGCCACCTCGCACACTTCGTGCAGCAGTTCGGGCGGCGCCGCCGTGCCGGTCGGATCGTCGGCCACGGACAGCAGCAGCACGCGGGGATCGCCTCCGGCGGCCCGTGCCCTGCGTACCGTCTCCAGCAGCGCGATGGGGTCGGGCACGCCGCCGCTCTCCGCGCTGATCGGCACGGGGTGCACCGGCCGGTCCAACAGCCGGGCCTGCGGAACGTACCACTGGGCGCACGGGCGGGTGACCAGTACGCCGCGCGGTCCCGCGGCGGCCAGCACGGCGAGCAGCAGGACCGGGGCGCCGGGCGCTAGGGCCACCTGGTCGCCGGTCGTCTCCAGGCCGCGGCGCCGCCAGTAGTCGCAGGCCGCGGCCAGGCACTCGGCCTCCTGGCGCCCGTTGGTCCGCATCCGGCCTCCTCCCGCCCGCCGGGCCCACCGGTGCGCCGACGGGTCGGCGGTGCCGGGGCGCGGCCGTGGCACGGGTGAACCGCGTCGGCAGGCGGTCCCGCCTGCTGTTCTCCACCTTCGCAGACCCGACCGGCCCCCGCAGCCGGGTGCCCGGCGCCGCGCGGGGGCGCGTCTCGACGTCTCGTCCGCACCGGTTCGGCGGACACCGCTTCGGCGTACTTCCCGTGTCCGCCCGGGATGGCCCGGCCCCGGACGGGTAACCGATCGCAATGGGCAACGCACTGAGCAGACTGGACCGTGCGGCGTTCGCGCTGGTGGCCCGGCACCACTGGCCGGGCGCCGACCGGGTGCTGCCGCGGCTCAGCCGCGCGGCGAACCACGGCGTGCTGTGGCTGGGCGCGGCGGCTGGTATGGCGGCCGTCGCACCGGGCGCGCGGCGGGCGGCGCTGCGCGGGGTGGCCTCCCTGGCGCTCGCCTCGGCGGTCACCAACACCGTCGGCAAGCGGACGGTACGGCGGGCGCGGCCGGTGCTGGACGCGGTGCCGCTGGTGCGTCGGCTCGGCCGGCAGCCGCTGACCACGTCCTTCCCCTCGGGCCACTCGGCCTCGGCGGCGGCCTTCGCCACCGGGGTGGCGCTGGAGTCCGCCGGATGGGGCGCGGCGGTGGCGCCGCTGGCGGCGTCGGTGGCGTTCTCCAGGGTCTACACCGGCGTGCACTACCCGGCGGACGTGGTCGCCGGCGCGGCCCTCGGGGTGACGGCGGCGCTTGTCGTGCGCCGACTCGTGCCGAGCCGCCTCACTCCACCGGAGGTACGGCGGGTGGCGCCCGTCCCCCGGTTGCCGGGTGGGCGGGGGCTGGTGGTCGTGGCGAACCTCGGATCGGGCGCCTCGGGGGCCGGGGAGGACGTGGAGCCGGGCGCGCTGGTGCGGGCGGCCCTGCCGGCCGCCGAGGTGCTGGAGTGCGGGGTGTCCGGCGGTCCGACGGTGCCGGAGGCCCTCGCGGAGGCGGCGCGGCGGGCGAAGGAGGCGGGCGGCGCGCTCGGGGTGTTCGGCGGTGACGGCACGGTCAGCGCGGCCGCCCGGACGGCCCTCGCGCACGACCTGCCGCTGGCGGTGCTGCCGGGCGGCACGCTGAACCACTTCGCGGGCGACCTGGGGACAGCAACACCGGCGGACGTGTCCCGGGCCGTGGAGGCGGGCGAGGCGGTGGCGGTGGACGTGGGGCGGTTCGGCGAGGACGGGCACTTCGTCAACACGTTCGCGCTCGGCGTCTACCCGGAGCTGGTCCGGGAGCGGGAGCGGTGGTCTCCGCGGGTCGGGTCGTGGCCGGCGGGGGTGATCGCCGCCTGGCGGGTGCTGCGCGAGTGCCGCCCGGTGGAGCTGACGGTGAACGGCCGCCGGCACCAGGTGTGGCTGCTGTTCGCCGGGAACTGCCGCTACGAGGGTCTGGGGCTCGCCCCGCAGCGGCGCGCCGATCTGGCGGACGGGCTGCTGGACGTGCGGGTGGCGCACGCCGGGCGCTGGGCGAGGACGCGGCTGCTCGCCGGGGCGCTCGCCGGCACCCTGCACCGCTCCCCGGTGCACGGCGCGGCGCTGGTGGGCCGGCTGCGCGTCGAGGGGATCGAGCCGGGCACCCGTCTGGCGTACGACGGCGAGGTGGCGGAGGCGCCGTCCGCCCTGGTGTTGGAGAAGCGGCGGGAGGCGCTGCGGGTCTACTGCCCGCATGCGACGACGCGACTGTCCGCCACGCCGCTGTAGTCGACGACCACCACCAACTGACCACTATGCAAGACGTTTTCGTCCACCATTCGGAATCGCCGCTAGGCTGCGGCCATGACTGACAAGACCGTCGAGTACGTCCACGGCCACCCCGAATCCGTACTGCGCAGCCATCGTTGGCGAACGGCGGCCAACTCCGCCGGCTATCTGCTGTCCGACCTGCGCCCGGGCCTGGACCTCCTGGACGTCGGCTGCGGGCCGGGCACCATCACCGTGGAGCTGGCCGAACTGGTCGCGCCGGGGCGGGTCGTCGCGGTCGACGCCGAGGCGGAGGTGCTGGCCGCCGCGCGCGAGCACGCCGCCCGACGCGGCCTGACAGGCGTGGAGTTCACCAGCGCCCGGGTGGAGTCGCTGCCGTTCCCCGACGACTCGTTCGACGTGGTGCACGCCCACCAGGTCCTGCAGCACGTCGGCGACCCGGTGCGGGCGCTGCGGGAGATGCGGCGGGTGTGCCGGCCCGGCGGTCTGGTCGCGGTGCGCGACGCGGACTACGCCGCGATGGCCTGGTACCCGGAGCTGCCCGAACTGGACGACTGGCTGGGGCTGTACCGCCGGGTGGCACGCGCCGCAGGCGGAGAACCGGACGCCGGACGACGGCTGCTCGCCTGGGCGCGTGCGGCGGGCTACGACAACGGCGGCGAACTGCTGCCCTCCGCGTCCGTGTGGTGCTTCTCCGGCGAGGACGACCGCGCCTGGTGGGGCGGGCTGTGGGCGGACCGCACGGTCGAACCCGACTACGCCACCCGGGTGACGGACGGCGGCCACGGCACTTCGGCGGAGCTGTCCGGCATCGCCGACGCCTGGCGGCGCTGGCGTCGCCACCCCGACGCCTGGTTCTCCGTACTCCACGGCGAGCTGCGCCACCGGCTGCCGCGCACGGGCACGGGCACCGGGCTCAGCGGGCGGCCGGAGTGAGCACCGCGCCCGGTGTCCCCCTCGCGTCCCCGCTGGTCGCGACCCTCGCCCGGCACGAGGCGGGACGCCAGTGGCTACGACAACTGCCGGGCCTGGTCGCCGACTACCAGGCCCGTTGGCGGCTGCGGATCGGCGCGCCCTTCACCGGCGGCAGCTGCTCCTGGGCCGCTCCGGTACACCGCGAGGACGGCAGCACGGCGGTGCTCAAGGTGACCTGGCCGCATCCGGAGGCGGCCGGTGAGGCGGCGGCGCTGCGGCACTGGGCCGGGGCCGGCACGGTGCGGCTGCTCGAAGCGGACGAGCGCCGGTACGCGCTGCTTCTCGAGCGGTGCGAGCCGGGTACCGCGCTCGACGCCGGTCCGCCGCCGCACGGAAGCCGCGTCGCGGTCGAGCGGCTACGAACGGGCGGCGCGCTGCTGGCCGAGCTGTGGCGGGTCGGCGGCGATGCCCCGGGCGGCGTCGCGGAGTTGGCGGCGGTGTGCGCCTCGTGGGCAACGCTGGCCGAGGAGCGCGCGGACCGGCTGGCGGCGCGGTTCGCCCCTCGCGTGGACCCGGGCCTGTCCGCGCTGGGCGCGCGGCTGTTGCGCGAGCTGCCCGGCTCGTCCGGTCGACACGTTCTGCTGCACGGCGACTTCAATCCCGGCAACGTGCTCGCGGCCGAGCGTCGACCGTGGCTGGTGATCGACCCGAAGCCGATGGTGGGCGACCCCGCCTACGACCCCTGGCCGCTGATCGAGCAGATGGCGACCGACCGGCCGCTCGGTGAGCGCTTCGCGGTCGTGGCGGACGCCTGTGGGCAGCCTCGGGACCGGCTTGCCGCCTGGGCGCTGGCACGCACCGTGGAGTACGCCTGGTGGGCGGCCGACCACGGCGACGCCGAGGAGTGCGCGGACGCCCTCGCGCTGCTTCCCGTACTGGCCCGGCTCGCCGACCGCTGAGGTTCGCCGGCGCTGAGGGCGGCCGGGCGGTGGTCGCCCGCCGCGCCGACCGCTGCGGTTGCCGGGGTCCGGGTGCGGACGGACGATGGAAACGCCGCGCGACGTCCCTCGCGGCATTTGGAGGTAGGACATGACCACTGCCAAGGACATCATGCACCCCGGTGCGCAGTGGATTCCGGCAACCGAGACCCTCGACCGCGCCGCCCAGCTGATGCGGGACCTCGACGTCGGCGCGCTACCGGTGAGTGACGCCGACGAGCGCCTGTGCGGGATCGTCACGGACCGCGACATCGTGGTCAAGTGTGTCGCCGCGGGCCATGATCCGGCCAACACGACCTGCGAGGAGTTGTGCGCGGGCACGCCACGCTGGATCGACGCGGGCGCGGACATCAGCGAGGTCCTGGACGAGATGCGCAGCCACCAGATCAAGCGGCTGCCGGTCATCGAGAACAAGCGGCTGGTAGGCATGATCAGCGAGGCCGACCTCGCGCACCACCTGTCGGACGACCAGATCGCGGCCTTCGTGGAGAGTGTCTACTCGCAGTCCCGCTGAACGGCCGGGCGGTGTCCCGACCGCCGCAACGCCCTCACCCCCTGGGCCCGCCGCCGGCCCGCGAACGATGTCCCGCCGGCGGCGGGCCCCACTCTTCACGCCCGGCGCTCACCCTCCGCGTTCGATGCCGAACACCTGCCGGTACAAGGCGAGTTCGGCCTCCAGCGCGCGAACTACGGTGTCCTGCCGACGGAACCCGTGGCCCTCGCCCTCGAAGGTGAGGTACGTGTGCGGCGACCTCACCCGGTCGAGCGCGGCGAGGAAGCGCTCGCACTGCTCGGGCGGGCAGACCGCGTCGTCGAGTCCCTGGAGCAGCAGGAACGGCACGCGGACCCGGTCGGCCCGGCGCACCGGCGAACGCTCCCGGTAGCGCGCGGCGGCGGTGTCGGGCGGCCCGATCAACGACGTCAGGTAGTGCGACTCGAGGTCGTGGGTGACCTCCGCGAAGCTGCTCGGGTCCAGTACCGGATAGCTGATCACCGCCCCCGCGTAAAGCCCCTCGGTGGCGGGCGAGACCAGCGAGCAGGCCGCCGTCCAGCCGCCGGCGCTGCCGCCGCGGATCGCCAGCCGGTCGCGGTCGGCCACGCCCTCGTCGGCCAGCGCCCTGGCCACCGCCGCGCAGTCCTCCACGTCCGCCACGCCCCACTCGCCGCGCAGCCGCTCCCGGTAGGCGCGGCCGTAGCCCGTGGAACCGGCGTAGTCGACCTGGACGACGCCGATGCCGCGCGAGGTGAAGTAGGCGATCTCCAGGTCGAGCACCTGCGGGGCACGCCCGGTGGGCCCGCCGTGCGCCCACACCACGTACGGCGGCGCCTCCTCGTCGGCGGCGGCGTAGTGCGGGTGGTGCGGCGGGTGGAGGTGCGCGTGCACGGTGCGTCCGCCGGGGCCGGTGAACGTGCGAAGCCGCGGATCGGGGTAATAGGCGGGATCGACGACGTCGTGGTGTTCCTCGGCGACCACCCGGGCGTGTCCGGTCGCGGTGTCGAGTTCGACGATCTCGGGGCCGGAGCGCGGGCTCGCGGCGACGCCGAAGAGGCGATCGCCGACGACGGCGAGGGTGGACGCCCACTCGGTCCAGTCCCCCGGCGCGTCGACGAGGTGGCCGTCGGACGGGTCGAGGACGCCCAGGCGGGCCGCGCCGCGTCCGTGCAGGACGGCCAGCAGCCCGTCCGGCAGCGTGGCGAACCAGCGTTGGCCCGGCTTCCAGAGCGCGTCGGCGAACTCCTCCTGCCGGGCGCAGAGGTTGACCGGCGGCCCGCCGTCGAGCGGCACCCGGTGCGGGTTCCACCAGCCGGTGCGGTCGCTGACCGCCAGGAGGGTGCCGTCGGCGGCCCAGTCGGCCTGCGCGACTGCCTCGGACGGGCCGCCGAGCAGCGTACGCGGGGTCCCGACGACGGTACGGGTGCCGCCGGTGTCGAGTTCGGCGAGCCGCAGCAGGGTGCTCTCCCACGGCATGCGGGGATGGTCCCAGGTGAGCCACAGCAGGTGCCGGCCGTCCGGGGAGCGCCGGGGCCCGGCGAGGAAGTGCCCGTCGACGACCAACTCCCGCAGCGCGCCCGGGTCGTGCGCGGCGGAGCCGTCGAGCGGGACGGCGACCAGCGCGCGTCGCACGTCGGTGGGCCGGTCCCCGGTGAACTCCTCCCGCACACACCACACTTCGCCGAGATCGGGCAGCAGCAGCGGATCGACGTAGCGCGGGCCGCCGCCGCGCCCGGCGGGCGGGGTGAGCGGGCGGGGCGCGCGGCGCTGCTCGGGGCCGTCCGGTTCGAAGGCGTACAGGCGCTGGTCGGCGAAGTGGCAGAAGACGACAAGCGGGCCGTCCTGCTCGCGGGACTGTCCGGCGAAGGGCTGGCCGCCGTACTCGGTGAAGCGGCTGCGGACGTTCCAGGGCGGCGGCAGTTCCGAGCGTGCCCGGCCGTCGGGGGTCAGCCGCAGCAGCGCGCGGCGACCGTCCTCGGCGGGGCGCGGCGCGGTCCACCACAGCTCCTCCCCCACCGCGGTCAGGTACTCCGGCCGGCCGTCGCGCGCGGCGACCAGCGCCGCGTCGATCGGCGACGGCCAGGTGCCGTAGCGGGCATGGCTGATCGACATCGGCTGTGGTCCCTTCTCGGGCTCGCCGCGGTGCTCGCGGGCGGTCGGCGCTCCTTCTAGAGGGCGAGCAGGGCCCGGTTGAGCACGCGGACGCCGAAGTGCAGTGCGTCGACCGGGACCCGTTCGTCGACGCCGTGGAACATCGCGGCGTAGTCGTAGCCGGGTGGCAGCCGCAGCGGCGAGAAGCCGTAGCCGAGTACGCCCAGTCGCGCGAAGTGCTTGGCGTCGGTGCCGCCGGACATGCAGTACGGGACGGCGTGCGCGCCCGGGTCGAAGTGTTCGATGGCCTCGCGGAGCACGGCGAAGGTGGCCGTGTCCACCGGGGCCTCGAGCGGGATCTCACGGTGGTAGTAGTCCCAGTCGACGTGCGGGCCGGTGAGCGCGTCGAGGGTGGCGTTGAACTCCGCCTCGCCACCGGGCAGTACCCGGCCGTCGACGAGCGCGCGGGCGGCCCCGGGGATGACGTTGACCTTGCCGCCCGCGTCCAGCGCGGTGGGGTTGGCGCTGTTGCGCACGGTCGGTGCGACGAGCGCGGCCGCGACCGGGCCGAGCCGGTCGAGCAGGGCGTCGAGGGCGGCGTCGTCGAAGCCGGGGTCGTCGAGGTCGGGTGGGGTGAGCCCGCGGAGTTCGGCGAGCGCGGTCAGGCTCGCCCGTACGGTGTCGGTCAGCCGCAGCGGCCAGCGGTGCTCGGCGATCCGGTGCACGGCCGCCGCGAGGCGGCTGACCGCGTTCTCCCGGTTGATCTTGGAGCCGTGGCCGGCGCGGCCGCGCGCGGTGAGCCGCAGCCAGGCCGTGCCGCGTTCGCCGGCGGCCACCGGGTAGAGCCGCAGACCGCCGTCGGCGTGCACGGTGAAGCCGCCCGCCTCGCTCAGGCCCTCGGTGCAGCCCTCGAAGAGGTCGGCGTGCTGATCGACGAGGTAGGCGGCGCCGAACTCGGCGCTGTCCTCCTCGTCGGCGGTGAAGGCGAGGACGACGTCCCGGCGGGGGCGCACTCCGGTGCGGCTCCAGGCGCGCACGACGGCGAGCAGCATCGCGTCCATGTTCTTCATGTCGATCGCGCCGCGGCCCCAGACGACGCCGTCGCGTACCTCGCCGGAGAACGGGTGGACGGTCCACTCGGCGGGGTCGGCGGGCACCACGTCGAGGTGGCCGTGCAGCAGCAGCGCGTCAGCGGTGGGGTCGGTGCCCGGCACCCGGGCGACGACGTTGGCCCTGCCGCGCGCCTTCTCCAGCAGGACCGGTTCCAGTCCGGCGTCCGCCAGGCGCTCGGCCACGTACTCGGCGGCCGGGCGTTCGTGGCCCCGGCCGGCTCCCCGGTTGGTGGTGTCCAGGCGGATCAGGTCGGAGGTGAAGTCGACGACCTCCAGCAGCGCCCGGTCGTCGATACCGGCCTGGGGCAGCGCCCTCGGTCGCGCGAGGGGGTCCGTCGGATCGACCACTGATTCAGCCATAGGTTTCCTCCACGGCGGCCGAGACGATGGTGGTGACCGCTTTGAAGCAGCGGATGCCCCGGTACATGTCGGGGGCGGTGTAGGCGACCCGGCACTCGCCCGTGCGGCGCACGCCCGGTACCAGGGTCGCGGCTCCGGCGAGGTGTTCGGCGTCGAACTCCAGGGCGATCTCGTGGCTCTCGCTGACGGGTTCGACGCGTCGTGCCAGCGCGGTCGCCGCGGCCGCGGCGGCGTGCACGTCGGCGGCGGTGCGCTCCGGGGTGCGGCAGATCGCGGCGTAGCGCGAGACGTACTCCTTGACCGCGACGGTGTGCGCGTGCGGGGCGTAGCCCTTGGCGTCCTCGCAGGTCCGGTCGTCGCCGGTGACCAGGACGACGGGCACGCCGTACTCGGCGGCGACCAGGGCGTTCAGCAGCCCCTCGCTCGCCAGGGTGCCGTCCACCCAGACGCCGGTGACGGAGTTGGCGAGGTAGGTGTGGGCGAGCACGCCCTCGGTGCCGGCGCCGGTGTGGTAGCCGACGAAGGCGACGCCGTCGACGTCGCCGCGCTGGACGCCCTCGACCATCGAGAGGTCCTTGTGGCGGCCGGTCAGCATGCGTACGCGGTTGTCGAGTTGTTCGAGCAGGAGGTTGCGCATCGTCCAGTGCGCCTCGTTCACCAGCACCTCGTCGGCGCCGCCCGCCAGGAAGCCGGTCGCGGCCGCGTCCACGTCGCCGGTGAACATCGTCCGGCAGCGCTCCCACTGGGGAGTGCCGGGCAGCACGTCGGCAGGGCAGGTGACACCGGTGGCACCCTCCATGTCGGCGCTGATGAGGATCTTCATACGCGGCAACGTTACGCGCCGCGCGGTGCCGGGTGAAGTGTTCGGCACCGCGCGGCGCGTACCCTTCGCGAGGTCGCCGCAACACCACCCGAAGTGGTGACAGGTCGCGTCGTCCCGCCCATCCGGGCGTGCGGGGCTTGTTCGGACCTACCGGCCCTGCTTCTCCATCTCCGCGGCGAGATTGGCCAGAAGTTCGTCGTGGATGCGGGCCAGCCCCTTGGGGGCGAAGGTCCGCTCGAAGAAGCCGCCGATGCCGCCGGCGCCGTTCCACACCGTGGTGACGACCACCTTGGCCCGGCCGGTACCGGCGGGGGTGACGACCCAGGTGGTCACCATGGAGGAGTTGCGGTCCTTCTCCACCAGCTGGCCGTCGGTGGGCTCGCTGACCTCGATCAGGCAGTCGCGCACGCGCTTGCTGGTCGCCTGGAGCTTCCAGTGGACCAGGGTGCCCTCGCCGTCGCCGCCTTCCCGCACCTCGTACTCGCTGTAGTGGGCGGGCAGGACCTTGCCGCGGACACCGCTGTAGTCCGCGAGGGCGTCGAAGACATCGTCGGGGTCGGCTGCGATCTCGCGCTGCGTCGTGGCCTCGACCTGTGCCATTGGGCTCCTCCTGTGCTGGTCCTCGGCCCGCCGTCGCGGGCCGGGCGGGCCCGGGCGGGCCCCACTGGTGTCGGGGTTCATCCCATCACCCGGACGCCGACCGCCCAAATCCGGCTTGACAGCATTCGCTCGAACGAGTGTTCTAATCAGTAGGCGGGTGCGGCGGCACACGAGGAGGCAGGCAGATGCGCTGGGACAACCTGAGGAACGACGGGCCGGCCGCCCTCTTCGGCAGCGAAGTGGTCACCCGCACGTTCGACACCCCCGAGTTCCGGGGCGTCACCTTCCACGAGGTGCGGGCCCGCTCGCTGGTCAACCGGGTGCCGGCCGCCTCACGCGTGCCGTTCACCTGGACGGTCAACCCCTACCGGGGCTGCTCGCACGCGTGTGTGTACTGCTTCGCCAGGGGCACCCACGGCTACCTCGATCTGGACACCGGGATCGGCTTCGACACCCAGATCGTGGTGAAGGTCAACGCACCCGATCTGCTGAGGCGGGAACTGTCCGGTCCCCGCTGGCGCGGCGAACACATCGCCATGGGCACCAACGTCGACGTGTACCAGCGCGCGGAGGGCCGCTACCGGTTGATGCCCGGCATCCTGACCGCACTGCGGGACCACGCCAACCCCTACTCGATCCTCACCAAGGGCACGCTGATCCTGCGCGACCTGGAGCTGCTGCGGTCGGCCGCCGCGGTCACCGACGTCGGGGTGTCGGTCTCCGTCGGCTTCCTCGACGAGGAACTGTGGCGCACCGTCGAGCCGGGCACTCCGGCCCCCGAGCGGCGACTGGACGTCGTCCGCACACTGACCGAACACGGCATCGGCTGTGGGGTGTTGATGGCCCCCGTCATCCCCTTCCTCGGCGACTCGCCCGCCCAGCTGCGGGCCACCGTGCGGGCGGTGGCCGCCGCCGGGGCGACGTCGGTGACACCGCTGACGCTGCACCTGCGGCCCGGCGCCCGCGAGTGGTTCACGAGCTGGCTCGCCCGCCACCACCCCGGACTGGTGCGGCACTACGAGGCGCTGTACGCGGACGGCGCCTACGCGCCGAAGTGGTACCAGCGCCGCGTCACCCGCCAGGTACACGAACTCGCCGCCGAGTACGGCCTGGCGCCGGCCGCCCCCGGGGTGGCCCGACCGCCGGCCACCGCGGCGGGCGACCTGGCGGTGGCCGAGCGGGCCCCGGAGGGCGACGGACATACTCAGCTGACACTGCTGTGAGCACGTGCCATCCTGCCCGGATGTCGATCACCATCCGGACCGCCACCGACTCCGACTGGCCTGCGGTGTGGCCGTTCATGCGGGACATCATCAGGGCCGGCGAGACCTACACCTACGACCGCGACCTGGACGAGGGGCAGGCCCGCTCGACGTGGTTCCTCCCGCCGCCCGCGCACACGGTGGTCGCCGTCGACGCCTCCGGCGCGGTGGTCGGCACGGCGAAGACGAACCCCAACCACATGGGCGGCGCCTCGCACATCGCCAGCGCGAGCTTCATGGTGGACGCCGCCCGGGCGGGGCGGGGCGTGGGCCGCGCGCTGGGCGAGTACGTGATCGAGTGGGCGCGCGCCGAGGGCTATCGGGCGATCCAGTTCAACGCGGTGGTGGAGACCAACACCAGGGCCGTCCGACTGTGGCGGTCGCTGGGCTTCGAGATCATGACCACGCTGCCCGAGGGCTTCCGCCACCCCGAGCACGGCTACGTCGGCCTGCACATCATGTACCGGCGGCTGTGACCTCTCGATCAGACAGGCTCAGGGCGGTGGCAAGCGGCGCAGGGCGTCGGTGGCCGCCTCCCGGAGTCGGGGGAAGGCCGCCGCCTCGGTGAGCACCGGACGGGCCCGGGGATCACCCAGCTCCCCCAGCCCGCGCGCACACGCCCGTGCCAGCCCCCAGTACGGCACCGCCCCCGGCCGTAGCCGCGCCCGCAGCGCCGTGACCAGCGCCGGCACCGACTCGGGACCGGCCAGCCGGGTCAGCAGCAGCACGGGGTGCAGGGCGTACGCGGCCCGCAGCTCGTTGGTCGCGAGCGCGGCGGCGGCCCGTCCGGTGCGCGGGTCGCCGAGTCGCAGCAGCGCCTCGGCAGCGCACTCGGCCCGCGTGGCCTCCCGGTAGTTCAGCAGGAAGACCAGGGTCTCGAAGGCGCGCCGGTCGCCGCCGTCGGCCAGCGCACAGGCGGCGACCTCCCGGGCCCACACCGGCCGACCGGACTCGGTGAGCACGGCGGCCAGCTCCGGGTGCCCCTCCGGCCCCCGGGCCACGGCCGCCGCCAGTCTGCGGTGCTCGGCGCTGCCCTCGCCGCCGTCCGCCGCGTCGCCCGTTCCGGCCGCCGCGCGTCGCGACTCGGCGGCGGTGCGCCGCAGCAAGGCCCGCAGCCACTCGTCCATCCAGCCTCAACTCCCCTCCGTCGAGTGGGTCGTCATGTTCGGCGCGGGAGTGGCCCGCGCCACACATGATGACCGCTTCCGCCCTCTGGTGTTCTTGTTACTGCCGAGTTACGCTGCTCATCAGAGCGGCATACCCGCTCAGGCGGCCTGGTGACGCAGCCGCCGAGAGTGTCAGTCGGTTCAGAAGCGAGCGGCCTCGCTCGTTGCGGTGCCCGGCCCCGGGACAGGGCCGGCCCGAGATATCCCTCCCGTCGTGCCGTACCGGCGCGCCCCGCGCACCCACCCGTGCGTGGTCGCCCCGGGTCCCGGCGGTGAGCGCACACCCTCGTATCCAGTCGTCACCCCTGGAGTCCCGTGATGGACCGTCCCCCCCTCTCCACCGTCGCCGTCGTCGGTCTCGGCACCATGGGCACCGGTATCGCCGAGGTGCTGGCCCGCGCCGGGCGCGAAGTGATCGGCATCGACCCCGACGAGACCGCCGCCGCCCAGGCCGTGCTCACCCTGGAGAACTCCACCGCGCGTGCCGTC
The DNA here is from genome assembly GCF_007097205.2 of Streptomyces alkaliterrae. Classification (GTDB taxonomy): domain Bacteria; phylum Actinomycetota; class Actinomycetes; order Streptomycetales; family Streptomycetaceae; genus Streptomyces; species Streptomyces alkaliterrae. Next base: position 21,925 of record NZ_VJYK02000009.1, read on the forward strand.
GCCCGTGAGCGGCTCACCGAGGAGGAGCGGCAGGACCTGCTCGCCCGCTTCCGCACCTTCGGCGACCTCCAGGCGGCCGCCGACGCCGACCTGGTGATCGAGGTGGCGCCCGAGGACTTCGAGACCAAGCGCACGATCCTGCGCGCGCTGGACGGCATCGTGCGTCCCACCGCGATCGTGGCCACCGGCACCAACGCGCTGTCGGTGACCCGCCTGGCCTCGGACACCGCGCACCCCGAACGCGTGCTGGGCATGCACTTCTTCAACCCGGCGCCGGCGATGAAGCTCGTCGAGATCGTCTCCAGCGTGCTCACCTCGCCGGAGGCGGCGGACGCCGTGACCTCGCTCGCCGAGGAGCTGGGCAAGCAGCCGATCCCGGTCGGCGACCGACCCGGCTTCGTCGCCGACGGGCTGCTGTTCGGCTACCTCAACCAGGCCGCGGCCATGTACGAGGCGCGGTACGCCTCCCGCGAGGACATCGACGCCGCGATGAAGCTCGGCTGCGGCCTGCCGATGGGACCGCTGGAACTGCTCGACCTGATCGGCATCGACACCGCGCGCACCGTCCTGGAGGCGATGTACGCCGCCTCCGCCGACCGGCTGCACGCCCCCGCGCCGATCCTGGGCCACCTCAGCCAGGCCGGGCTCACCGGCCGCAAGGCGGCCCGCGGTTTCTACAGCTACGAGGCGCCGGGCAGCGACGTCGTGGTGCCCGACGCCCTCACTCCGGCCGCCTCGCAGGCCGACAGCGGCGCCCGCGAGGTCCGGTCGGTGGGTGTCGCCGGGTCCGGCACGATGGCCAGCGGCATCGCCGAGGTCTTCGCCAAGGCCGGCTACGACGTGGTGCTCGCGGCCCGCAGCGAGGAGAAGGCGGAGAAGGCGAAGAGCCGGATCGCCGCCTCGCTCGACCGGTCGGTGAGCAAGGGCCGCATCAGTCAGGAGGACCGCGACGCGACCCTCGCGCGGGTCACCCCGGCGGGTTCGCTGGACGCCTTCGACCAGGTCGATCTCGCGGTGGAGGCGGTGGCCGAGGACCTGGCCGTCAAGCAGCAGCTGTTCGCGACGCTGGACAAGGTCTGCAAGCCGGGCGCCGTGCTGGCCACCACGACCTCCTCGCTGCCGGTGGTGGCCTGCGCCCGCGCCACCTCGCGGCCGCAGGACGTCATCGGCATGCACTTCTTCAACCCGGCGCCGGCGATGAAGCTCGTCGAGGTCGTCCGGACCGTGCTGACCGGTGACGACGTGCACGCCACCGTCCGCGAGGTGTGCGGGCGGATCCGCAAGCACGCCGTCGACTGCGGCGACCGCGCCGGCTTCATCGTCAACGCCCTGCTGTTCCCGTACCTCAACAACGCCGTGCGGATGGTCGAGGAGCACTACGCGAGCCTGGACGACATCGACGCCGCGATGAAGCTCGGCGGCGGCTACCCGATGGGCCCGTTCGAGCTGCTGGACGTCGTGGGTCTGGACGTCTCGCTGGCGATCCAGCGGGTGCTGCACCGGGAGTTCCGGGAGCCGGGCCTGGCGCCGGCCCCGCTGCTGGAGCACCTGGTGGCCGCCGGGTGCCTCGGTCGGAAGTCGGGACGCGGCTTCCGCGAGTACGCCCGTCGGTGACCGGCGGCCAGGGCCCGTCGGCGACCGACGGCCACGGCTGGGGCGGGCTGCTCGATCCACACTCGGGCGGCCCGCCCCGGCCCTCCGGGGGGCCGTGTAACGTTCAGCACATGTCGCAGCAGCTCACCACACCCGCACGCACCCCCGCATCGACCCAGAGGTTGAAGATGCGGCGCGAGCTGGCGGCCGCCGCGATGGAACTCTTCGCCACCAAGGGCTACGAGGGCACCACCGTCGACGAGATCGCCGCCGCGGCGGGCGTGGCCCGGCGGACCTTCTTCCGCCACTTCCGCTCCAAGGAAGAGGCGATCTTCCCCGACCACGACGACACCCTGGAGCGGGCCCGGGCCGTGCTCGACGCGGCGCCGCCGCACGAGAACCCGCTGGACACCGTGTGCCGGGGCATCAAAGAGGTCATGAAGATGTACGCCGCCTCGCCGGCGGGCAGCGTCGAGCGCTACAAGCTGACCCGCGAGGTGCCGGCGCTGCGGGAGCGGGAGATCGCCTCCGTGGCCCGCTACGAGCGGCTGTTCACCCGCTATCTGCTCGGCCACTTCGACGAGGCCGCGCACCGGGACGGCGACCACGACCCGCTGCTGGCCGAGGTCGCCGCCTCGGCTGTGGTCACCGCGCACAACCACGTGCTGCGGCGCTGGCTGCGCGGCGGGGGCGAGGGCGACGTGATGGCCCAGCTCGACCGGGCGTTCGCGATCGTGCGGCAGACCTTCGGCACGGGCTTCGGCGCGAGCCGGGGCGACGCCCCCGAAGAGCCGGCGATGGCCACCACCCGCGGCGAGGTGCTGGTGACCGTCACCCGCACCGACACCCCGCTGCCGGACATCATGCGCACCATCGAAGCGGCCCTGCGCACCCGCTAGCGACCCGCTCCCAGCAGCTCACGACGCCCCGCACGAGCACGTGCGGGGCGTCGTTGTATGGGTCACACTGACAACTGGCACGCAGTGTCTTGCGCACTGGCACTGGGTGTCATAGCGTGCGTAGCACTCCGGGCGTTGTCCCACGGCCTCGCCGTTCGTCCGGAAGCCTGCGTCACAGGCACCACGCGCCGACAAGCGCCGCCGCACCACCCCGCCGAACCGACGGCACTGCCTTCCCCCGACGTCCCTCAAAGCGTCTTCCCGCACACGCTTCGCCGGAGGCATACCGTGAACCAGATTCTCGACGCGATCCTCTCCTCGGACAGCACCTCCGAGGACTTCGCCAACATCCCGCTGCCCGAGTCCTACCGCGCGATCACCGTGCACAAGGACGAGGCGGAGATGTTCCAGGGGCTCGCCAGCCGCGAGAAGGACCCCCGCAAGTCGCTGCACCTGGACGAGGTGCCGCTGCCCGAGCTCGGTCCCGGTGAGGCGCTGGTCGCCGTCATGGCCAGCTCGGTCAACTACAACTCCGTGTGGACCTCGATCTTCGAGCCGGTGTCGACCTTCGGCTTCCTGGAGCGCTACGGCCGCCTCTCGCCGCTCGCCAAGCGCCACGACCTGCCGTACCACGTCATCGGCTCCGACCTGGCCGGCGTCGTGCTGCGCACCGGCCCCGGCGTGAACGCCTGGCGTCCCGGCGACGAGGTCGTCGCGCACTGCCTGTCCGTCGAGCTGGAGTCCGCCGACGGCCACAGCGACACCATGCTCGACCCCGAGCAGCGCATCTGGGGCTTCGAGACGAACTTCGGTGGCCTGGCGGAGATCGCCCTGGTGAAGTCCAACCAGCTGATGCCCAAGCCCGACCACCTCTCCTGGGAGGAGGCCGCCGCCCCCGGCCTGGTGAACTCCACCGCCTACCGGCAGCTCGTCTCCCGCAACGGCGCCGGCATGAAGCAGGGCGACAACGTCCTGATCTGGGGCGCCTCCGGCGGCCTCGGCTCCTACGCCACCCAGTTCGCGCTGGCCGGCGGCGCCAACCCGATCTGCGTCGTCTCCTCCGAGCAGAAGGCGGAGATCTGCCGGAAGATGGGCGCCGAGGCGATCATCGACCGCAGCGCCGAGGGCTACAAGTTCTGGAAGGACGAGCAGAACCAGGACCCGAAGGAGTGGAAGCGGTTCGGCAGGAAGATCCGCGAGCTCACCGGCGGCGAGGACATCGACATCGTCTTCGAGCACCCGGGCCGCGAGACCTTCGGCGCCTCCGTCTACGTCACCCGCAAGGGCGGCACGATCGTCACCTGCGCCTCCACCAGCGGCTACATGCACCAGTACGACAACCGCTACCTCTGGATGAGCCTGAAGCGGATCGTCGGCTCGCACTTCGCCAACTACCGCGAGGCCTGGGAGGCCAACCGCCTGATCGCCAAGGGCAAGATCCACCCGACGCTCTCCAAGGTGTACTCGCTGGAGGACACCGGGCAGGCCGCGCACGACGTGCACCGCAACGTCCACCAGGGCAAGGTCGGCGTGCTGTGCCTGGCGCCCGAGGAGGGCATGGGCGTGCGGAACGAGGAGCTGCGGGCCAAGCACATCAACGCGATCAACCTCTTCCGCGACGACGCGAAGGCGTGAGTGCTCCCGATGACTGAACGCAAGAGGGACCGTCCGTGGCTGATGCGGACGTACGCCGGCCACTCCACGGCCGAGGCGTCCAACGAGCTGTACCGGCGCAACCTCGCCAAGGGCCAGACCGGCCTGTCGGTCGCGTTCGACCTGCCGACGCAGACCGGCTACGACCCCGACCACGTGCTCGCGCGCGGCGAGGTCGGCCGGGTCGGTGTCCCGGTCTCGCACCTGGGCGACATGCGTCGGCTGTTCCAGGACATCCCCCTGGAGCAGATGAACACCTCGATGACCATCAACGCCACCGCCATGTGGCTGCTGGCGATGTACCAGGTGGTCGCCGAGGAGCAGGGCGCGGACGTCACGAAGCTGCAGGGCACGACGCAGAACGACATCGTGAAGGAGTACCTGTCGCGGGGGACGCACGTCTTCCCGCCGGGCCCTTCCCTGCGGCTGACGACGGACATGATCGCCTACACGGTGAACCACATCCCCAAGTGGAACCCGATCAACATCTGCAGCTACCACCTCCAGGAGGCCGGTGCCACGCCGGTTCAGGAGATCTCCTACGCGATGTCCACGGCCATCGCGGTGCTCGACGCGGTCCGGGACTCCGGCCAGGTGCCGCCCGAGCGCATGGGCGACGTGGTGGCGCGCATCTCCTTCTTCGTGAACGCGGGCGTCCGCTTCGTCGAGGAGATGTGCAAGATGCGGGCGTTCACCCGGATCTGGGACAAGGTCACCCTGGAGCGCTACGGCATCGACAACGCCAAGCAGCGGCGCTTCCGGTACGGCGTGCAGGTCAACTCGCTGGGTCTCACCGAGGCGCAGCCGGAGAACAACGTCCAGCGGATCGTGCTGGAGATGCTGGCCGTCACGCTCTCCAAGGACGCCCGGGCCCGCGCGGTGCAGCTGCCGGCGTGGAACGAGGCGCTGGGCCTGCCCCGCCCCTGGGACCAGCAGTGGTCGCTGCGCATCCAGCAGGTCCTCGCCTTGGAGAGCGACCTGCTGGAGTACGACGACATCTTCGCCGGCTCGCACGTCATCGAGGCCAAGGTCGACGCGCTGGTCGCCGAGTGCCTGGCCGAGATCGACCGCATCCAGGAGATGGGCGGTGCGATGGCGGCCGTGGAGTCCGGCTACCTGAAGTCGCAGCTCGTCGCCTCGCACGCCGAGCGCCGGGCGCGGATCGAGTCCGGCGAGGAGAAGATCGTCGGGGTCAACGTCCACCAGGGCACCGAGCCGAACCCGCTGACCGCCGACCTGGACACCGCGATCATGACGGTGGACCCGGCGGTCGAGCAGCGAGTCGTCGAGGCGCTGGGCGACTGGCGGGACCGGCGTGACGAGCCGCGCGCCCAGGAGGCGCTGGCCGCGCTGAAGAAGGCGGCGGCCGGCGACACCAATCTGATGCCCGCCACGCTGGAGTGCGCCCGCGCGGGCGTGACCACCGGCGAGTGGGCGTGGGCGCTGCGGGACGTCTTCGGCGAGTTCCGCGCCCCCACCGGGGTGAGCAGCGCGCCGGTGGCGGTCAGCGCCGAGGAGGGCTCCACACTCGCCGCCGTCCGCCGCAAAGTGTCCGCCACCGCCGAGGAGCTGGGCTGCGGCAAGCTGCGGCTGCTGGTCGGCAAGCCGGGCCTGGACGGCCACAGCAACGGCGCCGAGCAGATCGCCGTACGGGCCAGGGACGCCGGCTTCGAGGTGGTCTACCAGGGCATCCGGCTCACGCCCGAGCAGATCGTCACGGCGGCCGTCGCCGAGGACGTGCACTGCGTGGGCCTGTCCATCCTCTCCGGTTCGCACGCCGAGCTGGTGCCCGACGTGCTGGAGAGGCTGCGCCGCGCCGGGGCGGGCGACATGCCCGTCATCGTCGGCGGCATCATTCCGAACGCGGACGCCGAGGCGCTGCGGGCCGCCGGGGTGGCGGCCGTCTTCACGCCGAAGGACTTCGGCATCACGGAGATCATCGGCCGTATCGTCGACGAGATCCGAACCGCTCACCAGCTCGACCCCCTGGAGGTCCTCGCATGACTGCCCCCGCTCCGGTCAACCGGCTGCGCCCCCGCCGCTCCTGCCTGGCGGTTCCGGGAAGCAACCCGCGCTTCCTGGAGAAGGCCCAGGGCCTGCCGGCCGACCAGGTCTTCCTCGACCTCGAGGACGCCTGCGCGCCGCTGGCCAAGCCGGACGCCCGGCACCACATCGTGCGGGCCCTCAACGAGGGCGACTGGACCGGCAAGACCCGCGTGGTGCGGGTCAACGACTGGACCACGCACTGGACCTACCGCGACGTGGTCACCGTGGTCGAGGGCGCCGGCCCGAACCTGGACTGCATCATGCTGCCCAAGGTGCAGGACGCCCAGCAGGTCGTCGCGCTCGACCTGCTGCTGACGCAGATCGAGAAGACGATGGGCTTCGAGGTCGGCCGCATCGGCATCGAGGCGCAGATCGAGAACGCCAAGGGCCTGATCAACGTCGACGACATCGCGGCCGCCTCGCCGCGCGTGGAGACGATCATCTTCGGCCCGGCCGACTTCATGGCGTCCATCAACATGAAGTCGCTGGTGGTCGGCGAGCAGCCGCCGGGCTACCCGGCCGACGCGTACCACTACATCCTGATGCGCATCCTGATGGCGGCCCGGGCGAACGACCTCCAGGCGATCGACGGCCCCTACCTGCAGATCCGCAACGTGGACGGCTACCGCGAGGTCGCCAAGCGGGCGGCGGCGCTGGGCTTCGACGGCAAGTGGGTGCTGCACCCGGGCCAGGTCGAGGCGTCGAACGAGATCTTCTCGCCCTCCCAGGAGGACTACGACCACGCCGAGCTGATCCTGGACGCCTACGACTACTTCACCTCCGAGGCCGGCGGCAAGAAGGGCTCGGCGATGCTCGGCGACGAGATGATCGACGAGGCGAGCCGCAAGATGGCGCTGGTCATCTCCGGCAAGGGCCGCGCCGCCGGTATGCAGCGCACCTCCAAGTTCGAGCCGCCGACCGACTGACGGGCCCCCCTCCCGGGGCCTTCCCGGCCCTCACCCGGCCTTTCCCCGGGGCCGCCGGGCGCGGCCCCGGGGCCGATACCGACCACCGGAGATTCACACCATGCAGTTTGGCCGCACCTACGAGGAGTTCGAGGTCGGTGCCGTCTACAAGCACTGGCCGGGCAAGACGGTCACCGAGTACGACGACCACCTGTTCTGCCTGCTCACGATGAACCACCACCCGCTCCACATGGACGTCAACTACGCGGAGAAGACCACCGACTTCGGCCGCAACGTCGTCGTGGGCAACTACGTCTACTCGCTGCTGCTGGGCATGTCCGTGCCGGACGTCTCGGGCAAGGCGATCGCCAACCTGGAGATCGAGTCGCTGCGGCACGTGGCGCCGACCTTCCACGGCGACACCATCTACGGCGAGACGACCGTGCTGGACAAGACGCCCTCGAAGTCCAAGTCGGACCGGGGGATCGTCTACGTGGAGACCAAGGGGTACAAGCAGGACGGCACGCTGGTGTGTGTCTTCCGCCGCAAGGTGATGGTGCCGACCGCCGAGTACATCGAGGCGCGCGGCGGGGAGCAGCCGGGCCGGCCCGAGCTGCGTGAGCCCGAGCCCAGGAAGGGGAAGTGACATGGGACGTCTCGCGCGGACCGAGGGCCTGACGGACATCCAGGAGGAGATCCTGGCGACCGTGCGCGGCTTCGTCGACAAGGAGATCATCCCGGTCGCCACGGAGCTGGAGCACAAGGACGAGTACCCGACCGAGATCGTCGAGGGCCTGAAGGAACTCGGCATCTTCGGTCTGATGATCCCCGAGGAGTACGGCGGCCTCGGTGAGTCGCTGCTCACCTACGCGCTGTGCGTGGAGGAGATCGCACGCGGCTGGATGAGCGTGTCGGGCATCATCAACACGCACTTCATCGTCGCCTACATGCTCAAGCAGCACGGCACGCAGGAGCAGAAGGACCACTTCCTGCCACGTATGGCCACCGGCGAGGTGCGCGGCGCGTTCTCGATGTCCGAGCCGGCGCTCGGCTCGGACGTCTCGGCGATCTCCTCCAAGGGCGTGCGGGACGGCGACAACTACGTGCTCACCGGTCAGAAGATGTGGCTGACCAACGGCGGCTCCTCCAACCTGGTCGCGGTGCTCTGCCGCACCGACGAGGGCCACCCCGAGGGCACCGCGCCGCACAAGTCGATGACCACCTTCCTGGTGGAGAAAGAGCCGGGGTTCGGCGAGGTCAGGCCGGGCCTGACCATCCCCGGCAAGATCGACAAGATGGGCTACAAGGGCGTCGACACCACCGAGTTGATCATGGACGGGCTGCGAGTGCCGGCCGACCGGGTCCTCGGCGGCGAGACCGGGCGCGGCTTCTACCACATGATGGACGGCGTCGAGGTCGGCCGGGTCAACGTGGCGGCCCGCGGCTGCGGCGTCGCCCAACGCGCCTTCGAACTCGGCGTGTCGTACGCGCAGCAGCGCCAGACCTTCGGCAAGCCGATCGCCCAACACCAGGCGATCCAGTTCAAGTTGGCCGAAATGGCCACCAAGGTGGAGGCCGCGCACGCCCTGATGGTCGGCGCCGCCCGCAAGAAGGACTCCGGGCAGCGCAACGACCTCGAGGCCGGCATGGCCAAGTACCTGGCCTCCGAGTACTGCAAGGAGGTCGTGGAGGACGCGTTCCGCATCCACGGTGGCTACGGCTTCTCCAAGGAGTACGAGATCGAGCGGCTCTACCGCGAGGCGCCGATGCTGCTCATCGGTGAAGGAACCGCCGAGATTCAGAAAATGATCATCGGTCGGCGGCTCCTGGAGGAGTACCGACTCCAGGGCTGATCGCCCCGTTTCGCCCTGGTTCGGGGTGAGATGAGGGTCACATCCGTCGCGCCCTTCCGCGCCTCCGAGCCCGGCGCCGACTTACCCAGTCGGCCCCGGGCTCGGATACCATCTCGGTAAAGCCGTGGTACTTCTGCATCTGCGCGGCACCCTCCGCTACGAAGGTCTTTCATGCCCCACAGCTCTTCCTCCCCCCGCGCCGGCGTCCGCCTGGCGCGTGGCAGCTCCCCGTGGCTGCTGCCGACCGTCGCCACCGCCGCCGTGAGCCTTCTGCGCGCCCGGCGGTCCCGGAAGGCGGCGGCACTCGCCGTACCGGCGACCGCGCTCGCGGCAGGCATGCTGTGGTTCTTCCGCGACCCCGAGCGGGAGATCGCCCAGGGGCGGGTCATCTCCCCCGCCGACGGCGTGGTGCAGAGCATCATGCCGTGGAAGGACGGCCGGACCCGCGTCGCGATCTTCATGAGCCCGCTCAACGTGCACGTCAACCGCGCGCCGCTGGCCGGCACCGTGACCTCCGTGGAGCACGTGCCCGGCGGCTTCGTTCCGGCCTTCAACAAGGAGAGCGAGCACAACGAGCGAGTGGTGTGGCACTTCGACACCGAGCTCGGCGACATCGAGATGATCCAGATCGCCGGTACCGTCGCGCGCCGGATCATCCCCTACGTGCCGGCCGGGACCAAGGTCGAGCAGGGCGAGCGGATCGGGCTGATCCGCTTCGGCTCGCGTGTCGACATCTACCTTCCCGAGGGGGTCGAGCCGGCCGTCGAGGTGGGCCAGACCACCACCGCTGGGGTGACTCGCATTGACCGCGATTGAGTCCGACGATCCGCGCACCTGGAGCGTGGACGAGGAGCAGGACGACGACGTCGAGATGCCGCTGTCGACGCGGCTCTCGATCGCCGACACCCTGACCCTCGGTAACGCCACGTGCGGCTTCATGGCCGTCTACTTCACCACCACCGGCGTCCTCATCCCGCACCTCACCGGTGCCGAGGACAGCGGTATGGCCCGGCACAGCGCCGCGACCGCCGTGATGCTGATGCTGCTCGCGTCGATCTTCGACCTGTTCGACGGCATCGTCGCCCGCAAGCTGCGCAGCAGCGCGATGGGTGCCGAGCTGGACAACCTCTCCGACCTCATCAGCTTCGGGCTGGCCCCGGCCTACTTCGTGCTGGTGTGGGGCATGGTCGCCAGCGACGCCCACCAGCACGTCTCCGCGCTTGCCGCGATCGTGGTGCTACTGGCGGTGGTGCTGCGGCTTGCGAGATTCTCCTGCGTGACACTGCGGGAGGGCATCTTCCAGGGCATGCCGAGCCCCTTCGGCGCGCTGACGATCGTGTCGATCGTGCTGCTCGAGCTGCCGTTCATCCCGACGCTGCTGGCGATCGTGGGCACGGCGTGGCTGATGGTCTCCCGGGTGGAGTACCCGAAGCCGCGCGGACTGCTGGCACTGGCGATGCTCAGCTGGATCGTGCTGGCGATGGGCATGCTCGCGGCGTGGGCGTTCAACGCCCCCGGCGGTGAGCTGCTGCTCCAGACCGGCTGCTCGCTGCAGGTGGTACTGGGCGCGGTCATCCCGCTCTTCGCGACGGCGCGGCGGGTGAACGCGTTCCGCGACAACCGCCGCGAAGCGCGCCTGGCCGCCCGCGGCTGACGCCCGGCCCCGAGCGGGCCGGAGGTTTCCCGACACACGACGGTGGGGGTGGGAGGACGATCGTCCTCCCACCCCCACCGTCTGTCGTCGTATCGACCTGCGCCGCCCCGGCGCTGTGCGCCGGCGCCGCGACACCGACGTCCGCGCTCCGGCCGCCGGCCTGGTGGCCGACCCGCCTGGTGGAAGGGCCGGCCCCCGGACCATGCCGGCTCCCGCCACGGTGACCCGCTGCGAGCGCGCCTGTCCCCAACGTCCCGAGACCGGGCCGCACAGGACCTGTCCGGCGGACCGGTGCCGCGGCAGAGACGCCTTCCGACGTCCGCTTCCTCGCGGCTACGGGTGAGGGAGCCGGCGCTGCCCCTGGCTGAAGGCCGGGGAGCGTCAGCGACCGACGAGCACCGCCGCCTTCGGCGTGTGAGTCCTCCGGACCAGCCCTGCCGTGCCTGCTGTGTGTGGGACCACTGGACCGCCGGCACCGGCATGCTCGGCCCCGTCCGCGCCCTCGCCGGCGTCGAAGGGCGAAGAGGCACGTCCCCGCCGAAAGGCGGGAGGAGCGGGCGCCCGGCACCGCGACGCCGCTCCGATCCGCCGGACAGGCCCTAGCCGGCCAGCCAGTCCTCGGCGAGGCGTTCCGCGACCTGCTCCAGCAGCGGGCCCGCCTGGCTCATTGATCGGGCCGGGTCGGACTCGATGAGGCTCAGCGGGTAGACGGCCCTGATGCCGGCGGCTCGGGTCTCCTCTTCGCCGATCGCCAGCCGGCCGCACACCGCGACCACCGGCTTGCCGGCAGCCCGCGCGGCCGCGGCCACCCCGGCCGGCGCCTTGCCGTGCAGGGTCTGGAAGTCCATCGAGCCCTCGCCGGTGATCACCAGGTCCGCCCGTTCCAGGGCGGGGGCGAAGCCGAGCACGTCCAGCATGACGTCGATGCCGGGGCGGAAGGACGCGTCGAGACCGACCAGCGCGCCGTATCCGATGCCGCCCGCGGCGCCCGCGCCGGGCGCCTGCGCACACTCGGCGGCACGCGGGCCGACCGTGTCGGCCAGAACGCGCGCGTAGTGCTCCAGCGCCGCGTCCAGCGTGGCCACGTCCGCCTCGCTCGCGCCCTTCTGCGGGCCGTAGACGGCGGCGGCGCCCTTCGGGCCGGTGAGCGGGTTGTCCACGTCGCTGGCCAGCACGATCCGCACGTCCCGCAGCCGGGCGTCGAGCCCGGACAGGTCCGCCTCGGCCAGCGTGGCCAGCGCGCCGCCGCCCGGGCCGACCTCACGGCCGTCGGCGTCCAGCAGCCTGGCGCCCAGCGCCTGGAGCATGCCGGCGCCGCCGTCGGTCGTCGCGGAGCCGCCGACGCCGAAGACGATCGTGGTGGCGCCGGCCTCCACCGCCGCCAGCAGCAGCTCGCCGCTGCCGCGCGTGGTGGCCGTCAGCGGGGCGAGCCCGTCGGCGGGCAGCAGCTGCAGTCCGGACGCCTCGGCCATCTCCACCACGGCGGTGTCGCCGCGCAACGCGTAGGAGGCGGTCACAGGCGCGCCCAGCGGCCCGGTCACCTCCGCCTCCCGGCGTTCGAAACCGCCGGCGACGGCCGCCGCCACGGTGCCGTCACCGCCGTCGGCCACCGGCAGCGCCTCGACCTCCAGGTCCGCGCGGACACGCCGAAGCCCGGCGGTGACGTGCTCGGCAACCTGCACCGCCGTGAGTGATCCTTTGAACTTGTCCGCGGCGATCAGCACGCGCCCCGTGTGCGTCATACAGGTTCGTCCCTTGCTTGAGAACGGGTGGTCGCGCCGTGCCCGACCCTATCCGCCCACCGACAAGGTGACCACCGCCGACCACGCTCCGGACGGCGGCGACCGCGCTGCCGCGACGGCGCCGGGCGACGGCTGACACCGGCGGGACGAGGCGCGGCTGCGAACGCGGAATGCCCACACCCTCTCGGCAACGACGTACGCCGCAAGCCGCGGGCGGGGAGCCCCCTCGGATCAGGCGCCCGCGTCAGCGCGGCGGCCGGGCCGAACGGCCACGTGAACACGCGGCCGGCGGCACAAGCGGTCGACAGACCGGGCGCTCGGCCGGACGGCACCCAGCAGGGCAGGCCCACGACGGGCGGGACCGGCGAACGAGCGGCCAGAGGGCTGACCGGACGCGCGCCACGTGCGGGCGGCGGAGAGGCGGCGCCGCCGGGCGGCGCCTGCTCAGCGCGTCGTGCGTAGGCGGCGCCAGACCGCCTTCGCGGCGTTGTGGCCGGACATTCCGTGGACGCCGGGCCCCGGCCAGGTCGCGGAGGAGCAGAGGTAGACCGCCGGGTGCGCGGTGGCGTACGGCACCCGCGCGAGGCGCGGGCGCAGCAGCGTCTGGAGGCCCGCGTACGCGCCGCAGGCGATGTCGCCGCCGACGTAGTTCGCGTTGCGGGAGGCCAGCTCGGGCGGCCCGGCCGTGGCACGGGCCAGCACCAGGTCGCGGAAGCCCGGCGCGAAGCGTTCCAGCTGCCGCTCGACGGCCTCGGTCATGTCGCCGCGCCAGCCGTTGGGGGCGTGTCCGTAGGCCCAGAAGACGTGGCGCCCGGTCGGCGCCCTCGTCGGGTCGACCAAGCTCGGCTGGGAGGTGATCAGGAACGGGACGTCCGGCGCGCGGCGCGCCCGCGCGACGGCGTGCAGCGCCGCGTTGATCTCCCCGCTGGTCGGTCCGACGTGCACGGTGCCGGCCCGGCGCGCATCGGGCGCGGTCCACGGCACCGGCCCGGACAGCGCGTAGTCGATCTTGAACGCCGAGGGCCCGTACCGGAACGAGGAGAAGGCGCTGCCGAGGCCCGCGATGCGGGCCAGCGCGGTGGGCGAGGTGTCGAACACGTACGCCCGCGCCGGTGGCAGCTCGTCCAGTCGGCGCACCTCCACCCCGGTGTGAATGATCCCACCGGCCTCCCGCAGGCAGCCGGCGAGCGCGTCGGAGATCGCCTGCGAGCCGCCGCGCGGCACCGGCCAGCCGCGCTCGTGCGCGGCGAGCGCGAACACCATGGCGATGCCGCTGGTGGTGAAGGTGGTGGGCGGAGTGATCGCGTGCGCGGCGAGCCCGGCGAACAGCGCGCGGGCCTTCTCGTCGCGGAACCGCAGGTTCATCCACGCGGCGGGCTGGACGCCGACCATCCCGAAGCGGGCGAACATCAGCGGGTCCCTGGGCAGCCCGTCCCACGGCACCTTGAAGAAGTCGGCGGCCAGAGTGTCCCAGCGGCCGGTGAAGCGGTCCATCAGCCGCCGGTAGGCGCCCGCGTCCCGGCTGCCGAGCGACATGGCCGTCTCCCCCACCGTTCTGGCGAGCGTGACCGCGCTGCCGTCCGGGAAGGGGTGCGCCATGGGCAACTCCGGCTGCAGCCAGTGCAGTCCGTGCCGAGCCAGCGGCAGCTTCGTGAAGGCAGGGGAGCCGATGGCCAGCGGGTGCACGGCCGAGCAGGGGTCGTGCAGGTAGCCGGGAAGCGTCAGTTCCTCGGTACGGGCTCCCCCGCCTACCGTGCCCAACGCCTCGAACAGTTCCACGCTCAACCCGCGGCGGGCCAACTCTACCGCCGCCGTCAGGCCGTTGGGTCCGGCGCCGACGACCACCGCGTCACGCGTCCACGGCACTGTGGACCTCCCTCGTCCTCAAGGCTGTCAGGGGCAGGAGCACTCATCCGTCAGTGGCGGCTCAGCCGTCCTCACCCGTCAGCAGGGAGAGGATACGCCGCAGGGTCGACTCGTCGCGGGCGGCGCTGAACGGCAGCGCGTTGTCGCGGTCGATCCGGAACGGCTCCCCCGTCACCGTGCTCTGGGCGCCGCCGGCCTCGGCGACCAGGAGCAGGCCCGCCGCGTGGTCCCAGGCGGACTCCCAGCAGAAGGCGGTGGCGGCGACGTCCCCGGTCGCGACGGCCAGGTACTCCAGTCCCGCCGAGCCGCAGGGGCGTGGCGCGACGCCGGGCACCCGCAGCCGCTCCAGCCGCAGTCGGAACGCCTCCTCGGTGAAGTCCGGGTGCGAGCAGGCCACTTCCAGTTCCTCGCCCGAGGCGGGCGAGCCGGCGCCGATCCGGTGCCCGTTGAGCCACGCGCCGTGGCCGAGCCGGGCGGTGGCGAGCTTGTCGAGCACCGGCGCGTACGTCCACGAGCCGAGCAGTTCGCCGTGCCGGGCGAGCGCGACCAGGGTGCAGAAGCCCTCCTCGCCGCGCACGAACTGCCGGGTGCCGTCGACCGGGTCGACGATCCACACCGGCCGGTCCCCGCGCAGCGCCTCGTACCGGGTCGGGTCGGCGTGCACGGCCTCCTCGCCGACCACGACGGAACCGGGCAGCAGCGCGGTCAGGGAGGCGGTCAGGTGCTCCTCCGCCCGCCGGTCCGCGACGGTGACCAGGTCGTGCGGGCCCACCTTCTGGGTGACCTCGTCGGCGTCGAGCCGACGCCAGCGCGGCAGGATCTCCTCCGCGGCGGCCTTCCGTACCGCCTCGGACACCGTCGCCACCAGCTCGTCATCGATCATCACCCCATCCAAGCACGTGCCACCCACATCAAGGCGTCGAGGGCTGGTCACCCGGTTGTCGGAACCGGCACAGCCGGGAGTCGGGGCGTCGGCTTTGTTCATGGGTAGCGACAGAAGTCGGACGTCGAGCCGGGGCACGTCCGCGCGGTCCGGGCTCGGAGGCATGGTGGACACGGGCGACGGCGGAACGGGCGGCGGCCGACGGTGGCGGTGCTGACCGGAGCGGGAGTCTCGACCTACTCGGGCATCCCCGACTACCGGGGGCCGGCCTGCCCGAACGCAAGGCGCCTCGCCCAGGCGGTCGCGGTCGCCCGAGCCTGTGAGGTGTTCCTCGCGGTCGGCACCAGCCTCCAGGTCCAGCCCGCCGCCTCCGTCACGGAGATCGCCGCGAGCGAGGGCGCCCGCCTGGTGATCGTCAACGCCGAGCCGGCCCCGTACGACTCGCTCGCCGACGACGTGGTCCGCGAGCCCATCGGCCGCGCGCTGCCCGCCCTGCTCGCCGAGCTGCGCCGCTGACCGCACGGCGGGCGGCCTAGGGTCCGTCCGTCAGGGCGGGGATGACCTGAGAGCCGTAGGCGTCGATGGTCGGCTCGTTCGCGTCGTGCATGGCGTACACGGCGAACTGGTCGACGCCGAGGTCGCGGAGCGTCTTGAGGCGGTCGATGTGGGCCCCGGCGGGGCCCAGCAGGCAGAAGCGGTCCACGATCTCGTCGGGGACGAAGTCGGCGGACGGGTTGCCGGCGCGGCCGTGGTGGCTGTAGTCGTAGCCCTGCCGCTGCTTGACGTAGCTGGTGAGGACGTCGGGCACCAGGTCGGAGTGCTCGCCGTAGCGGGCGACGAGGTCCGCGACGTGGTTGCCGACCATGCCGCCGAACCAGCGGCACTGCGCGCGGGCGTGGGCGAGGGCGTCGGGTGAGTCGTCGGTGGTGACGTAGGCGGGGGCGGCCACGCAGACCGTCACCTCGGAGGGGTCGCGTCCGGCCGTCCGGGCGGCGTCCCGTACCGACTTGACCATCCATTCGGTGAGGTAGGGGTCGGCCAGTTGGAGGATGAAGCCATCGGCCTTCTGACCGGCGAGAGCGAGGGCCCTGGGGCCGTAGGCTGCCATCCATACCGGAAGGCGGCCGTTTCTGATCCACGGGATACGGAGGGAGGTGCCGTCCACGACGGCCTCGCGGCCTTCGGCCAGGTCGCGGATGACGTCGATTGCCTCGCCGAGGCGGGCGAGGGTGTTGGGCTTGCGGCCGGCGACGCGCATCGCGGAGTCGCCGCGGCCGATGCCGCAGATCGTGCGGTTGCCGAACATGTCGTTGAGGGTGGCGAAGGTGGACGCGGTCACCTCCCAGGCGCGGGTCCCCGGGTTGGTCACCATGGGGCCGACGTGCAGCTTCGCGGTGTGCTCCAGGATCTGGCTGTGGATGACAAACGGCTCCTGCCACAGGACGGCGGAGTCGAAGGTCCAGCCGTAGCGGAAGCCGTTGCGTTCCGCGCGGCGCATCAGTCCGACGACCTGGGAGTGCGGCGGGTCGGTCTGCAGGACGAGTCCGAAGTCCATGGCGGATGGCCTCCTCAGCCCAGGTACTGGCAGGTGGAGCGCGGGACGAAGGAGCCGTGCCCGGCGTGTCCGACGTACGTCCCGTTCTCGATGACCGGTTCGCCGCGTGAGAGCACGGTCTCGACGCAGCCGGTGACCGTCTTCCCCTCGTACACCGAGTAGTCCACGTTCATGTGGTGGGTGGCGGCCGACAGGGTCTGGCTGGCCGCCGGGTCGTAGACGACGACGTCGGCGTCTGCGCCAGGCGCCAGCGTGCCCTTCCTCGGGTGGAGGCCGAACATCCGGGCGGGGGTGGCGCAGGCGATCTCGATCCAGCGGCGGCGGCTGATGTGGCCTTCGACGACGGCCTGGTGGAGCAGGTCCATGCGGTGTTCGACGCCGGGCAGCCCGTTGGGGATCCTGGTGAAGTCGCCCCGACCGAGTTCCTTCTGTCCTCGGAAGCAGAACGGGCAGTGGTCGGTGGAGACCACCTGGAGGTCGTTGGTCCGCAGGCCCCGCCACAGGGCCGCCTGGTGTTCGCGGGGCCGCAGCGGGGTGCTGCACACGTACTTGGCGCCCTCGAAACCCGGCTCGGCGAGGTTGTCGGTGGACAGGAACAGGTACTGCGGGCAGGTCTCGCCGAAGACGGGCAGGCCCTTGTCGCGGGCGGCGGCCAGTTCGGCGACGGCCTCCTCCGCCGAGACGTGCACCACGTACAGGGGTGCGCCGGCGACGCGCGCGAGTTGGACGGCCCGGTGTGTCGCCTCCGCCTCCAGCAGCACCCGCCGGACCTCGCCGTGGTACCGGGGGTCGGTCTCGCCTCGGGCGAGGGCCTGCTCGGCGAGCACGTCGATGGCGATGCCGTTCTCCGCATGCATCATGACCAACGCGCCGTTGTCGGCGGCGCGTTGCATGGCCCGCAGAATCTGCCCGTCGTCGCTGTAGAAGACCCCGGGGTAGGCCATGAACAGCTTGAAGGAGGTGATCCCCTCCCCCACGAGCTGGTCCATCTCCTTCAGGGACGCCTCGGTGACCTCGGAGAGGATCATGTGGAACGCGTAGTCCACCGCGCAGCGGCCGGCGGCCTTGGCGTGCCAGGCGTCCAGGCCCTCCCGCAGGGCGTGGCCCCGGCTCTGCACGGCGAAGTCGACGAGGGTGGTCGTACCGCCCCAGGCGGCGGCCCGGGTGCCGGACTCGAAGGTGTCGGAGGAGAACGTGCCGCCGAAGGGGAAGTCGAGGTGGGTGTGGACGTCGACGCCGCCGGGGATCACGTACCGGCCGGTGGCGTCGATCAGCCGGTCGGCGCCGGCGGCGAGGTCCCGGGCGAGCGTGCTCTGCCGGGTCACCAGGGCGGCGACCCGCTCGCCCTCGATCAGCAGGTCGGCCTCGACCTCGTCGGTGGCGGTGATGACGAGCCCGTTCTGGACGACTGTGCGGCTCAACGTCCGGCTCCCTTCGTCTCCGACGCCGGCCACGCCCGGGTGCGGGCGTGCCCGTGCTGCGTCGGGGCGGCCCGCGTGGGGCCTCCTGCGGTGCGAACGACCGTAAGGGTTTGTCACCGACCGTGGCAACAGCGTGACCCTGGATGACCGGGACGTGCCGCCGTCTCACCCGAACGGGCGCGGGCCCGGGCGCGGCGTGGCAGGAATCAGACGCGGCCGCCCGCGCGGAGCAGCGCGTCCTCGAGGACGGCGGCGCCCTCCTCGGCCTCGGCGACGGTGAGCGTCATCGGCGGGGCGATCCGCAGCACGGAGCCGTCCAGGCCGCCGCGTCCGACGAGCAGTCCGCCCTCGCGCGCCGCCTCCAGCGCCCGGCTCGCCGCCCTGGCGTCGGTCAGCTCCACGCCGATCATCAGGCCCCGGCCGCGGACGTCGGTCACCACGTCGAGTCCCGCGGCGATCGCCCGCAGCCGTTCGATGAGCAGACCGCCCACCCGGCGGGCGTTGCCCTGGAGGTCGTGCTCCAGCAGGTAGGCGAGGTTGGCGTTGCCGGCGGCCATGGTGATCGGGCTGCCGCCGAACGTGGAGATGGAGTTGCCGTCCAGACAGTTCATGATCTCCGCGCGGGCCACCACACCGCCGATCGACATGCCGTTGCCGATGCCCTTGGCGAAGGTGAGCATGTCCGGTGCACCGGCGGCGGCGTGCGCCTGCCAGCCCCAGAAGTGGTCGCCGGTGCGGCCCCAGCCGGTCTGCACCTCGTCGCTGATCCACAGGATGCCCTGTTCGTTCAGCACCTCGCGGAACGCCGCGTACAGGCCGTCGGGCGGCGCGGTGAACCCGCCGACGCCCTGGACGGGTTCGGCGATCAGCGCGGCCACGCCCCGCGCGCCCTGGTTGAGCATGTCCCGCAGGTCGGCCACGCACTCGGCGACGAACGCCTGGTCGTCCAGCTCGGCGAGCGGGCCGGCGTCCCGCACCGCGCCGTGCACGTACAGCGTCTGGAGGGCGGAGAGGCTGGTCGGCGACCAGGCTCGGTTGCCGGTGACGCCGACCGTGCTGAAGGACCGCCCGTGGTAGCTGTTGCGCATGGCGAGTACCTGGTTGGAGCGCCGGTAGGCGGTGGCCAGGAGGAGAGCGGCGTCGTTCGCCTCGGTGCCGGAGGTGGTGAAGAAGACCCGTGCGTCGGGGATGCCGGACAGCGCGGTGATCCGCTCGGCCAGCTCGATCATGGGCCGGTTGAGGTAGAGCGTGGAGCTGTGGAGGAGGCGGCCGGCCTGTTCGCTGACGGCCTTGGTGACCTCCGGCAGCGCGTGGGCGGTCATGGTGGTGAGGATGCCGCCGAAGAAGTCGAGGTAGCGGCGGCCTTCGCCGTCCCAGACGTACCGGCCCTCGCCGTGGGTCAGCTCCATCGGGCGGTCGTAGTAGAGGGCCAGCCAGTCCGGCATGACGGCGCGGTGCCGGTCGTGCAGGGCGGCGTGTGCACCGGCGGGTGCGCCGGCGTTCGTGGGGGCGGTGTGCGCGTGCGCGGTGTCGGTCATGGCTGCACCAGGTTTCCGTAGGCGTCGGGGCGGCGGTCGCGGTAGAAGGCCCACTGGGTGCGCACCTCGTCGATCAGGTCGAAGTCGAGGTCGCGGACGAGGAGTTGTTCCTCCTTGTCGTCGGCCGGCTCGCCGACGAGGGCGCCGCGCGGGTCGGCGAAGTAGCTTGTGCCGTAGAAGTCGTTGTCGCCGTACTCCTCGACGCCCACGCGGTTGATGGCGGCGACGAAGTACTGGTTGGCGACGGCCGCCGCGGGCTGCTCCAGCCGCCACAGGTGGTCGGAGAGGCCGCGCGCGGTGGCGGAGGGGTTGTAGACGAGCTGGGCTCCGGCGAGGCCGAGCGCCCGCCAACCCTCGGGGAAGTGCCGGTCGTAGCAGATGTAGACGCCGATCCGGCCGACGGCGGTGTCGAACACCGGCCAACCCAGGTTGCCCGGGCGGAAGTAGTACTTCTCCCAGAACCCCTTCAGCTGCGGGATGTGGTGCTTGCGGTAGGCGCCGAGGACGGTGCCGTCGGCGTCGATCACGACGGCGGTGTTGTAGTAGAGGCCGGGCCCGGCGCTCTCGAAGATCGGCGCGACGATCACCATCGCCGTCTCCCGGGCGAGTCGGCACATCCGGCGCACGGTGGGGCCGTCCGGCACCGGCTCGGCCCAGCGGTAGTGCTCGGCCTCCTGCACCTGGCAGAAGTAGGGCGCGTTGAAGACCTCCTGGAAGCCGATCACCCGCGCGCCCTGTTCGGCGGCGCGCCGGGCGTGCGCCTCGTGCTTGCTGATCATCGACTCGGTGTCGCCGGTCCACGTCGCCTGGACGAGCGCGGCCCGCACCACCGCGCCCTTGCGGTCGGTGTCTGCCATGAGCTGCTCCTTTGCCGGACGTCGGCCTGGCCTCCGGTCCCGTCGTGGCGACAGCGGCCGGCACGGGGACTTGCGACCGTAAACCTCGTCACGCTCTGTGGCAAGCGAATCGGCACAACGTCACGTCGCGGGGGCGCGTTCGGCTCGAGCCCGCGCACGCCCGGCCGTTGTCGGGGCCGGGCCGCCGAGGGTGACGCTCAGTCCGCCGCCTCCAGCATTCGGGCCACCGCGTGGCGCTGCTGCACGGAGACCGCCTCGGCGGCGTCGAGCAGCAGGCCGGTCAGGGTGTGGCGGTCCGGCTCGACGACCTCCGCCGCCTCCTGGATGGTACGAGCACGCAACAGAGCGGTCAGTAACACCGTCGCGAGGTCACGCCGCCCGTTGTGGCACAGCGCGAGCGCGACCTCCGCGACCTCCGGCCGTCGGCGCGCCGACGCCTGGCGCAGCAGCGCCGAGCAGTCGCCCGCACGGCCCGCCGCGTCCAGGGCGACGGCCGCTTCGGCGAGCGCCGGGGGCGGTAGCGTCGCCAACTCCCACAGCAGCAGCGAGACGTCGGCGGCCAGCCCGGATCTCTCCAACTCGGCGGCCAGTGGCGGCAGCCAGGCCGACGGCCAGCCGGTCGCCTCGCACAGCAGCACGTAGGCGCCGCCGCCGTCCTGGGCGGCCCGTAGGGCGGTGAGCTGGGCGGCCGCCCGGGCGGCTGCCCGTAGCGCCTCGGGCGGAGGTGCGGCGGGTCGGCGAGGTTCGTCGGCCTCGTAGGCACCCGCGAAGCGGGCACCGCGCGGCCGTTCGCCGTCACGGGCGGTGGGGGCG
>NZ_VJYK02000090.1 GCF_007097205.2 Streptomyces alkaliterrae
GCCCTGCGGCCTTCCGGCGCGGGTTCCGTGCCGGTCGACTGGGCGGGTACGGGGGCGGGGCTTTCGGTCTCGGGCAGGTCGTCGTCGTTGTCCCGGCGGCGGCCCGGCAGGGCCAGCACGACGACCAGCACCGCCAGCGCGCCCTGCGTCCACAGCCACGCCCGGTGGGCGAGCGGCGCCTGGTAGGTGACCTCGAGTCGGCCGCCCTGGGCGGGCAGCTCGAAGCCCTGCGCCCAGCCCTGGACGGTGATCGGCTTGAGGTCGCGGCCGTCGAGGGTGGCGGTCCAGCCCTCCGACCGGGTGTCGGCCAGCCGCAGTACCCGTCCCTCGGAGCCGGACTTGATCGTCGTGTTGACGTCCACCGGTCCGGCGGGAACGGTCACCGACGGCGCGCCCTCACTGATGATCATGACGCGGGCGATGGCCGCCTCCACCCGCCACAGTTCGCCGCCGGACTGCTGGCTGAGGCGTTCCAGCCCGGGGGTGGCGTTGAGGACGCCGATCATCTGCCGCGTGGCGGGGTCCGCGGTGGGCTTGTCGGCGGCGGCGCGGACGAAGACGTAGCGGACGCCGTAGGCACCCAGCCGTTCGCGCTGGTCGGCGCCGGAGCCGGCCACCAGGTTGGCGACCACGTCGTCCAGGCCGCCGGAGCCGGCGGTCGCGCGCGCCAGGTCGCCGTCGCCCAGCCGGGCGCCGGAGCCCCGGACGAGCGTGTAGCGGACGTCGCCGCGCTCGGCTGTGTCGAGTACGAGGGTTCTGGGCTGGTCGGTGGTGCGGCTCTCCTCGGCGACGAACGCGGGCACCTGGACGGGCGAGCGACGCTCGAGCGGGCCGCCGGCGCCGCCGATCATCCAGCTGACACCGCTGACCAGCGGCGCGAGCAGCGCGGCCAGCGCGACCAGGGCGGCCAGCGGCTGGCGCCAGCCGAAGCTCTGCGCCGCGACTCGGCCCCGGGCGCCTTCCGCGCCGAGTACGGCGGCGGTCAGCAGTCCGATTCCGTACACCAGGGTGGAAGGGCCGGCCCAGCCGTTGCCGCCGGTCAGCGCCGCGAAGAGCAGGCCGGTCAGCGCCACGGTCCAGGCAGCCAGGACGGCCCGCCTGCGGTCGGCCCGCAGCAGCGCCGCGAGGGCCGCGAGCAGCACGCCGAGGAACAGCAGACCGCCGGCGGCGCCGGGGCCGCCCGGGTCGAGGGCCAGGAGGTGGAGGGGGTCGACGGCGCCGGTGCCGATGTCGAGGCCGGCTTCGGAGAACAGGGAGGCCGGATCGGTCAGCAGGCTCAGGGACCAGGGCGCGAGCAGCAGCAGCGGGGTGCCGAGCAGCACGACCGCCCGGACGAGGAGGGAGGAGCCCGCGACGCCCTGCCGCAGTCGCACCACGAACACGGCGAGGGTCAGTACGACGGCGATGGGCCAGACCACCGGGGTGAAGGCGGTGGTGACGCTCACGAGGAGGGCGAGCGTCCAGACCGCCCGCCAGCCGGTGCCGGTGGAGGCTCGGGCGGCCGCGCGGGCGATGAGCGGGAGGAACACGGCCAGTACGGCGGCGCCCAGCCGCCCGGAGGCGAGCGCTCCGGTGACGGCGGGCAGCAGGGCGTAGGCGACGCTGCCCCAGGCGCGCAGGACACGCGAGCCGACGAGTCCCCGGGAGGCGAAGTAGGCGCAGACGCCGGCGAGCGGTACGGAGCCGACGAGCAGCAGCGTCATGGTGAGCCCGGTGCTGCCGAGCAGCATGGCCGCGAACGCGGCGAGCACCGCGAGGTAGGGCGGGGCGGACTCGGTGGTGCCGACCCCGACGGGGTG
Source organism: Streptomyces alkaliterrae (assembly GCF_007097205.2). GTDB lineage: Bacteria > Actinomycetota > Actinomycetes > Streptomycetales > Streptomycetaceae > Streptomyces > Streptomyces alkaliterrae. Next base: position 1,800 of record NZ_VJYK02000090.1, read on the forward strand.
CCAGGCGTCGGCGTAGCGCGCCCAGAGTTCACCGGCCTCGCCGGGGGCGGGCAGCAGCGCGCCGCCGGCCAGAGCGCCGCCGGTGAGCAGGGAGCGGCAGGCGACGAGGGAGGTGAGCAGGAGCAGCGCGAAGAGCACCGGTGCGGGCTTGCGGGCGATCCTCTTGAGCCGGGCGAACTGTTCGACTTCGGGGTAGTCGCCGTCGTCTCCGCCGGGGCCGGACTCGACGGCGCCGTGCCGGCCGCCGGAGGACTGCTCCGGTTCGAGGCGTCCGGTCACGTTGGCGGCGACCTGTTCGACCGTCGCCCGGACGGTCGCGCCCGGCGGCGGGAAGAGCGGGCGCAGTCGGCCGGCCTCGGTGGCGGGCTTGCCGCGGTTGCGGCGGCCGGCCAGGATGTGGCCGGGTCTGAGCAGGGTGCGGAAGAAGCCGGTGACCTCGTCCAACGCCTGGCCGGGCACCTTGCCGACGAGGTAGGCGAGGGTACGCAGCAGGGTGCCGAGCAGCAGCCTGACGATCACCCAGGGCAGCGCGCGGCCGCGGGCGTTGACCAGCAGGGTGTAGACGGCGCCCGACTTGTCGACGCGGTGCGGGCCGACGACGGTGCGGCCGGCGCAGTCGATGGGTCGGCGTTCGCGGGCGGAGGCCTCGGCGTGCCGGAGGACGGCGGCGGGGGCGACGAGGACGTCGTGGCCGGCGTTCTGCGCGCGCCAGCACAGGTCGACGTCGTCCCGCATGAGCGGCAGTCGCCGGTCGAACCCGCGGAGTCGCTCGAAGACGTCGCGGCGGACCAGCATGCCGGCGGTGGAGACGGAGAGGACCTGGCGGACCTGGTCGTGCTGGCCCTGGTCCTGTTCCCTGCGGTCCAGTCCGGTCCAGCGGCGTCCGCTGTTGGCGATGGTGACGCCGACCTCCAGCAACTGGCGGCGGTTGTACCAGCTGCGCAGCTTGGGGCCGATGACGGCGGCGGAGGGGTTGGCGTCGGCCACGCGGAGGAGTTCGAGGAGTGCGTCCGGTTCGGCGGCGCAGTCGTCGTGCAGCAGCCACAGCCAGTGGATCGGCTCGCCGTGCGGCAGCTCGGGGATGTCGTAGGCGTCGAGGTCCCAGGTCTTGCTGACGGGGTCCCAGGCGCTCGGGCGCTTGAGGTAGGGCAGGTCGTCCGGGCTGAGGACGGGGGCGGTGCGGACGGCCTCGTCGACGGCGGTGCCGAAGCCCGAGCGGCGGGCGAGGTGGAGCACGCGGTCGGGGCCGACGGCCTCGCCCACGAGCTGTGCCGAGGCGTCGGCGCTGCCCGTGTCGGCGGCGATGACGTCCTGCACGGGGCGGACCTGGCCCACCAGGCCGGCCAGCGCGTCGGGGAGCCAGCGCTCACCGTCGTGGGAGACCAGCACGGCGGTGACGACGTGCTGGGGGAACTCGGGAGCGGCCTGTTCGTACTGGGCCGCCGGATGGCTGTGCACGGACATCGAGCTACGGCCCCGGTCTTGGTGGCGGGTCGACGCGTGGCGTCGCGGACGGTGCCCCACACTAATGCGGTCCGCTCACCGCGCGCTGCGCACGGGAAGCGGACCGCTCACCAGGGCCCGGACCAGGGGCCGGTCGCTATGGACGGAATGGTTCCGTTCTGTCCGGGGTTTCGGGATCTGTGACGGGCCGTGGGGCGCCGACTCGCGGAGGCTCGGCACCCGCGCCGAGTCCGGACCGCCGACGTCGACCGGCCGGCATCGCGACCCACCACCCGGCGCCCGCTCAAATGGCGGCCTTCTTCAGCCGCCGCCGCTCCCGCTCCGACAGTCCTCCCCAGATGCCGAACCGCTCGTCGTTGGCCAGGGCGTACTCCAGACACTCGGAACGGACCTCGCACGCCAGGCAGACCTTCTTGGCCTCCCGGGTGGAACCGCCCTTCTCCGGGAAGAAGGACTCCGGATCCGTCTGAGCGCACAGAGCGCGCTCCTGCCAGCCGAGCTCCTCTTCCACCTCTTCGACCAGCACTTGCTGGAACAGCTCGGTCATGCTCGCGCCCCTCGTCCGTCTTTATGTCCCCGTGATGCCGCCGTTATCGATGCACTTGAACGACACGAGTGAAATTACAAGTGCGGTGATCCGAGGCAGTCAAGCCGGGATCTGCTATTGAGCCGGTTATTCACTCTGCGGAACCAAGCGTTCGCAGAAAGTGTTCAAATCGCCACAAAGGTGACAGATGGCAGCACCCATCGCCGGTCCACTGACCGCCGACCCCGCCATGCAGACGAGGACGCCCCGAGCGACCGGAGACGTTGCACACCCCGCGTCGAAGCGACGCTGATCACAACTGGATCACAGCTTCGCAACGGCGCAAGCCCGAGTGGGTGAGCGGGCACGTAACCGGTTCTTCGGCTGCACAAACCTTTCACCTAAGCCCGGAACCTGAACGAGTGAAACATTGCACTCAAGGTGGACAACCAGTTGACAGCCGGGCACGTACCACGCTCTCCTAGGACGCATGCCAGTCACGCCCGCGCTCAGCAAGGCCCGCACCGCCGGGTCCCTCCGCGCTGCCCGGGTGCACTGTCGCTGTTGCTGTTGTTGAGGCCGGGGAGACCCTTCGCGCTCCCCGCGCTCCGACAGCCCACCGCGGGCCCGCCAGGCCACTCCGCCACGCCCCGGTGAACCCCTGAGCCTTCCGGGCCCCGCCGCGCGCCCGCCGGTTCGGGCCCCCGCGAATCCGTTCCCTCCCGCTCAGCCGACACGCAAGGAACCGCACCCTCGTGAACAGCGACGTCGAGATCGCCGGCGATCTGCTCGCCATCCAGCACCTCCTGCCGCCCACCCCGGAGCACCCGAGCACCGTCGCCGGCTTCGCCGGTCTGGCCCGGGAGATCGCCGCGGACCGGGCGGGCTGGGCCGCACTCGTCCGGTACGACCCCGTCACCCGCTGGTACCACCGGCTGCGCACCGGCCCCGGTTACGAGGTCTGGCTGCTCAGTTGGCTGCCCGGGCAGGGCACCGGCCCGCACGACCACGGCGACTCCTCCAGCGTGCTGACCGTGCTGGCGGGCGAGTTGACGGAGCGTTCGGCCGCCGGCGAGCGGCGGCTGACCCCCGGCGGTGAACGCCTCGTCACTCCCGGCCGTCCGCACGAGATCAGCAACAACACCCTCGACCCGGCCGTCAGTCTGCACGTCTACTTCCCCGGTCTGACCCGCATGCCCATGCACCCCACGACCGACCACACGACGCAGCACACCGCCCACTCCACGACGCACCGCGCCCCGGCGCGGGCCACGGCCCCGCTGCCCGCTCCCGCCGCGCCCCTCATGACCCCGAGTCCGACCGCCGACTGACCCCAACTGACAGACTGGGCCGCATGCAGCGCATTGTGGTTCTGGCCGGCGGGATCGGCGGCGCCCGGTTCCTCCGCGGCCTCAGGCAGGCGGCGCCCGACGCCGAGATCACCGTCATCGGCAACACCGGTGACGACATCCATCTGTTCGGGCTGAAGGTGTGTCCCGACCTGGACACGGTGATGTACACCCTCGGCGGTGGCATCCACGAGGAGCAGGGCTGGGGTCGGGCCGACGAGACCTTCACCGTGAAGGAGGAGTTGGCCGCCTACGGCGTCGGCCCCGCCTGGTTCGGCCTGGGCGACCGGGACTTCGCGACCCACATCGTCCGCACCCAGATGATCTCCGCCGGCTATCCGCTCAGCGCGGTCACCGAGGCGCTGTGCCAGCGCTGGCAGCCCGGTGTGCGGCTGTTGCCGATGACGGACGACCGCGTCGAGACGCACGTCCTCGTCGACGACCCCGACGCCGCCGCCGACCCCGGCCGCGGCGACGCGGGCGACGGCGCGGGCGGACGCAGGGCCGTGCACTTCCAGGAGTACTGGGTACGGCTGCGGGCCGCCGTCGACGCGCACGCCGTCGTGCCGATCGGCGCCGACCAGGCCAAGCCCGCGCCCGGGGTGTTGGAGGCCCTGGCCGCCGCCGACACCGTGCTCTTCCCGCCGTCCAACCCGGTGGTGAGCATCGGCACGATCCTCGCGGTTCCCGGCATCCGCGAGGCCATCGCGGACGCCGACGTGCCGGTGGTGGGGCTGTCCCCGATCGTCGGCGGCGCCCCGGTGCGCGGCATGGCCGACAAGATGCTCGCCGCGATCGGCGTGGAGACCACCGCCCAGGCCGTCGCCCGGCACTACGGCTCCGGCCTGCTGGACGGCTGGCTGGTGGACACGGCCGACGCGGACGCGGTGCCCGACGTGGAGGCGGCCGGTATCCGCTGCCGCGCGGTGCCGCTGATGATGAGCGGTCCGGACGCCACGGCGCTGATGGCCGCCGAGGCGCTGACCCTCGCCGAGGAGGTGCGCGCGTGACCGGCCGCACCGCCGAACCGCCCGGCTACCGGGTGTGGGCGCTTCCCGGCATCCCCGAGGTGCGGGAGAAGGACGACCTGGCCCGGCTCATCGCCGACGCCGTCACCGGCTCACCGGGGGTGCCGGAGCTGCGGGACGGCGACATCCTGGTGGTCACCTCCAAGATCGTCAGCAAGGCGGAGGGCCGGCTGCTGCGCGCCGACGACCGCGAGGCGGCGATCGACGCCGAGAGCGTCCGGGTGGTCGCCCGGCGGGGGGCGTCCCGGATCGTGCAGTCCCGGCACGGTTTTGTGATGGCGGCCGCCGGTGTCGACGCGTCCAACACGCCCGCCGGCACGGTGCTGCTGCTGCCGGTCGACCCGGACGAGTCCGCCCGCCGCGTCCGGGCCGGGGTGCGGCGGATTCTCGGCGTCGACGTCGGCGTGGTCGTCACCGACACCTTCGGGCGCCCCTGGCGCACCGGGCAGACGGACGTGGCGATCGGTGCCGCCGGGGTGCGGGTCCTGGAGGACCTGCGCGGCGGCGTCGACGCGCACGGCAATCCGCTCGCGGTGACGGTCACCGCCGTCGCCGACGAACTCGCGGCGGCGGGCGAGCTGGTGAAGGGCAAGGCCGACGGCGTGCCGGTGTCGGTCGTCCGGGGCCTGGGACGGCTCACCGCGCCGGAGGACGACCCGGACGCGGCACGGGGGGCGCGCGCGCTCGTCCGCTCCCCCGAACGGGACATGTTCCGGCTCGGCACCTCGGAGGCGGTCCGCGAGGCGGTCGCGCTGCGCCGCACGGTCCGCGACTTCACCGACGAGCCGGTCGAGGAGTCGTCGGTGCTGCGGGCCGTGGAGATGGCGGTCACCGCCCCCGCCCCGCACCACACGACGCCCTGGCGCTTCGTCCTGCTCTCCGAGGCGGCCTCCCGGGAACGGCTGCTGGACGCGATGCGCGACGCCTGGATCGCCGACCTGCGCGCCGACGGCCGCTCGGAGGAGAGCGTGCGGCGGCGGGTGCGACGCGGCGACGTGCTGCGCCGCGCGCCCTATCTGGTCGTTCCCTGCCTGGTCGACGAGGGGGCGCATACGTATCCGGACGAGCGCCGGGCGCGGGCGGAGCGCGAGATGTTCGTCGTCTCGGCCGGGGCCGCCGTGCAGAACCTGCTCGTCGCGCTCGCCGGGGAGGGGCTGGGCGCGGCCTGGATCTCCTCCACGATGTTCTGCCGCGACGTGGTGCGCGAGGCGCTGGATCTGCCGTCCGGTTGGGACCCGATGGGCGCGGTCGCGGTCGGCCACCCGGCCGGTGCGCCGGCACCCCGCGCGCCACGCGGCGCCGAGGACTTCGTCCTCCGCCGCTGAGCGCCGCCGAAGCCCCCGCAGCAGCACCCCGCGCCGGTCGGCCCGCCGCACAGGCGCGGTGCGCACAGGCGCGGTGCGCACAGGCGCGGTGCGCACAGGCGCCCGGCGCGGACGTCACAGGCGGGCGATGTCGCCGACCGGGAAGCGGGGGCCTCGGCGTTCCGGCACCCGGCCGGCGAGCAGGATCAGCCTCGTCGCGCGGTGCCGCTGGCCGGCGTAGGGGCCGAGCAGTTCCAGCATCGCCGCGTCGTCGAGGCCGCGGCGGCCGGTCAGCGCGTAGCCGACGATGTCCGGCAGGTGGAAGTCGCCGACGGTGACGGCGTCGGGGTCGCCGTTGCTGCGCTGCAGCGTCTCGGCCGCCGTCCACGGCCCGATGCCGGGCACCAGTCGGAGCCTCCCGGACGCCTCGTCCGGCGACATCGTCGCGGCCTCCTCCAGTCGGGCGGCGACCCGGCAGGCCCGCAGCACGGTGGCGGCCCGCTTGTCGTCGACGCCCGCCCGGTGCCACTCCCAGGACGGGACGCGCCGCCAGCCCGCGGCGTCCGGCGGCGCGTACATGCGGGCGGGCATCAGCTCGGTCGGGCCGGGGGCGGGTTCGCCGTGCCGTTGGAGCAGCAGCCGCCAGGCCCGGTAGGCCTCGTCGGTGGTGACCTTCTGCTCCAGGATCGAGGGGATCAGCGACTCCAGCACCAGTCCGGTGCGGACGAGCCGCAGGCCGGGGTTGCGCCGGTGGGCGGCGTGGACCAGCGCGTGCCGGGGGACGAAGTCCTCGGGCCGGTCCTCGGCGCCGAGGAGTGTCGGCAGCCGGTCGAGTGCCCAGTCGCGGCCGGGGCCCCACGCATGTGCCTCGATCCGGCCCGGCGGGGTCTCGGCCAGCCGCAGGGTGACCGGGCCGTCCGGGGTGCGGCTGGTCCGCCACAGCGCCCCGTCGTGGCGGCGTTGTGCGGGGTCGCCCGGACCGCGTTGCAGCACACGCAGGCTGCGGTACAGGTCGTAGGGACCGGGCGGGGTCCAGCTGCGGACGGCGGGCACCCGGCCAGGCTAAGCCAGACACCCCGCCGTTCTCGAACAACCGACCAGCCGCCCAGAACCCGGACGGCGGCCGCTCAGGCCGCGGGGGCGGAGAAGCGCACCGCGCCGTCGGGGATGTGGGCGTCGCACCAGATGCGGATGCCCTCCCGCAGCTCGTTGTCGGCTCCGACGACCGCGCCGTCGCCGATGACCGCGCCGTCCAGCACCGTGCGCGCCCCCACCCGCGCGCCGGCGCCGATGAGCGAGTCGCGCACGACCGCGCCCGCCTCGATGACCGCGCCGTCCAGCACGGTGCTGCCCTCCACCCGGGCCCCCGCGCCGACGAAGGCCCCCGCGCCGACGACCGTGCCGCCGGTGAGCTTGGCGTCCGGCGCGACCCGGGCGCCCTCGATCACCAGCCGCTCGCCGCGTCGGCCCGGCACGGCGGGCGAGGGGGCCCGTCCCAGCACCAGGTCGGCGGAGCCGCGCACGAAGGCCTGCGGGGTGCCGAGGTCGAGCCAGTAGGTGGAGTCGACCATGCCCTGCAGGTGCGCGCCCTCGGCCAGCAGCCCGGGGAAGGTCTCCCGCTCGACGGAGACGGGGCGGTCCGCGGGGATGGTGTCGATCACCGAACGGGTGAAGACGTACGCGCCGGCGTTGATCTGGTCGGTGACGATCTCCTCGGGCGTCTGCGGCTTCTCCAGGAAGGCGGTGACGCGGCCGGCGGCGTCCGTGGGAACCAGGCCGAACGCCCGGGGGTCGGCCACCCGGGTCAGATGCAGGGAGACGTCGGCGCCCGTACGGCGGTGGGTGTCGACGAGGGCCGGGATGTCCAGGCCGGTGAGGATGTCGCCGTTGAAGATCAGCACCGGTTCGCCGGGCGCCGAGCGCAGCCGGGAGGCGACGTTCCGGATGGCGCCGCCGGTGCCCAGCGGCTCCTCCTCGGTGACGTACTCCAGATGCAGGCCGAGCGCGGAGCCGTCGCCGAAGTACGGCTCGAAGACCTCGGCGAGGTAGGAGGTGGCCAGCACGATGTGTTCGACACCGGCCGCCCTGGCCCGGGCCAGCTGGTGGGTGAGGAACGGCACGCCGGCGGCCGGGACCATCGGTTTGGGCGTGTTGACCGTGAGCGGGCGCAACCGGGTTCCCTTGCCCCCGACGAGGAGTATCGCTTCTGTCACCGTCTCTGCTTCCTGCCGGAGCCGCCCTGTACCCGTACGAGGTGGTTACCCGTACGTACGAGCGGCCAGTGTATGCAAACGGGTGCGCGGGCGGCCCGGACCAGTCGGTCCGGGCCGCCCGCGGCCTGGTGTGGTGTTCCCGCCGGTCAGCGTCCCTGGAGGCGGGCGGCGAGGCTGCGTACCGTGCCGAGGTTGCCGTAGAGCTGGGCCCCGGGGCACTCGGTGGCGAAGCCGTCGCGGTGGCCGGAGACGGCCCGCATGGTGACGGCGGTTCCCGCCGGGTACTTTCCGCCGCCGGAGGTGAGCGTCACACTGCCGACCGGGTTGATGCCGTGCAGTCCGAGCTTCCAGCCGATGAGCTTGGCGACACCCTCGACGGCCTCCCGGCTCGGCACGGTGGCACCGAAGGAGCCGAGCACGGCGATCCCCGTGGTGTTGGTGTTGAAGCCGTAAGTGTGCGCGCCCTGGACGGGTTTGGCCACACCTCCGGCGCGGCCTTCGTAGATCGTGCCGCACTTGTCGACGAGGAAGTTGTAGCCGATGTCCCGCCAGCCGAGGGTCTGGGTGTGGTACTGGTAGATGCTTCTGATCACCGAGGGGGCCTGGGCGCAGGTGTAGTTGTTGCTCATGGCCGTGTGGTGGACGAACGCGGCCTTGACGGTGTTGGTGTAGAGGAACTGCCGTTCCCGCCAGGACTCGTTGGCCTTCCAACCGGCGCGGGTGACGATGCCGGGGCGCGGTCCGATGTGGGCGTCCGTGCCGCCGCCGCCCTGTCCGGCGGTCAGCTGGGCCTGGGTCTCCTTGCGGCTGAGCGGGGGGATGAGCTCCGCACCGAGTTCGGCGAGCTGGGCGTTGACCGCGCTCGCGGCGGCGGCCTCGGGGCTGAGTTCCGGGCTGGGGTTCTTGCCCGGCTTGTCGTCCGTCCCGTCGGTGTCCCGGGGCTGACCGGCCGCGTCGTCCCTGCCGGGGTCCACGAGCGCGACCCGCAGGCCGCCGGGCAGCGGCTTGGCGTCGGCGCCGGCCTGGGGGATCAGGCGTACCTCGACGCCGTCGGCCTCTCCGACCCACATCGGAGCGGTGCTGCCGCGGATGTCACGCTCGGGCGACTCGCTGTCGGGGGCGTCCCGGTGGCTCTCCAACTCGAGCCAGCGGGACCAGCGGTCGGTCCCGGCGGCCCGGGTGCGGACCTCGACGCGGGCGTTGAGGTCCTGGGAGGCGTCGTCCCAGACGACACCGAGGAGGGAGAACGGCGCGACGTCGCGTCGGACGAGGCCGGCGGCGCCGGGAGCGGTGGGCTGTCCGGCGGTCCGGACGTCGGCGGCGCCGGCCTGTGCCGGTACGGCGTCCGCGGCCGGTGCGGTGGTGGCGGCCGACGCGGAGGGCGCCAGCAGCGCGGCCGCGCAGAGGGAACCGAGAGAGGCTGCAAGAATCGCACGCATGAGAAGATCGTGTGCATATCGTCCGTAATGTGTCTATTCGTCAGCTGACGACCCCTCGGTTGACACGCCGTCACACGCCGCCGGAAGAGGCGGCTGTCACCCTGAGCGCCACGACCGCGTCCGGCTACCCTGACGGTCATGCACGCGACTGACCGCACCCCCGCCGACCTGCTGCGATCGGCACTCGACTCGGACTCCGCCCGTCCGCTGGTGACCTTCTACGACGACGCCACGGGCGAGCGCGTCGAACTTTCGGTGGCGACCTTCGCCAATTGGGTGGCGAAGACCGCGAACCTCCTCCAGGACGAGCTGTCGGCCGAGCCGGGCGACCGACTCGCCCTGCTGCTCCCGGCGCACTGGCAGTCCGCCGTGTGGATCATCGCCTGCTCGGCCGCCGGGGTGGTGGTGGTGCCGCAGGGCGACCCGGCGGCCGCCGACCTTGTCGTCAGCGGCCCGGACCAGCTGGAGGCGGCACGCGCGTGCTCCGGGGAGCGGGTGGCGCTCAGCCTGCTGCCGCTGGGTCGCCGCTTCGCCGAGCCGCCGGCCGGCTTCCACGACTTCGCGGTGGAGGTACCGAGCCAGGGCGACCGGTTCTCCCCCTACGCCCCCGTCTCCCCCGCCGATGCGGCGATGGTCATCGAGGGTCGCGAGGTCTCCGGCGCCCGCGTCGTCGAGCAGGCCCGGGCCGACGCCGCCGCGCTCGGGCTGGGCCCGGACAGCCGGGTGCTGTCCGTCCGGGACTACTCGGACTGGACCGGCATCTCCCGCGGCCTGCTGGCACCGCTGGCCGCCGGCGGCTCGATCGTGCTCAACCGGCATGCCGAGAAGCTGGACCCTGCGACCCTCGCCGCCCGCCGCGAAAGCGAACGAATCACCCATACGGCGTAACGTCACTGGTAGCCGCCCCGCCCCGGCGGCAGGATCGATCCACGGACCTGCCCCAGCCCGGGGCAGGCTTTGTGTACCACCCCGCGGCGTACAACCCGCGCGGACGCCGGAGGTCCGCACGGGTGCCGGGCGCCCGTTCGCCTGCCGTCGCCGGCGCCCGCGAGCCGCCGAACGCGAGGGATTGGACGCAGCCGTGACCGATGCCGACGCCGAACGTGGCGACCGCCCCGAGCGGGCGGCCGCCACCGGCCCCGAAGCAGCCGACCGGCCCAGGCCGCCGGCCCGTCGCCGCTGGCCGCGCTGGACGGCGATGGGCGCGGCGGCGGTCGTCCTGGCCGGTGCCGGTGTCGGCTGGGCGCTCTACCAGCGTCTCGAAGGCAACATCACCACCGACGTCACCACCGCCGAGCTGCTGGAACGCTACGAACGGGAGCGCCCGGAACCGGCCCTGGGGCGCGCGCGGAACATCCTGATCCTCGGCTCCGACGACCGCAGCGGCGGCAACCGGCGCTACGGCCGGGACACCGGCACGGCCCGCTCCGACACCACGATCCTGCTGCACCTGGCAGCCGACCGGAAAAGCGCCACCGCCGTCTCCGTACCGCGCGACCTCATGGTGCGGATACCGGCCTGCGAGCGTCCGGACGGCAGTCGGACGAAGGCGCAGTTCGCCCAGTTCAACTGGGCCTTCGAGTTCGGCGGCGCGGCCTGCGCGATCCGCACCGTGGAGAGGCTGACCGACATCCGGGTCGACCACCACGTGGTGATCGACTTCCAGGGCTTCAAACGCCTGGTCGACGCCATCGGCGGTGTCGAGGTCTGCCTCCCGGAACCGGTACGCGACAAGGACGCGGACCTCGACCTCCCCGCCGGGCGGCAGACCCTGCGGGGCGAGGACGCCCTGGGATACGTACGGGCCCGGCAGAGTATCGGCAACGGCAGTGACACCCAGCGCATGGCCCGTCAACAGGCCTTCCTCGCGTCACTGGTGAAGAAGGTGCGAAGCAACGGTGTGCTGATGAACCCGACCAGGCTCTACCCGGTACTCGACGCCGCGACGTCCTCCATCACCGCGGACGCCGGGCTGAACTCGCTGACCGAGCTGTACGACCTGGTCCGCAGCGTGCGCGACATCCCGGACGAGGACATCCGCTTCCTGACCGTGCCCCGCAAGCCGTGGGAGCGGAACCCCAACCGCGACGAGCTGGTGCAGCCGGAGGCCGACCGGCTCTTCGCCGACCTGCGCGCCGACCGCCAGCCGCCGTTGCCCGAACCCGATGAACCCGACGAACCGGGCGGCCGTGCCGGGCCGGACGGCAACCGCACCCCCGGCGGCCGGGACGCCTCCCAGGACGTCTGCGCGCCCTGACTCCCCGCCCCCGGACCGCATGGCCTCACCCACAGTCAGGGGACAGACCACCACGAACAGGTCCATAGCGCCCGGGAACTCTTCACACCGACGTGGTCCGGCGCTGAGCAGGCCGGATAAGGTGAGCGCTCAATAGCCGCCCCGACGCCCGGAGCGCTCTGAGGGGAGAGACGCGATCCGGCTTCAACGGAGGACGCACGCTACGTGGACGCGCAAGGCCGTGGGCACGCGGGAGAAGTGGATCCCGCGGATCAGTGGGTGTTCAACCCCCAGACCGGCAGCTACGAGCTGCGGCTGGACCCCGTCACTCCGGGCCCTGCGGCCCCCACCGCGTCACCCTCCGGAGCCCCCCGCACACACAGCGGTGGAAGCGCCCGCCCGGACGGCCCCCCGTCCGGCAGGCGCCCGGCCGACCCCGCCGTCCCCGGAAGGCGTACGGCCGACGGCGCGACAGCCGGCAGGCGCGGCGCCGAAGCACCCGGTTCCGGCAGGCGCGCGGCCCGGGCAGCGACCCGGCAGCCCACCGAGGCGCCCGGACGCGTACCGGGTCAGCGCTCCCGCCCGCGGCACGGCGAGCCCGAGCCGCCGACACGGGGCCGCCGCAAACGCAAGCCGAAGCTCACCGGCAGGCAGAAGGCACTCCGCTGGGGCGGTGGCACGATGGCCGTGGTGCTCGTCGCGCTCTGCACCACCGGCTACCTCGTCTACAAGCACTTCAACGACAACATCGACAAGGTCGACGTCGGAATAAGCAACAACGCGACCAGCAACGGGCCGGTCAACATCCTGCTGCTGGGCACCGACGCCCGCACCGGCGCCGGCAACCAGGGCTACGGCGACGCGGAGAGCGCGGGCCACGCGGACACCACCGTCCTGCTGCACGTCTCCAAGGACCGTTCGCACGCCACCGCGTTGAGCATCCCGCGCGACATGGTCGTGGACATCCCCGACTGCCCGACGAAGCAGGGCGGCGACGAGCGGGTCATCCCCGGGTCCCCGAACACCCGCTTCAACGAGAGCCTGGGCCAGAACGGCCGGGACCCGGGCTGCACATGGCGGACGGTGCAGGAGATCACCGGCCTTGAGATCAACCACTTCATGATGGCGGACTTCAACGCCGTCAAGACGCTCTCGACCGCGGTCGGCGGCGTCGAGGTGTGCGTCGCCAAGGACATCGACGACAAGAAGTCCAAGCTCAAGCTGACCAAGGGCGTGCACCGCATCCAGGGCGAGGACGCGCTGGCCTTCGTCCGCACCCGGGACTCGGTGGGGCTGCGCAGCGACCTCAGCCGCATCGAGCTGCAACAGCAGTTCCTCAGCTCGATGTTCCGCGAGGTCAGGGCGAGCGGTTCGCTCGCCAACCCGACCAAGGCGTGGAAGCTGGCCGACGCGGCGACCAAGGCGCTGACCGTCGACACCGGCATCGGCCAGGTCACCAAGCTCGCCGAACTCGCCTCCGACCTGCAGCGCGTCAACCCGAAGAACATCACCTTCGCCACGCTCCCGGTCATCGACAACCCGAACGATCCGAAGAAGGCCACCGTCGTCCTCGACGAGCCGAAGGCCCGCACGATCTTCCAGATGATCAAGGCCGACAAGTCGCTCGCGGGAACCGGTAAGGACGGCAAGGGGTCAAAGGAGAAGGAGGACGTGCCGAGGGTCCCGGCGGCCGAGGTGCGGGTGAACGTCTACAACGGGGGTGGTCCGATCGGCTCCGCCCAGCAAACCGTCAGCTGGCTCCAGAACAGCCACAGCGCCCGCCTGGCCACCAACTCCGGCAACGCCGACACCACACAGCGGACGACCACCCTGGAGTACGGTCCCGACCAGGCCGGACAGGCCGCCACCCTGGCGAAGCTGATGGGGCTTCCGAAGAAGGCCCTGCGGAAGCAGGCCGAGGACGCCGGCGAGGGCGTGCCGATGACGCTGACGCTCGGCGCCGACTTCGTGGCCGCCGGCACGCCCATCGAGGCACCCGACGAGGCACCCGAAGGCGTTCAGAAGATCAACGGTGGGGACAAGAACGTGTGCGCCAAGTGAGTCGGACGAGGACAACCGAGGGGGAGGGTCCCGTGCGACAACGGACCATGAGCGAGACCGGCCGGCCGACGGCGCCGGCGGAGGCCGAACGTGTACCCGGCCCCCGCCCGGCGGCCGGGCCGGGCGGGGGTGGGGGACGGCGACGCGGCGGCGAGACGCGGCGAAAACGCGGGCGCGTGGTCGGCTGGGTCGCCGGCGGACTCGCGCTGCTGATACTGGGCGCCGCCGGCGGAGGCTGGCTCTACATCGAGCACCTCAACAACAACCTCACCAAGGACGACCTGCACCTGGGCGACAACAAGCTGGAGAAGAGCCAGCCCAACGCCGCCGGTCAGGCGCCGATGAACATCCTGCTGCTGGGCTCCGACAGCCGGAACAGCGACGAGAACGTGCGGCTCGGCGGCGCCAGGGGCGACCGGGGCAGGCCGCCGCTCGCCGACGTCCAGATGCTGCTGCACGTCTCGGCGGACCGCAGCAACATGTCCGTGCTCTCCATTCCCCGCGACACCCGCGTCACCATTCCCAAGTGCACCGACCCTGACGACAAGAGGGTCTACGCGCAGCGCATCGACAAGATCAACGCCAGTCTGCAGAACGGCGGCCCCGGCTGCACGGTCGCCACCTGGGAGGAGCTGACCGGCATACCCATCGACCACTTCATGATGGTCGACTTCGCCGGTGTCGTGTCGATGGCGGACGCGGTCGGCGGGGTGCCGGTCTGCGTCGACCGCAACGTGCACGACCGCAAATCCGGCCTCCGGCTCAAGGCGGGCGAGACGGTGGTCAGGGGCGAGCAGGCACTCCAGTGGCTGCGCACCCGGCACGGCTTCGAGGACGGCTCCGACCTCGGCCGGGCCAAGGCCCAGCACATGTACATGAACGCGATGGTCCGCGAGCTCAAGGCCGGCACCAAACTCACCAACCCCGGCAAGCTCCGCAACCTCGCCGAGCAGGCCACCAGGGCGCTCACCGTCGACAACGGCCTGGGCTCCGTGAAGAAGCTCTACGACCTCGGCGAGGACCTGCGCCGGGTGCCGACCAAGCGCATCACCATGGCGACCATGCCGTGGGTGTACTCGCAGGGCGGCAGCTACGTACTGCCCAAGGAGGGGGACGCCGAGAAGGTGTTCTCCATGATCCGCCACGACATCGCGCTGGACGGCCGCGACAAGGGCCGCAGGCTGCCGGACGAGAACCCCGAGCCGAGCGACCCCGCCGCGCCGCCCGCCGAGATCAACGTCCGGGTGCTCAACGGCACCGGCACCGCCGCCCAGGCACCGGTCGCCGGCCGCGCCTCCCTCGTCGCCGGCAGGCTGCAGCACAAGGGCTTCAGCCGCGCCTGGGCCGACACCACCCGGGTCTCCAAGTGGGACACCCAGATCAGCTACGGCTCCGCCGACCTGCACGGCGACGCCCTCGCGGTCGCCGAGGCGCTGGGCATCCCCAGGAAGCTGGTCAGGCAGTCGGCGGCGGAGACCGGGATCACGCTCACCGTCGGCGCCGACTGGCGCGCCGGAGCCGACTACCCGAACATCTCCACGTCCCCGGCACCGGGCCCGTCCGCCGCACCCGACGCCACCGCCGACCCGACGGAAACCCCGCGCGAGGACGGTGCCGCCGACCACGAGGACGACAGCAAGGTGCCGGACAGCCTGGACGGACTCAACGGCGACGACAACTCGGCCTGCATGACCGTCAACCCCCGCCACACCTTCTGAGCCCCCGCGGGCCGGCGGCACACCGGCGCCGGCCCGCGCGGGGACTCAGGCGTTCTGCGGCGCGCGGGTCGAGGCGATCACCCTGCGGGCCAGCTCGCGCGGACTGGTGAGGTAGCCCCACCCCCACGACATGTGCATGGTGGCCAGCGCGAGCGGGATGCGGGCCCGCGCCGCCGCCGGCAGACCGCGCCCGGCGGGCACCGAACCCGCCGCGATCGCCGCCAGATACCCGCCCGGCACCACCAGCGCCCACGGCGTCACCAGCACCCCGGCCACCGTGCCGGCCGCGATCGCCAGCACCGCCGTCGGCGGCGCGAGATAGCGCAGGTTGATCGAACCGGCGTGGTAGCGGGCGACGACGTGCCGCCAGCGCCCGTAGTTCCGGTACTGCTTGGCGAGCGCCCGCACACTCGGCCGGGGCCGGTAGGACACCAACAGCTCCGGGGAGAACCAGATGCGTCCGCCGTCCTGCCGGATACGGAAGTTCAGCTCCCAGTCCTGCGCCCGGATGAACTCCTCGTTGTAGCCGCCCAGCTTCTCCAGCACCTCCCGCCGGAACACCCCGAGGTAGACCGTCTCGGCCTCCCCGGCGGCGCCACCGGTGTGGAAGGCGGCGTTCCCGACGCCGATCCGGCTGGTCATCGCGGCGGCGACGGCCTGCTCCCAGTGGTTCTCCCCCTCGGCGTGCATGATGCCGCCGACGTTCGCCGCGCCCGTCTCCTCCAGCAGCCGCACGGCGGTGCGGATGTAGCCGGGCGAGAGCATGCCGTGGCCGTCCACGCGGACGACCACCGGATGCGACGAGGCCCGGATCGCCGCGTTCAGCCCGGCGGGGGTGCGCCCCGTCGGATTCGGCACGGTGCGCACCCGCGGGTCCTCGGCGACCAGTTCCGCCGCGATCTCGTCCGTTCGGTCCTCCGACGGCCCGAGCGCGATCACCACCTCGAGCTCGCCCTCGTAGTCCTGCTCCAGGATGTGGCGGACCGAGGTACGCAGATAGCGCTCCTCGTTGAGCACGGGCATGATCACCGAAACGGCGGGAGGGGCGGTGCGGTGCTGGTCTGCTGCGGAGGTCACCCGGTCACGTTACCGCGTACGGGGGAACGTCCCGCACGGCAGCCGGACCCGGCGCCCGGCCGGGCTTACGGTGCACTCACCGCCGGGCACGGCCCCGGGACACGCGGCGACGTCGACTACGGCAGCGATGGCAGCGATGACAGCGACGCGTGACACCCGGAGGCCACGGCGCCGTCCGCCCGCTCCGCCGCCTCGGAGGTGTCGCCCTTGCCGCCGTCGCCGCGCCCCCGCCCCGGCCGCCAGCGCACCGGCGGTGCACGGCCGGCAGCCC
>NZ_VJYK02000091.1 GCF_007097205.2 Streptomyces alkaliterrae
GTAGAAGAGCCAGGGGTACGGGTTGTCTTCGTATCACTGGTCGGTCTCTCCGGTATCGGGGCGACGTCTGAGAGTCACGCGGCTCGGCAGGTCTGTGGTGTCGGTGCCTCGGGGGATCCGCAGGCGGGTGAGGACGGCGGTTCCGACGAGGACTACTGCCAGGTTGAGGAGGAGGGCGGCGAGCCCGGCGTAGATCTCCGGCGGCTCCGGTCCGAATCCGAGAGCCACGGTCGGTGAGAAGCCCTCCCAGATCACCAGTAAGGTTCCGGCGGCCATACCCGCCGCCCAGCCGGCGAGCAGCGCCCGGGGGTGCGGGCGGGCGGTGAAGAGGCCGACGGCCACGGCCGGGAAGATCTGCAGTATCCACACACCGCCCAGCAACTGGAGGTTGATGGCGGCCTGGTCCCGGAGCCCGAACACGAAGGCGACCGCCCCGACCTTCGCGGTGAGCGACACGATCCGGGCGATACGCACCTGACGCTTGGGGGTCGCGGTGGGGTGGAAGTACTCGACGTATACGTTCCGGACGAAGCTCGTGCCCGCCGCGATCGACATCACGGCCGCCGGGACGAGGGCCCCCACGGTGATCGCGGCGAACACCAGCCCGGCCAGCGGCGCGGGCATGAGCCGGTCGACCAGCATCGGCACGGCGGCCTCGGCGTGGCCTTCCGGCGCCTCCACCCCCGCCGCCAGGGCGGCCAGCCCCAGGAGGCCGAAGAGCGCGAGCAGTCCCGTCCAGACGGGAAGCGCCACCGAGACCTTGCGGAGGGTGCGGGGGCCGTCGGCGGCGAACCCGGCCGTGAGGACGTGCGGGTACATCAGCAGGGCGAGCGCGGAGCCGAACGCGAGGGTGACGTAGGTGGCCTGCTGCTCGGGGGCGAGGAGAAGGGCCGGTCCACCGGAGTCCGCTCCTGCCTCCCCCAGCCGCCGCGCCGCGCCCTCGAAGAGCGCTCCGGGACCACCGAGCCGGCCGAGTACCAGCCAGCACACGGCGGTGAGCGAGCCGAAGACCGCCACCGCCTTCAGCGCGGAGATGACCGTGGGCGCGCGCAGCCCGTGCCGGTACGTGGCGATCGCGAGCCCGGTGAACAGCGCCACGAGCACCAGGTCGCCGGCGGCACCCGGCGGATACAGTCCGCCGATGGTCAGCACCGTGCGGATGCCCAGCAGCTGCAGCGCCAGGTACGGCATGGTCGCCAGGATGCCGGTCAGCGCCACGGCCAGGGCCAGCGACGGAGATCCGAACCGGCCGCGGACGAGGTCGGCCGCGGTGATGTAGCCGTGGCGACGGGCGACGCTCCACAGCCTGGGCAGGAGAACGAAGGCGAGCGGGAAGACGATCACGGTGTAGGGCACGGCGAAGAAGGCGGCGGCACCGTTGGCGTAGGCCAGCCCCGGCACGGCGATGAAGGTGTACGTGGTGAAGATCGTGCCGCCGAGCAGCAGCCAGGTCCATGCCGGGCCGAGGCTCCGGTCGGCCAGCGCCCAGCCGTCCAGCGAGGGCAGCCGGCTGCTCGGGCGCAGGTGGCGCGCTGTGACCGCGAGGAGCGACGCTCCGCCGATCACGGCGAGAAACGTCGCGGCCATCGCACTGCTGGCCATGATCACCGCCCTTGGCGTCCCTGTTCCCACCTGTGAGATGCGCGAGAGTGCGGTTCGGAGGACACGGGCCGGAGGAAACGCCCTGGAGAACGTTGTGGAACCCGCTGTCAACCTTCCGGGGTGCTCCGGCAACTCTTGCACGGATAGGCGGTCGGAGGGAGAGGAGCGCAGGTGGCGCAGCACACCGGGCACAACCGGCTACGGCGCGTCGCGAGTGCCGTGGCGCTTCTCCTGCCCGCTCTCGGCCTGCTCTGGGTCCCCTGGTACGCCGGTATGAGCCCGAGCCTGGCCGGGGTGCCCTTCTTCTACTGGTACCAGCTCGCCTGGGTGCCGGGCTGCTGCCTCTGCCTCCTCGCGGCCTACGTGCTGACCGGGCGCGACGCTCACGACCCCTGACACGTACCGGCCCGCCCCGAGGTGTCAGCCTCTCGGGGCGGGCCGGAGCGGGTGATCAGGAACGCCGGTCCTGGGTGAACGGAAACGCCGACCGCATGGTGGATATCTGGTCCGCGCGCGCGACGCGCACCTTGTGTTCGTCGCAGTTGATGCAGGTGACCATGGAAAGCGGCGAGGGGACCCGCTCACCGTTTGTGTAGTAGATGAAGAACGGCTTGTCGTCGCGGTCGATGTGCTGTTCGATGTCGTACGTCTGCTTCCACGCGTACCCGCAGTGCAGACACGCGAAGCCGTAGACCTCGCGAACCGTCTCGAAGGCTCCCCGAGCCGTCTTCCTCTGGGTGTTTCCGATGTCCGTCACGGCAGCTCCCTTCCACTACCAGTGGACGCCTCGGCGGCGGAAAAGGCATCAGACCCATCCGGAAACTGGACAGCGTTTTGATCGTAGATGGGGGAAGGCGCTGGCCGCACTGCCCGAGCTTTACCCCCGAGGGTAGCGCTTTACCGAACGGTACGTTCCGCCGGCGCTTTCCTTTGCCGTTTCCTCAGACGCGCTGAGCGCGACCTCACCCCTCCGCGGTGTTCTTCGCCGCCACCACCGCGTCGAACACCTCGCGCTTCGGCAGCCCCGCCTCCTTGGCGACGGCGGCGATGGCCTCCTTGCGGCGTTCACCGGCCGACTCCCGCACGGCGACCCGGCGGACCAGCTCGGCGGCGTCCACCTCGCCGGGACCCGTCTCCGGCGCCCCGGACACCACCACGGTGATCTCGCCGCGCACCCCGTCGGCCGCCCAGCGGGCCAGCTCGGCCAGCGGGCCGCGCCGCACCTCCTCGTACGTCTTGGTCAGCTCCCGGCAGACGGCCGCGGGCCGGTCCTCGCCGAACGCCTCGGCCATCGCCGTCAGGGTGGCGGCCAGGCGGTGCGGAGCCTCGAAGTAGACAAGGGTGCGCCGGTCCCCGGCGACCTCCCGCAGCCGGGCCAGGCGTTCCCCGGCCTTGCGCGGCGGGAAACCCTCGAAGCAGAACCGGTCCACCGGCAGCCCGGACAGCGCCAGCGCGGTCAGCACGGCCGACGGGCCGGGTACCGCTGTCACCCGCACCCCGCGCTCCACGGCCGCCGCCACCAGCCGGTACCCCGGGTCGGACACCGACGGCATACCGGCGTCGGTCACCAGCAGTACCCGTTCGCCGGCGGCCAGCGCGTCGGCCAGCTCGGGCGTGCGCGCCGCCTCGTTCCCCTCGAAGTAGGACACGACGCGCCCGGCCGGCCGCACCCCCAGCGCCTGGGTGAGCCGACGCAGCCGCCGGGTGTCCTCGGCGGCGATCACGTCCGCCTCGGCGAGTTCCCGCGCCAGGCGGGGCGGGGCGTCCTCGACGTCCCCGATGGGCGTTCCGGCCAGTACGAGCGTTCCAGTCACCCGAGCATCCTCGCACCCGCGCGGCGGACCGCTGTCGAGCGAGCGCGCGCGGCCCGGCCGGGGACCGCTTTCCCGTCGGCCCAAAGGGCGTTCCCTACGATGGCCCGCGTGAGCAGTGACACCGTGCCGTCGACGCACGCAGCCAAGCGCGGGGAGACCCGCAGGGACGAGGCGCGCTCCTGGCAGGCGCGGTTGCGTCGCTACGGCTACACGCCGCCGCCGCAGCCCTCGGTGCGGGGGCGGCTGGTGCCGCCGCAGCCGAAGCCCGGACGCACGCCGTGGTCGGCGCTGGGCATCGAGCCGCGGTGGCGCGGGTGGGGCGGCCCGCTGCTCGTCGCCCTGTTCGCCGGGCTGCTGCGGTTCTGGCAGCTGGGCACGCCGCGCGCGGTGATATTCGACGAGACGTACTACGCCAAGGACGCCTGGTCGCTGCTGCGGTTCGGCTACGAGGCCCAGTGGGGCGACGACGCCAACGACCTGATCCTCGCCGACAACCCGACCGTGCCGCTGTCCGAGGACCCCTCGTACGTGGTGCACCCGCCGATGGGCAAGTGGGTCATCGCGATCGGGCTGCGGCTGTTCGGCCTCGAACCGTTCGGCTGGCGCTTCATGGTCGCGCTGCTGGGCACCCTGTCGGTGCTGATGCTGTGCCGCATCGGCCGCCGGCTCTTCCGGTCGACGGCGCTGGGCTGCCTCGCCGGCGGGCTGCTGGCCGTGGACGGCCTGCACCTGGTGATGAGCCGGACCGCGCTGCTCGACCTGGTGCTGATGTTCTTCGTGCTGGCCGCCTTCGGCGCGCTGCTCGTCGACCGGGACCGCAGCCGGGCCCGACTCGCCGCCGCGCTCCCCGAGGACCGGCCCGACCCGCTCGTCGCGGCCACCGCCAAACTCGGCCTGCGCCCCTGGCGGCTGCTGGCCGGCGTCTGCCTCGGCCTGGCCGTCGGCACCAAGTGGAGCGGTCTGTACGTCCTGGCCGCGTTCGGGCTGCTGACCGTGCTGTGGGACGTGTCGGCGCGCCGCACCGCCGGCGCCCGCCACCCCTACCGGGCGGTGCTGCGCCGGGACGCCGTGCCGGCCTTCCTGTCGCTGGTGCCCGTCGCGCTTGTCGTCTACCTCGCCTCCTGGGCGGGCTGGTTCGCCACCCGGGGCGGCTACTTCCGCACCTGGGCGGACAACCGCCGCGGGCTGTCGCCGGACGAGGTGACGCTGCCGCTGCTGGGCCAGGTCTCGCTGCCGCAGTTCGACATGACATGGGTGCCGGCGCCGCTGCGCAGCCTGTGGCACTACGAGTCGGAGGTGTACAGCTTCCACCGGCAGCTGACGTCCGAGCACCGCTACGAGTCCAACCCGTGGAGCTGGCTGGTCGCCGGCCGTCCCGTCTCCTACCACTACAACTCCCGCGAGCTGGGCGCCGAGGGCTGCATGGAACCCAGCGGCTGCGCCCGGGAGGTGCTGGCGCTGGGCACGCCGATGCTGTGGTGGCTGGGCGTCGCCGCGCTGGCGTACGCCCTGTACCGCTGGGTGCTGCGCCGGGACTGGCGCTCGGGCGCGATCCTGTGCGGCCTGGCCGCCGGCTACCTGCCGTGGTTCATGTACCAGGAACGCACGATCTTCTACTTCTACGCCGTGGTGTTCGTGCCGTTCATCTGCCTCGCGGTGGCGATGCTGCTGGGCGCGCTGGCCGGTCCGCCGGGCTCCAGCGAGGCGCGGCGGGTGGTGGGCCTGGTCGTCGGCGGCGCGCTGGTGCTGCTGATCGTGTGGAACTTCGTCTACTTCTGGCCGCTCTACACCGCCGGGGAACTGTCCGTCGACGAATGGCGTGCCCGCATGTGGTTCGACACCTGGATCTGATCCGGGCCGTCGGGCGCGAGCCGTTGTGCTCTAGGGTGCCTCGGAGGCCCTTGGGTGGGTGCCCGGGGCGGGGTGGAGAGTCAGGAAGACTTATGCGTGATGGTCAGAGAATGGCGCTGATCGGTGTCGCCTGCGCCGTTGTGGTGGGCGCGGCCGGTGTCGGCGCCTACACGCTCGTCAGCAGCGGTGACGACGCGGGGGCGGAGAGCAGGTCGGCCGGGTCGGCGGGTGAGGCGGAGAAAACGCCGGAGGCCGTTCCCACCGGTCCGCCGAGCGCCGCCGAGGTGCAGTCCACCGCGCGGGAGTTCCTGGCCGCGTGGCAGTCCGGCGATGTCGCGGCGGCCTCTTCCCTGACCGACGACAAGGCGGCCGCGGCCACCGCACTGAAGAGCTTCCGCAAGGACGCGAAGGCGGAGTCCGTCACCCTCACCGAGGGCACGCGGCAGGCCGGCGAGGTGCGCTACGAGGTGAGCGCCGCCATCCGCTACGACGAGGAGCTGGACACCACCCTCGACTACAACACCTCCCTGACCGTCGTCCGGGACACCAGGACCGGCCGACCGGTCGTCAAGTGGAAGCCTTCGGTGGTCCACCCGAAGCTGAAGGCCGGGCAGCGGATCGTCACGGACGCCGCCGGCGACCCGGAGGTCACGACCGTCGACCGCAACGGCACCGAGCTGACGAAGGAGGAGTTCCCCGAGCTCGGCGCGATCCTGGACGACGTCCGTAAGCGGTACGCCGACAAGACGGACGGCAAGGCGGGCGTGGAGACCCGGATCGTCACCGCGGACGCGGAGGACGGCAAGACCACCGGGGCCACCGGGGCCACCGGGGCCACCAAGGACATCGACACGCTCAGCGTGCTCTCCAAGGGCACTCCGGGCGAGCTGCGCACCACCCTGGACGCGGGCCTGCAGAAGGCCGCCCAGCGCCAGCTCGCCGGCAAGGCCAAGGGCTCGGCCGTCGCGATCCGGCCGAGCACGGGGGAGATCCTGGCCGTCGCCAACACCCCGGCCACCGGCTTCAACTCCGCGCTGCGCGGTTCGCTGGCCCCCGGCTCGACCTGGAAGGTCGTCACCTCCGGGATGCTCATCGACAAGGGCCTGGCCAAGAGCGCCGCGCAGCACCCCTGCCCCAAGTACTTCACCTACGGCGGTTGGCGCTTCCAGAACCTCGACAAGTTCGAGATCAAGGGCGGCACGTTCTCGCAGTCCTTCGCGGCCTCCTGCAACACCGCGTTCATCAGCCAGGCGCCGGACCTGAAGAACGACGACCTGACCGCGTACGCCAGGGACGCCTTCGGGCTCGGCCTCGACTGGCGGGTCGGCACGGGCACGTTCGACGGGACCGTGCCGGTGCAGTCGGACGCCCAGATGGCCGCGTCGCTGATCGGCCAGGGCGCCGTCCGGATGAACCCGCTGACGATGGCCTCGGTGGCCGCGACGGTCAAGGACGGCACCTTCCGGCAGCCGGTCATCGTGCCGCAGTCGCTGGACAACCGCACGCTCGCCCGCGCGCCGCGCGGGCTGTCCGCCGGCACCGCCGCCGAGCTGCGCGCGCTGATGAAGCAGACCGCCGTGGGCGGCACTGCCGCCGAGGCGATGGCGTCGGTCGGCGGCGACAAGGGCGCCAAGACGGGGTCCGCCGAGGTCGACGGGCAGGACAAGCCGAACGCCTGGTTCATCGCCTACAAGGACGATCTGGCGGTCGGCGCGGTCATTCCGAACTCCGGTCACGGCGGCAAGAACGCCGGCCCGGTGGTCGCCGCCATCCTGAACGCGGGCTGAGCCGTGCGACGCCCCGGGCTCCGGGGCGTCGCACGTCACCGCCGCCGTCAGGCGTCCGGGCGGCGGGCCACGGCGAAGATCCGCCGGAAGGGGAAGGCCGTGCCGTGCGGCCCCGGCGGATAGGCCTCGCGCAACCGCTCGCGGTACTCGGCCAGGAACTCCTCCGTCGCGACAGGGTCGTCCCGCAGCGCGGTCAGGACCGGCCGCAGCGCCGTGCCCCGCACCCAGTCGAGCACCGGGTCCTCACCGCCGAGCAGTTGGACGTAGGTGGTCTCCCAGACGTCCACTTCGCAGCCGAGGTCGGCGAGGCGGTCCAGGTACTCCCCGGGTTCCAGGATGTAGACGTAGCGGCGGCCGAGTTCGCCGACCCGGTCGCGCCAGCGCGGCGAGTCGCACAGTTCGCCGAGCAGGGCGTGGCTGGGGGAGACGAAGTTGCCCGGCACCTGGAAGGCGAAGACCCCGCCGGGCCGTAGCGCGCTCATCCAGTCCTTGAACCGGTCGGCGTGTCCGCGCACCCACTGGAGTGCCGCGCTGGAGGTGATGAGGTCGTGGGCGCCGTCGGGTGTCCAGGTGGCGATGTCGGCCCGTGCGAAGTCAAGCCGGCCGCCGGCGGGTGTGGGGCCCGCGAGGGGGGAGGCGGCGGCGAGCATGTCGGGCGAGCTGTCGTAGCCGGTGACGTGGGCGGTCGGCCAGCGGTCCAGCAGCAGCGTGGTGACGTTCCCCGGTCCGCATCCCAGATCGGCTATTCGGGGGGAGCCACCGGCGTGCGGCAGTTCGGGTATCCGGTTGAGCAGGTCGTGGAACGGCCGGGTGCGGTGACCCGCGTGGCGAAGATAGATCTGGGGGTCCCACGTCGGTGGTGCGGCGGGTATCAAAGCGTCCTCCTTGCGGAATGCGGGCCTGCGCCGCCTGTAACGGCAGGTCCTGCGATCGGAGCCTTCCACCGGTGGACCTTCAGCATCCCTCCGGTTTTGTCTTGATGTCAAGAAACTTCATACCGACAGAACTACTACACTGGGGGCATGGAGGACGAGGTTGATCGACTGGTGGCAGCGTGGCGCCGAGAGCGCCCGGATCTCGACGTGGAGCCCCTCGAGGTGCTCAGCCGCGTCAGCCGACTCGCCCGTCACCTCGACCGGGCCAGGCGGCTCGCCTTCGGCGAACACAACCTGGAGTCCTGGGAGTTCGACGTCCTCACCGCGCTGCGCCGGGCCGGCGACCCGTACCAGCTCTCACCCGGCCAGTTGCTCACCCAGACGCTCGTGACGTCGGGGACGATGACCAACCGCATCGACAGGCTCGCCAAGAAAGGCCTGGTCGAGCGCCTGCCCGACCCCACGGACCGGCGGGGCGTGCTCGTCCGCCTGACCACCGAGGGGCAGGACCGCGCCGACCGCGCACTGGCCGGACTGCTCGACCAGGAGCGGGCGATCCTCGCCGAGCTGTCCACCGCGCAGCGCGCCGAGCTGGCCGCGCTGCTGCGCCGGCTCACCGCGCCCTTCGACAACATCCCCGGCTGAGGCCCGGGCCCGCACGGTGCGGGCGGCCGCCCGCGTACGACGCCGTTCGGGCGGTTGCCGGCGGGGGCGCTACGGTCGAGGCGAGCCGACCGGCGTGTGGTTGCGCGGCGCGCGCCGGGCGGCGCACGCGCCGCTCCGCGCGCCCCTCCTGGGTTCCACCCGCCGGGCTCAGCCGAACGTCACGTCGGCGCGTGCTCGGTGTCCACCGGGCCGACCCCCGCCCGCCGGGCCAGCGCGACCGCCGCGAGCGTGGAGTGCACCCCCAGCTTGCCCAGCACGTTCTGCATGTGGGTGCGGACCGTGTGCGGCGAGAGGAACAACCGCTCGGCGACCGCCTTGCGGCCGAGACCCGCCACCATGCAGCGCAGCACCTCGTGCTCACGCGGCGTCAGCGCCGCGACCAACTCCTCGCTCTCCGTGCGGTGTCGACGCGTGGTCGTCAACTCCCGCAGCACCCCGGTCAGCAGCGCCGGAGGAAGATGCGTCTCGCCGCGCAGCACGCCCCGCACGACCTGGAGCAGCCGGCTCAGCGAGCAGTCCTTGGCGACCCAGCCGCTCGCGCCGAGCTGGAGGGCGGCGGCGGCCCGACGCGGATCGTCCCGCCCGGCCAGCACCACCGTGCGCAGCTCCGGCCGGCCGTGGTGCAGCCGGGAAAGCAGCTGCGAGCCGTTCACCGCCTCTCCCGGCGGCAGCGGCCCGCACATCTCGACGTCGATCAACAACACGCCGAACGGGCGCCCGGCGGCGGCCGCCTGCTCCAGACAGCGTTCGGCCGCCTGCGCGCCGCCCACGGCGGACGACTCGACGTCCTGCTCCGCGGCCAACGCGGCGGCCAGGGACTCGGCGAAGATTCTGTGGTCGTCAGCGACCAGAACCCGGATTCGTTGCACACGCACCCCCAGTGCTTCTGCGCCTGAACAGCGTACGGCTCACCCACCCGACCGGGCAGTGCGCCGCCCGGCCCCGGAACCGATCCGCGACCGACGGCACCCCGGCGGGGCGGCGGCCAGCGGTCGGCGACGCCGTCAGGGAGGATCGCGATGGGCGTGCGCGGACTCCAACAGTCCGGTACGGGCCGCCAGCGCCGCCGCCTCCAACCGGGAGCCGACGTCCAGCTTCATCAGCACCCGCTGCACATGCGTCCGCGCGGTGCTGGGCGCTATCCGCATGCCCTCCGCGATGAGCTGGGTGTCCTCGCCCTCCGCGACGCGCAGCAGCACCTCCACCTCGCGCGGCGTGAGCAACGCCAGCAGCCGGGCGCCCTCGTCGTCCGGCTCCTCGGCCGGATTGAGCAGTTCGTCGAAGGCGTCCCGCAGCACCTGCGGCGCGACCGCGACCTCCCCGGACCGCGCCTTGAGCACCGCCCGCTCGACGCCCTCGATGCGTTCGTCCTGCCGCACGTAGCCGCAGGCCCCGGCGGCGAACGCGGCGGCCACGCCCCGCGCGTCGGGAACCGGTCCGAGCACCACGACCGCGGTCGCCGGCCGCTCCCGGCGTATTCGGCCCAGCGCCTCGAACGCGCCGGGCGCCGACGGCGCCGCCGTACCCCACAGGCAGACCTCCGGGGCCCGGCTCAGTACGAGGTCCGCGGCGCCCGCCCCCGGCGCCGCGGCGGCCACCACCCGGTGCCCGCGAAGTTTCAGCGCGGAGGCGAGCGCCTCCGCCAGCAGCCGGTGGTCGTCCACCACCATCAGCCGCACACTCATCCAGCCCCCTGAGTCTCCCCACCTGGCCCACCGCACACCGCGCAACGGGCCCTCCGTTGCCCGGGAAGCTACACGTTCACGTGCGCGTGTGTGCCCTCAACCGTGCAGAACGCACGAATCGCGCCGCGATCCGGTGAAAACAGGAAGCGAAAGACGAGGGGCCGGGTGGGCACGACGCCCACCCGGCCCCTTCGACGGCCGGTCAGCGGATGGCCACCAGCCAGCCGCGGTTGCTCTCCGGCCGCGCCGACAGCCGCGGCGAGGTGACGAAGAGCGTGTTGTCGGCCCAGTACGGCATCGGGCGGAAGTAGACGTCCCGGATGGCGTCGCGCTCGTCGGAGCTGAACCGCAGGAACGGCTTCGCCTTACCGGTCCGCAGGTCGACCTCGGTGATCATGCCCGGGTCGGAGAAGCTGCCCATCTCCAGGGCGAGCAGCTTGCCGTCCTGCATCGCCAGCGGCGACGTCTGCCCCTCGACGGTCGGCTCGGAGGTCCACGCGACCTTGCCGGAGTCCAGGTTGAAGGCGACGATCTCGTTGGTGCTGCGCCGGTCACCCTGGTGCATCTTCGTCTCCAGGAAGAGCAGTTCGCTCTTCTTGTCGACGACGACGTTCCAGCAGTGGCCCGTGCTCAGCGAAGCGCAGGAGAAGGTGTACCGGTCGGGATCGATGCTGATCCGCTTCCGCAGCTTCATGGAGTCGGAGAGCACCGCGAGATTGGAGACCTTGAAGGAGCTCTCCGCCGACCGGCTGAGCGCGACGATCACCGGCGAGGTGCTGTGCACCGCCTGCGGGACGTTCCCGGCCGGCGCCTTCCACTCGGCGGTGGTCTTGCCGTCCTGGTCGACCATCCGCACGCTGGCGTCCCGGTCGAAGCCGCAGCGGTTGATCACGACAAACGCCTCGCCGCCGCTGTAGCTGTGGTCGCGGCAGCTCTCGTAGCGGTTGTTCGACCACAGCTCCTTGCCGTCGGACAGCCGGTAGCCGGCGTTGCCGCCGATCCACACGATGCCGCCGAGGTTGCCGCTGACCGCGACCTGAGCGCTGGTCGCGCGGACCTCGCCGTCCACCGACGGCAGGTCCTTCTCCCACAGCTGGCGGCCCTTGGCCAGGTCCACGCCCATGGCCTTCTCGCACTTCAGACCCCACTGGATCAGGGTCTTGCCGCCGTTGCCGCTGGTCTCGGCCGCGTTGCAGCTGTCGCCGCGGATGGCCTTGAGGAACCAGGCCTCCTTGCCGCTCTTGATGTTGTACGCGCGCAACCCGTCCGGCTCGTAGCGGATGACGTTGCCGCCGTAGAACCACACGCCGGGCATGGACTTGCTGGTGTCGACCTGGAAGCCCTCGGGGACCTTGGCCTGCCAGGCGATCTCGGCGTCCTGGTCCTGCTCGGGCACCGTGGTGGGCGGCACGTCGCGCATGGCGTCGGTACCGCTGCCGCCGGTCTCGCCCTCGTCGCCGCCGCCCCCGGTGCCGCCGGTCGTCTCCTGGGACTGCTTCTCGTTCTTTCCGTCCTCGCCGGCCTTGTCGTCCGAGTCACCCCGGGTGGCGAAGAAGACGGCGGTCACCGCGACCAGAGCGACCGCGACCACGGACGCGATGATCACCAGCAGCTTCTTGTTCCCGCCGCTGCCGCCGCTGCCGCCCTGCGGGACGCCGGCCGACGGCATGGGGTGGGTGGGCTGCTGCTGGTACGGGTTGGGTCCGGTCGGCTGACCGTAGGGGTTCGGCTGGCCGTACGGGTTCGGCTGCCCCGGGGCGCTGGGCGGGCCCTGCGGGTAGCCGTAGCCGGCGGACGGCGGCGGGGTCTGCGGGTACCCGTAGCCCCCCGCGGGCGGACCGGGCGGCGGGGTGCCGGGCGGACTGGGCGGAGGCGTGCCGGGAGGGCCCGGCGGCGGGGTGCCGGGAGGGCCCGGCGGCGGGGTGCCGGGTTGTTGCGGGTAGCCGTAGGACGGCTCCTGGGGCGCGCCGAAGCCGCCTGACGGCGGCTGGTTCGGCGGCGGGGGCGGCTGCGACATGGGAATCCCTCTGCATGCGCGGACCGATTGCCCCATCCCCGCGTTCCCCCGTCAGGGACGAGCGAATCGGACATGTGGTCCGCCTGTTATCGGACGACTCAAGGGCTTTGAGCCAGGGTCTTTGTATCAAAGGGACGGGCACACCGGCAGCGCCGGTTCCCCCGCCGGAGGCCGGAACCGCGCCGACCGGTCAGCCTTCCTCGGCCAGTTCCATCCAGCGGGCCTCGAGTTCGTCCTGCTGTTCGGCGAGTTCGCGCAACTCCGCGTCGAGCTTGGCCACCCGCTCGAAATCGGTGGCGTTCTCCGCCATTTCCGAGTGCAGCGCGGACTGCCTCCCGCTGATCTTGTCGAGCTGCCTTTCGATGCGCTGGAGCTCCTTCTGCGCCGCGCGGGAGACCGCCGCCGGCTTTGCGGCCGGCGCGGCCGCCGGGGCCGCTCCCGCCGGGGCTGCGGCCCTGACCCTCGTCGCGACCTCCGCCTCCCTGGCCCGCTCGCGGCGTTCCAGGTATTCGTCCACACCTCTGGGCAGCATCCGCAGGCTGCGGTCGCCGAGCAGCGCGTGCACCCGGTCGGTGGTCCGCTCCAGGAAATAGCGGTCGTGGCTGATCACCACGAGGGAACCCGGCCAGCCGTCCAACAGGTCCTCGAGCTGGGTCAGCGTCTCGATATCAAGATCGTTGGTCGGCTCGTCGAGAAACAGCACGTTCGGCTCGTCCATCAGCAGCCGCAGAATCTGGAGCCGTCGCCGCTCTCCACCGGAGAGGTCGCCGACCGGCGTCCACTGCTTCTCCTTGACAAAGCCGAAGCGTTCGCACAGCTGCGACGCCGACATCTCCCGGCCCTTCCCCAGATCGACCCGGGAGCGCACGTTCTCCACGGCCTCCAACACCCGCCAGGTCGGGTCGAGTTCGGCGACCTCCTGGGAGAGATAGGCAAGCCGGACCGTGCGGCCCACCTTGATCCGCCCGCGCGCCGGCTGCTTCTCGCCCTCCGACGCGGCGGCGTCCGCGAGCGCCCGCAGCAGCGAGGTCTTCCCGGCGCCGTTCACCCCCACGAGCGCGACCCGGTCACCGGGGCCCAGCTGCCACGTCAGGTGCTCGATCAGCGTCTTGGGCCCGGCCTGGACGGTCACGTCCGCCAGGTCGAAGACCGTCTTCCCCAGTCGGGAGTTGGCGAAGCGCATCAGCTCCGCCTGGTCGCGCGGCGGCGGCTCGTTCGCGATGAGCGCGTTCGCCGCCTCGACGCGGAAACGCGGCTTGCTGGTACGCGCCGGCGCGCCCCGCCGCAGCCACGCCAGCTCCTTGCGGACGAGGTTCTGCCGCTTGGCCTCCTCCGTCGCGGCGATCCGCTCCCGCTCGGCCCGGGCGAACACGTAGTCGCTGTACCCGCCCTCGTACTCGTACACCTGACCGCGCTGCACGTCCCACATCCGGGTGCAGACCTGGTCGAGGAACCAGCGGTCGTGCGTGACGCACACCAGCGCCGAGCGGCGGGTGCGCAGATGGCCGGCCAGCCAGGCGATGCCCTCCACGTCCAGGTGGTTCGTCGGCTCGTCCAGCACCAGCAGGTCGGGATCGTCGATCAGCAGCTTCGCGAGCGCGATACGGCGGCGCTCGCCACCGGAGAGCGGACCGATCACGGTGTCCATGCCGTCCGCGAACCCGGCCGGCTCCAGCCCGCCGAACAACCCGGTGAGCACGTCCCTGATCCGGGCGTTCCCGGCCCACTCGTGGTCGGCCATGTCGCCCAGCACCTCGTGCCGGATCGTCGCCTTCGGGTCGAGCGAGTCCTGCTGGCTGAGCAGCCCGAGACGCAGCCCTCCGGCGTGCGTGACCCGGCCGCTGTCGGCGGGCTCGCTGCGCGCGAGGATGTGGATGAGTGTCGTCTTGCCGTCGCCGTTCCGCCCGACGACGCCGATCCGGTCACCCTCGTTGACCCCGAGGGAGACGCCGTCCAGCAGCGTGCGCAGCGCGTACGCCTTGCCGACGGCTTCCAGATTGACGAGGTTGACGGCCATGGGGCTCCCTTGCTGCCATACGTGTGCGACGTCCCGCACCGTTCAGCCTAGTGCGGCGGGTGCCGCCGTCCGTCGGCGGGAAGTGGGATCGGTGGGCGGGGAAAGTGCGCGTGTGCGCGCTTTGTCCGATCCGTACGAGACCAGCCGGACAAAGAGGGGCATCCGTCCGACCGAGGTTGACCCGCGGCATCGCCATGGCCAAGGATCGCCGCCATGCCGACCAGCACCAAGAAGCGCAGCCGAACCCGACGAGCCGGCGAGAGCGCCTACGGACTCCTGCTGCTCGGCAGGAACGCGCTGGTCGCGCTCGTCGCGGCGGTGCTGCTGGTCGCCGGCTTCTGGACGTCCTGGGACGACGCCCGGCACGCGATGTTCCCCAAGGACGGCACCCGGGGCACGATGACCGTCGAGAAGTGCGCCGACGGACGCTGCACCGGCCCGTTCGTCGCCGACTCCGGCGGCTCGGCACCGGACCGGGTCGGCATCGCCGAGTCCGCCGTCCGCGACGTCGGCGACCGGCCGGCCGTCGCGCTCAAGCCCGGCACCGAGGACGTCGTCCGCACCGGGATCGGCGGCGTGCTGCACACCTGGATACCGCTCGGCGGCGCGCTGGTGCTGGCGGCACTGGTCCTCGCCGGCGGTCTGCGGCTGCGCCGCACCGGCTGGGCCATGGGCCTGCTCGGCGGCGCCGTGATGGTCGGCGCCTTCTTCACCGTCTGACGGCTTCCCCTCGCCCTGAGCACGCGCACGGCCCGCCGCCGCGGGGCGCGGCGGCGGGCCGTGGGGTGGCGGCGGGCGGCGTCAGCCGGTGTTGCGCAGCCCGGCGGCGACGCCGTTGACCGTCAGCAGCAGCGCCCGCGAAAGCAGCTGGTCCGGCTCCTTGCCGGCCTCCTCGTCCTGCCGCTGCCGGTGCAGCAGTGCGACCTGGAGGTAGGAGATCGGGTCCAGGTAGGCGTCCCGGATCCGCAGCGTCTGCCGCAGCACCGGGTTGGACTCCAGCAGCTCGCTCTCACCCGTGATCCGCAGCACCTCGCTGACCGTGAGCTCGTGCTCCGCCTCGATCTTCTCGAACACGTGCCGCAGCTCGTCCGGCACGAGCGTGTCCACGTAGTGCCGGGCGATCCGCAGATCCGTCTTCGCCAGCGTCATCTCGACGTTCGACAGGAAGTTCCGGAAGAAGTGCCAGTTCTCCTGGGCCTCGGCGAGCACCGAGTCGAGACCGGCCTCCCGGGCGGCCTTCAGCCCGCTGCCGACGCCGAACCAGCCCGGCACGATCTGCCGGGACTGCGTCCAGCCGAACACCCACGGGATCGCCCGCAGCCCGTCGAGACCGGCCCCGCTGTCCGGGCGGCGCGAGGGACGGGAGCCCAGGTGCAGCTCGGCGAGCTGGCCGACGGGCGTGGAGGCGAAGAAGTACGCCGGCAGGTCAGGGTCCTCCACCAGGCGGCGGTAGGCGGCGTGCGCGGCCTCCGAGACGGTGTCCATCGCCGCGTCCCAGCGGGCCAGCGCCTCCTCCGACTGCCGCGGCGCGGTGTGCAGCGCGGACGCCTGGAGCGTCGCGGAGACCGTCAGCTCCAGGTTCTCCCGGGCCAGCGACGGCACCAGGTACTTGTCGGAGATGACCTCGCCCTGCTCGGTCACCTTGATCTCGCCCTCCAGGGTGCCGTACGGCTGGGCGAGGATCGCGTCGTGCGTGGGGCCGCCGCCACGGCCGACCGTGCCGCCCCGGCCGTGGAACAGCCGCAGCCGCACGCCGTGCCGGTGCGCCACGTCGCGCAGCCGGCGCTGCGCCCGGTGGATCTCCCACTGCGAGGTGGTGATGCCGCCGAACTTCGAGGAGTCGGAGTAGCCGAGCATGACCTCCTGGAGGTCGCCGCGCAGCGACACCAGCTTCCGGTACGAGGGGTCGGACAGCATCGCGTCCAGCAGCTCGTCGGCGATACGCAGCTCGTCCGTCGTCTCCAGCAGCGGCACGATGCCGATCCGGGCCCAGCCGGCGTGCAGGTCCAGCAGCCCGGCTTCGCGGGCAAGCACCGCCGCCGCCAGCACGTCGTCCGCGCCCTGGCACATCGAGATGATGTACGACTCGACGACCTCCGGACCGAAGGTGTCAAGAGCCCGCCGGATCGTCTCGAAGACACCGAGCGTCTTCGAGCCGGCCTCGTCCAGCGGCGCGGGCGTCGGCGCCAGCGGCCGGCGGGACCGCAGCTCCTTGGCGAGCAGCCGCATCCGGTAGTCGCGCGGCATGTCCTCGTACCGCCAGGACTCCTCGCCGAGCCGGTCGAAGAGCTGGCCGAGTGCGTGGTGGTGGGCGTCGGCGTGCTCGCGGACGTCCATCGTGGCCAGCTGGAGGCCGAACGCCGACAGCGTGCGCAGCGCCCGGGCCAGCTGGCCGTCCGCGATCAGCCCGCCCCGGTGCTCGCGCAGCGAGGTCCGCACCAGCTCCAGGTCGGCCAGCAGCTCGCCGGTGCCCAGATAGTCCCGGCCCGGCACGTGCGGGGTGCCGGCAGCCAGCCGCTCACGGGTGTTCAGCAGCTTCTGCCGGACGCAGGTGACCTTCAGCCGGTAGGGCTCCTCGGCGTTCAGCCGCTTGTAGCGCGGGGTGATCTCCGGCAGCCGCTCCAGGTCCTCCTTCAGGGAGTCCAGCAGCTCCTGGGTCGCGCCGCAGTTGCGGATCGAGTTCGACAGCGCGCCGCGCAGTTCGTCCACGTGCTCCAGGGCCTGGGTGATGCCGTGCTCGTGCTGGAGGATCAGTACGTCCCAGGTGACCTGCGGCGTCACGTTCGGGTTGCCGTCGCGGTCACCGCCGATCCAGGTGCCGAACGTCAGCGGCCGGGCGTCGGCCGGCAGCGGCGCACCGGCCCGCTCCAGCTCGTCGGCCAGGTCCTCCAGCACGTCGCCGACCGCGCCCCGGTGCAGCTCGTCCAGGTAGTAGACGGCGTTGCGGGCCTCGTCGGTCGGTTCCGGGCGGGCCACCCGCAGCTCGTCGGTCTGCCAGATCAGGTCGACGTTCTCGGCCAGCCGCAGGTCGACGCGGCGCCGGTCGCCGCTGGCCGCGGCCGACTCCGAGCGCTCCAGCAGCTCCGCCACGCGGCGCAGCTTGGTCAGCACCGAGCGGCGGGCCGCCTCCGTCGGGTGCGCGGTGAACACCGGACGGACGCCCAGCCGCTCGGCGGTCCGCCGCAGGTGCTCGGGGTCGGCGTCCTTCAGCATGTCCGCCGTGCGGGCCAGGAGGCCGCCCTCGCTTGCCCGCCGGTCGCGCAGTTCGCGCCCCCGGTGCACCTGCTCGGTGACGTTCGCCAGATGGAAGTAGACGGAGAACGCGCGTACCAGCTTCGCGGCGGTCTCCAGGTCCGTCTCGCCCAGCAGCCGGGCGGCGGCCTCGCCGTCCGTGCGGGTCAGCGCCCGTACCCGCTCGACCAGGTCGAGCAGTTCCGGGCCTTCCTGGCGGACCAGCGTCTCGCCGAGCAGGTCGCCCAGTCGGCGGATGTCCGCGCGCAGGGCGCTGGCCGCCTCCTTCGGATCGGGGACCTCCGGGGCCGCGGCATCGGTCGCCCCGGAGACTGCGGGGGCGGCGGCCCGGGCCTGCGGGTCTTCGCCGCCGGTGGTGCGGTGGTCGGCACTGCTCATGGGGGTGCGGCTCCTTGCGGCAGTATCGGCAGCTCTCCAGCCGCCCTGGCGGTCGGGGGCTCGGCCGGCGCGCCGGCGCGCCCCGGTCGGACCCCATCACACCAAACGGCGCCTGGCTCGCTTCGTCATTGCTTGTGGCAGGTCGCGGACCGCGCTGTCCGACGCGTAAAGGATAGGTCGCGGCACGTGGCCCGGGACGTCCAGTCCACCAGGCGAACCGTCGGCCGGTGCCACGACGGCACTGCCCCGAAGGTGTGACGCGATCGTTCTTGTCGAGCGAGGGGGATGTGCTGCAATACTTACGAGACCGTAGGTTACGGTTCCGTAGGTGTGGATCTTTCTACCACCTCCCCCTTTTCCTCAGGGACGCTTATGACAACCACCCCCGAAACGGCTCCGCAGCGCACGCAAAGCTCGCGATCCCCGCGCACGGACGCCTCGGACTCCCCGACCGCGCACAAACCCGGCCGCCCCGGACTCCCCACCGG
>NZ_VJYK02000092.1 GCF_007097205.2 Streptomyces alkaliterrae
GGCCCGCCCTGCCCGCCCGCCAGGCCCTGCTCGTCACCGCGCTCGGCGGGCTGGCCCTGCTCGTCGCCGTGGTCCTGCTCGCCGTGACCGCCGGCACCACCGACATCGGCGGCGTCATCGCGGCCCGGGACGAGGTACTGGACTCGCCGCTCGCGCCCAGCGTCGCCGGGCTGCTGATCCTCGCCGCCTTCACCAAGTCCGCTCAGTTCCCCTTCCACTTCTGGCTGCCGGGCGCGATGGTCGCGGTCACCCCCGTCAGCGCCTACCTGCACGCCGCCACGATGGTGAAGGCCGGCATCTACCTGCTGCTCCGCTTCTCCGCGGTGTACGCGGAGCAGCCCGGTTGGTCCCTCACCCTCACGGTCGTCGGCCTGGTCACCGCCGTACTCGGCGCCCTCCAGGCCCTACGGGAACACGATCTCAAAGCCCTGCTCGCGTACTCCACAATGAGCCAGCTGGGCCTGCTCGTCGGAGCCATCGGCATCGGTACGACCGTCGCCCTCGCCGCCGCGATTCTCCACACCCTGGCGCACGCCCTTTTCAAAGCGACTCTCTTCATGCTGGTGGGTGTCATCGACCGGGAGGCCGGCAGCCGCGACATCCGTGAGCTGGGCGGACTCCGACGGGTCATGCCGGTGACCGCCACGCTCACCGGGCTCGCCGGACTGTCGATGGCGGGCGTCCTGCCGATGGTGGGATTTGTCAGCAAGGAGTCGCTGTTCCAGGGCTTCTACGGCGCGGACCTCTTCCCCGGCTCCGGCGTCCTCGCCGCCACCCTCGCCGTCACCGCCTCCGCCCTCACCTTCGCGTACAGCATCCGCATCTTCTACGGGGCCTTCGCCGGCCCGACGACCCAGGAACAGCTCTACGAACCCGCCTGGCCGTTCCTCGCCCCGGCCGCCGTCGCCGCCGTGCTGGGGCTGGTGCTCGGCCCGGCCGTGGCCGTACTGAACCCGCTCATGCGCAGGGCCGTCCTGGACGCCGAACCCTGGGGCGAGCCGCCGTACTTCTCCTTCTGGCACGGCCTCAGCCCCGAACTCGCGCTCTCCGCCCTCACCGTGTCCCTCGGTCTGATCCTCTTCGCCTACCGGGCCGGGGTGGAGGCGCTTCTCCAGCGGCTGCCCCCGCTCGGCGGCGCGGTGCTGTTCGAGCGGGCCTACCAGGCGCTGCTGCGGTTCGGCGAACTCGTCGGCCGCCCGGACCTGCGCACGGCACCGGCGCCGTTCCTGGCCCGGCCGGTGCTCGCGCTCGTCGCGCTGGGCGCCGTCGGCGCGGTGCTGCTCGGCCCGCCGGACGGGATCTCGCTCCGCCCCGAGGACGGCCCGCTGGTGTGGGCGACGCTGCTGGTGCTCGTCCCCGTCGTCCTCGCGCTGGTGGTGGCCCGCACCTCCGTCGCCGCCGTCGTGCTGCTCGGCACCGCCGGACTTGTGGTGGCCGTCTGGTTCGTGCTGGCCGGAGCCCCGGACGTGGCGCTGACACTGCTGCTCGTGGAGGTGCTGACCGCGGTGGTCGCGGCGTTCGTACTGCACGGCCTCGTCCCCTACGCCCGCCGGTCGGGTCGCGGCCGGAACGTGCTCGCCGCGGCGGCGGCGGTCCTCGCCGGCTGCGCCGCCGCCGGCGCCACCCTCGCCCTCACCGGCCGCCGCGCGCCCTCGCCCGCCGGCGAGCACTACCTGCACAACGCGGAGTCGGAGACCAAGGGGACCAACGTGGTCAACACCATCCTCGTCGACTACCGCGGCCTGGACACCCTCGGGGAGTCGGTCGTGCTGGTCGCGGTGGCGCTCGGCGTCGCCCTCCTGATGTCCGGGACACCTGGCCCGACGGCACGCGGCGGGCTGGCCGCCGCCGCGTACACGGAGGTGCTCGGCCCCGCCTACCGGCTGCTCACCCCGGCGGTCGCGGCGCTCTCCGGCTACCTGTTCCTGCGCGGCCACGACGAACCCGGCGGCGGCTTCATCGCCGCGCTCACCGCCGGCACCGCCGTCGCGCTGGCCCCGCTCGCCGGCGCCCCGCTGCCGCGATGGCTCAGCGGCGGACCGCTGCTGGCCTGCGGTCTGGTCCTCGCGCTGGCGCCCGGACTGCTCGCCACCGCCACCGGGCGGCCGTTCCTCACCCCGATGTTCACACCCGGCGGCGGCTTCAGCACCGCCCTGCTGTTCGACGCGGGCGTGTTCGCCCTGGTCCTCGGGCTGATGGCAACCGTCGTACGGCGGCTGGGCGGCGACACGGGGAGCCGCACGTGGTGACCGCAGCGCTGGCCGTCGGAGTACTGACCGCCGGCGGCGTCTTCCTCGTACTGCGCCCCGGGCTGGTCCGCATCACGTTCGGGTTCGTACTCCTGGGACACGCCGTGAACATCCTGCTGCTGACGGCCGGCGGCACCGACCGCCGCAACCCCCCGCTGCTCGGCCACGGCGACACCGCCGAGATGGCCGACCCGCTGCCGCAGGCGTTTGTCCTCACCGCCATCGTGATCACCTTCGGCATCACCGTGCTGCTGCTCGGCATGGCCCGCGCCCACGCCGACTGGGCCGGCGCCGCACGAACGGACCGCGCCGACGGAGAGCAGGCGGGGCGACACCGCGGCGAACGGCAGCGCCCGAGGCCCCGGCGCGCCGACACAGAGAGCCCAGGCAGCCCGGACCGCCCGAACGGCGGCGGCCGCGGCGGCGAACCGCACCCCCGCGAGGAAGGTGACTCGTGATCAGCACCGCCCTCACGCTCCCGGTGGCCGTGCCGCTCCTGGCCGCGGGGCTGCTCGTCCTGCTCCCCGACAGCACCGGGCTGCGCCGCTGGACGGCCGCCGTCGTCTCCCTCGGCGTACTCGCCTTCGGCGTGGTACTGCTCGTCGAGACCGCCGACGGCACGGTCGTGCACCAGTCCGTCGGCGGCTGGCCGCCCGGCATCGCCATCGTGCTCGCGGCGGACACGCTCACCGCGTTGATGCTCTGCGTCAGCGCCGTCCTCGTGCTCGCCTCGCTGGCGTTCGCCGCCGGCGCCCGCGACGACCGGGAGCCGCTGTTCCTCCCGCTGGTGCTGATGCTCTCGGCCGGTGTGTACGGGGCGTTCCTGACCGCCGACCTGTTCAACCTCTTCGTCTTCGTCGAGGTCATGCTCGTCCCGTCCTACGCCCTGCTGACCGTGGTCGGCGGGCCGGACCGGTGGGCCGCCGGGCGGGTCTACGTCACCTTCAGCCTGCTCGCGTCGACCGCGCTGCTCGGCGGCGTCGGTCTGCTGTACGGCGTCATGGGCACGGTCAACCTCGGCGAACTCGCGGGCGCCGCCACCCGCGAGACCACCGCCGCCCTCGCCACCGGCGTCGTCCTGCTCGCCCTCGCGGCCAAGGCGGCCGTCGTACCGCTGCACGGCTGGCTGCCGCGCTGTTACCCGGCCACCAGGCCCTCGGTGACGCTGCTCTTCTCCGGTCTGCTCACCAAGGTCGGCGTCTACGCCATCATCCGGATCTACGCCGTCGTCTTCGACGGAACGGGCCTCGGACCGGTCATCATGGCGGCGGCCCTGGTCACCATGGTCGTCGGCGTGCTCGGCGCCGTCGGGCAGCCGGACATGCGGGGCATCCTCTGCTTCCACATGGTCAGTCAGATCGGCTACCTGCTGCTCGCGCTGGCGCTGTTCACCGAACGCGGACTCGCCGCCGGTGTCTTCTTCCTCGTCCAGTACGTGCTCGTCAAGGCGGCGCTGCTGGCCTGCGCCGGCGTCGTGGAACACACCCACGGCACAGACCGGTTGGAACACCTCGGCGGGCTCTCGCGCAGCGCGCCGCTGCTCGCCGGCTGCTTCCTCGTCGCCGCGTTCTCGCTGGCCGGCATGCCACCGCTGTCCGGGTTCACCGCGAAGTTCGCGCTGCTGCTCGCGGCGGCGGCGCAGGCCGAGTACCTGGCCGTGGCGGTGGCGGCGCTGGTCAGCCTGCTCACCCTCACCTCCATGGTCAAGATCTGGGGCGCGGTCTTCTGGGGGACCGCACCCGACGGCGTCCCGGGCGGTGACGCCGCCGGCCCGCGCACCCCGCCGGACAGCGCGCCCGACGCCCCACCCGACGAACCACGCCGAACGGCCGCCCGCACCCGGGCCCGACCGGCGCTGCTGGCGGCCACCGTCGCGCTGGCCGTGCCGTCCCTCGTGCTCGGCCTGTTCGCAGAACCGCTGCTCACCGCCGCCTCCACGGCGGCCTCCGGACTGATCGACCCGACCGGCTACGTCGAGGCGGTGACCCGATGAACCCGACGAACCCGCCTGGCCCGCCGAACCCGACGGAACCGCGCCCCGCCCGCTCCCCGGCCGGCGCCGCCCGGCGCACCGCACGCGTCATGCGCTTCCTCCTGCACTACGGCGGCCGCTTCCTGAAGGCGAACGCGGTGGTGGTCTGGGAGGTGATGACGCCGGGCAGCGGGCTGGCGCCCGCGATCGTCCGGATGCCGCTGCGCAGCCGTACCCCGCTGGAGGTCACCACCCTCGCCCATCTGATCACCCTCACCCCCGGCACGCTGGTGGTGGAGATCCGCCACAACCCGCCCGTCCTGTACGTGCACGGCATGCACGCCGCGCCGGCGAGTCGCTTCCTCGACTCGCTCCACGATCTGGAGGACCGCATGCTCACCGCGCTGCGCCCGGCCGGGAAGGAGGCGGTATGACATTTGTCGACGTCCTGCTCGTACTGCTCCTCGTCGTGACCGGCGTGATCGTCTGGCGGCTGGCCTTCGGCCCCACCGAGGCGGACCGGGTCGTCGCCGTCGACCTCGCGTTTGTGGTCTTCCTGGCGGTGGTGGCGCTGCTGTCGGTGAAGCTCCGCTCCACGCCGATGCTGGTGCTCGTCCTCGTCGCCACTCTCGTCGGCTTCCTCGCCACGGTCGCCGCCGCCCACCTCCTGGAACGCAGGTCCCGCCCATGACCGCGCAGCAGCTCGCCGGCTACCTGCTCGCCGGGCTCGGCACCGCGCTGATCGCCGTCGCGGGCATCGCCCTCGTCCGGCTGCCGGACACCTACAACCGGGCCAACGCCGTCACCAAGGCCGCCGCCCTCGGCGTGGTCTGCGTACTGCTCGGCGTGCTCGTCCTGCGGCCCACGCCCTTCGCGGCGCTCGCGCTCGGCGTCGGTGTGGTCATGCAGCTGCTGACCACACCGTTCGCCGCGTACGCCGTGGCCCGCGCCGCCCACCGCTCGGGCGCGCCGCAGACCCCGGCGACGTACCGCGACGACCTCACCGAGGACACCCACCACGCGGGGGGTCGGGGCCCCGGCGCGGCCCCGACCCCGTGACGTCCGTCAGGACCCCGACAGCTCCGCGCGTACGGCGTGCGCCGCCGCGACCAGGTTCTCCAGCGACGTGCTCGTCTCCGGCCAACCACGGGTCTTCAGGCCGCAGTCGGGGTTGACCCACAGCCGCTCGGCCGGGATCGCCCGCAGCCCGGCGCGCAGCAGCTCGGCGATCTCCGCGACGCCCGGCACCCGCGGCGAGTGGATGTCGTAGACGCCCGGCCCGACCTCCCTCGGGTAGCCGTGGACGGCCAGCTCGCTCGCCACCCGCATGTGGCTGCGCGCCGCCTCCAGGCTGATGACGTCGGCGTCCAGGTCGTCGATCGCCCGCACGATGTCGCCGAACTCCGCGTAGCACATGTGCGTGTGGATCTGCGTCTCCGGGCGCACGCCGCCGGTGGTGAGGCGGAACGCCTCGGTGGCCCAGAGCAGGTACGCGGCGCGGTCGGCGGCGCGCAGCGGCAGGGTCTCGCGGAGGGCCGGTTCGTCGACCTGGATGACGGAGGTCCCGGCCGCCTCGAGGTCGTCGACCTCGTCCCGCAGTGCCAGCGCGACCTGCCGGGCGGTGTCCGCGAGTGGCTGGTCGTCGCGGACGAACGACCAGGCCAGCATGGTGACGGGGCCGGTGAGCATGCCCTTGACCGGCCGGTCGGTGAGCGAGCGCGCGTAGCCGGTCCAGCCGACCGTCATCGGTTCGGGCCGGGAGATGTCCCCGGCGAGGATCGGCGGACGCACGTGGCGGGTGCCGTACGACTGCACCCAGCCGTGCTGGGTGGCCAGATAGCCGGTCAGCCGCTCGGCGAAGTACTGGACCATGTCGTTGCGTTCGGCCTCGCC
Source organism: Streptomyces alkaliterrae (assembly GCF_007097205.2). Lineage (GTDB taxonomy): Bacteria > Actinomycetota > Actinomycetes > Streptomycetales > Streptomycetaceae > Streptomyces > Streptomyces alkaliterrae. Next base: position 6,115 of record NZ_VJYK02000092.1, read on the forward strand.
GTGCACGAGGACGTCGAGGCCGGCCTTCTCCTGGAAGCCGATCACCTCCCGGATCTCCGCCCTGACCCGCTCCTCGTACCGCTCGGTGTCGATCCGGCCGGCGCGCAGGTCGGCCCGGGCGGTGCGCAGTTCGGTGGTCTGCGGGAACGAGCCGATGGTGGTCGTCGGCAGCAACGGCAGGCGCAGGGCCGCGCGTTGGGCGGCAGCGCGGTCGGCGTACGGCTGGGAGCGGCGGGTCTCGACTTCGCCGACCGCGGCGGCCCGGGCGCGGACCGCCGGATCGCGGGTGATCGGCGAGTTCGCGCGGGAGGCCAGATCGGCCCGGTTGGCGGCGAGTTCGGCCTGCACGGCGTCCGTGCCCGAGGTCAACGCGCGGGCGAGCGTGCTGATCTCGACGGTCTTCTGGTCGGCGAACGCCAGCCAGCGCAGCACCTGCGGATCGACGTCCCGTTCCCGTGCGGTGTCGAGCGGCACGTGCAGCAGCGAGCAGGAGGCCGAGACGTCCACCCGGTCGGCCAGGCCCAGCAGGGTGCCGAGGGTGGTCAGCGACCGCTCCAGGTCGTTCACCCACACGTTGCGCCCGTCGACGACGCCCGCCACCAGCCGCTTGCCGGGCAGGCCGCCGACCGCCGCCAGCGCGTCGACGTCGGCGGCCGCGGGGCCGGTGAAGTCCATCGCGAGGCCCTCGACGGGCGCCTTGGCGAGGAGCGGGAGGGCGTCGCCCAGCCGGTCGAAGTACGAGGCGACCAGCAGTTTCGGCCGGTCGGTGAGCGCGCCCAGCTCGCGGTAGGCGCGGGCGGCGGCGTTCAGCTCGGCGGGCGTGCGGTCCTGTACCAGTGCGGGCTCGTCGAGCTGCGCCCACTCCGCGCCGGCGGCGCGCAGATCGGCCAGCACCTCGGCGTAGACGGGCAGGAGACGGTCGAGCAGGGTGAGCGGTTCGAAGGCCGGGTCCACGCCCGGCGCGGGCTTGGCCAGCAGCAGGTAGGTGACCGGGCCGACGAGCACCGGGCGGGCGGTAAGACCGAGCGCCAGCGCCTCCCGCAGCTCGCCGACGGGCTTGCCGGAGTCAGTGGCGAACACCGTGTTCGGGCTCAACTCCGGAACCAGATAGTGGTAGTTGGTGTCGAACCACTTGGTCATCTCCAGCGGCGCGACTGTCCGGTCGCCGCGCGCCATGGCGAAGTAGCCGTCCAGCGGATCGGCGGCGACGGCGTCCCGGTGGCGCTCGGGAACCGCACCGACCATCACGCTGGTGTCCAACACGTGGTCGTAGTACGAGAAGTCACCGGTCGGGACCTCGTCGATCCCGGCGGCCGCGAGCCGACGCCAGTGCGCGGCACGCAGCTCGGCGGCGGTCGTGCGGAGGGCGTCGGCGGTGACCCGGCCCTTCCAGTAGCCCTCGACCGCCTTCTTCAGTTCCCGGTCCCGGCCCTGGCGGGGGTAGCCGTACACGGTCGCCCGTGCCGCCGCGGCTGCGGACTTCGCTGTCACGGAGATCTCCTTCGCGAGATGAATCCCTGAGATCCCGGCGACGGGACGAGAAGCGCGAAGGGATGGCACACGGGTCCGGTGGCGAGACCGCGCGGCAGAGCGCGGGCCGACCCGCCCGTGTGTACGCCGACCCGCCCTCGAGGTCACCGAGATGTCCGGGCACGAGTGCTTCGCGCCCGGGCAGTTGGCAGGTCTTCGGACTCGCGGGCACGTCCTCGGGACGAGGACACCTACTGGCCGTCGCTTCCCAGGCCCGTACGTCGGGCCCAGTGCGTGTGACGGCGGTCGTTCCCGCTCACCGCTGCGGGGCAGTCCCGGATTCCCACCGGGTTCCCTCTTGCGACGCGCCCGTCCGGCTGACGGGGCGAACCAGCTGCACCGACCACCATACGGGCCGCGTCAAGTGCCGTTGCTCGTCGTGCGGTCGGCTACCGGGGGGCGCTGTGCGGGTGGTGGCGGCGGTCGTGGGAGTTGATCAGCCGGCGGATGCTTCGGCCCGCCGCGGCGGCGTCGTGGACGGGGGCGGGGAACGGGACGCGCAGGTCGCGGTGGTGGGTGGCGTACTCGCACCGCAGGGTGACGCCGTACCGGTCCAGCGCGTAGGGCAGCGCGCGGACGATCCCCTGCGGCAGCCGCCGCCCCGCCAGTCGCAGCAGGTCGGCGACCATGTCGTCGTGCGCGTCCGCGAAGTGCGTCAGCATCGCGCCTTCCTCGACCGCGAGCGGGTCGGACTCGGCGAGCGCCAGTTCGTCGATGCCCACCTCCACCGAGCCCGACGCCGTGCGCAGCGCCGCCCTGGCGAGGTCGAGGCGCAGGTGCGCGCCGTCCTCGCTCGTCGCGGGGGCGAGCCATCCGGAGAGGGTGACGCGGGCGCGCACCCGGTCCCGGGTCGCGGTCGGCGCGACGTCGGTGAACTCCAGCAGTGCGGCCAGGCTGCCGCGCGGCGCGGCCGTGACCTGCGCCGTGAGCGGGCTGCCCGGCAGCGGGTGCAGGGTGATGCCGCCGGTCGCGCTCACCCGGTGCATGGCGAGCAGGTCGTAGCTCTGCTCGGCGGTCGTGAGGGACAGGGAGATCGCCCGGGCCAGCACCGAGCGCACCCGCTCGGCGGCGGTCGGCTCGGGCGGCGGGTCAATGGTGATGCTCAACGTGACTCCATGCGGGTTGGGTGAGCCGGGGAGAGCGTGGTGGATCGACTCGCGGGACAGCGAGTCCCCTCGCGGGTGAGGTAAGGCTAACCTTACTTATGGCTGAGTGGAAGAGGTACCCGCACCCGCCCCGCACCCGCACCCGTCGTGCGCCGCTCAGTCGGCCCGGCCGCGCGGCAGCAGCCACAGTGCGCCGATCCCCACCAGGTACGCCAGCAGTGCCGCTCCGGGCAGGCCGAACGGTCCGTGGTCCTCGGGGCCGCTGACGGTGATGCCGAGCAACCCGGCGACCGCCAGGCCGAGTCCGACGCACGTCACCGCCGGCCGCACTCCCCGCAGCCGTACGCCGCCCGCTCCCCGCCCCTCGGCGGTGTCCTCGGCCCCGCGCGGCAGCGGCAACCCGCGTTCCGCCGGGCTGAACACGAGCACCAGCACCAGCAACACCACCAGCAGGCACCCCAGCCACGGCACCCGCCACAGCAGCCACTCCGCCGACCCCACCGCCGGCTGCGGCAGCAGTCCGGGCGGATACAGCACTCCCGCGGCCACCACCACCGCCGCCATGTGCCACAGGAACACCGTCAGGGCGACCAGGTTGACGGCGACCACCAGCGTCCACGGGCGTCGCCCGCGCAGCCACCGTTCGACCGGCGGGCGCAGCAGCAGTGCCAGACCGGTCTGCGTGGCCGCGAGCGAGAGCAGCGCCAACGTCGGCGGCGCCGTGTTCTGCACCTCCTCACCCGGCACCGTCACCATGCTGACCGGGTAGGGCCCGACGACCGTGCACCACAGCAGCACCAGCAGCGCGGCCACCGTGAGCACGGCCGCGCCCGTCCGGCCCGGGAGGCGTCCGTCCCGCCAGAGGAAGCCGACCTGGTGCACAGCCAGCCAGACCAGCAGGTAGTTCGCGTACGCCACCTGCTCCACGTCGAACGCGAACCTGGCCGTGTCGGCCACCGCCACACCGCCGACCAGAACCGCGACCACCAGCCAACCGGCCCGCCGGTGCAGCGGATACAGCAGGGGAGTGAGCACCACGACGACCAGGTAGGCGGTGAGGAACCACAGGGGGATCGCCACCAGCCACCCCGCCGTGCCGACCAGCTCCGGGTCCGCCCCGAGCAGCCGCGCCACCAGCGCGCACCCGGCGACGGTGACCACGAAGACCGTCGTCGGACCCAGCAGCCGCCCCGCGCGCCGGAGCAGCCACCCCGCCGCGTCGCCGCCGTCCCGCCGGCGGCCGTCGAACGACGCGCCGTTCACGTATCCGCCCACCAGGAAGAACAGCGGCATCACCTGGAACAGCCAGGTCAGCGGGCGGCTCCATGGCACGGTCGCCAGTGCGCTGAACCCGTCGAGGCCGTCGTCGTCCGAGTAGGTGACGGCCACGACCAGCCAGTGGCCGAGCACGACCATCGTGATCGCCAGGGCCCGCAGCAGGTCGACGTACCGGTCCCGTTCCGGCGGTGTCAGCTCGACCGCCCGCCGCACCTGACGCAACACCCGACCAGCCCCCCGTCGCCACGGCGGCCCGCCCTTCCCGGACGGTTCCCCGCGGAAACTACCCGGAAGGGTACGGAACGGCGCGGAGGCCGGCGGGTCGCGTCAGAGCGCGTCGGCCGACGGTTCGTCGTCCAGATAGCCCGACTTGGCGAGGAGGTAGGCGAGTTGGGCCCGGCTCCGGCTGCCCAGCAGCTCCGACGCCTTGCGTACGTGCGAGGCCACCGTTCGGGTGCTCATGCCCAACCGCCCGGCGATGGTGTCGTCGGTGTAGCCGTTCACCATGAGCTGCAGGATCGCGCGTCGGGTCTCGTCGGTGAGCAGCGGCGGCCGGTGCTCGCCCGCGCTGTGCGGCAGCGGCGTGGCGCGCTCCCAGGAATGCTCGAACAGTCCGACGAGGTAGCGGACCATCCCGGGGTGCTCGATGGCCAGCGCGGTCTCGCGGCGCTCCGCGGCCGGATCCGGGACGAAGGCGAGGCGGCGGTCGCACACGATGAGCCGGTCGAACACCTCGTCGAGCGTGCGCACCTCGGCGCCTGCGGCGCTGATCTGCTCCACGTAGCTGAGCGTCGGGCCGTGCGTGCGAACGGTGTGCTGGTAGATCGTGCGCTGCCGGACGCCGCGCCGCAGAGCGGCCACGTCGCTGCTCAACGCACTGCTCAACAGCTCCTCCGGGCGCCCACCACCGGGCTGCGCGGTCAGCAACTCCTCCTGGCAGGCGTGCACCGCCGAGGTGAGGGTGGCGCTGATGACGTCCGCGCCCTCGATGAGCCGGATGCCGCTCCCGGACTCGTCCGGCATACCCGACCGGTACACCTCTTCCGCGCGGTGGAGGGAGTCACGAGCGGCGGCGAGCCCGCGCTGCTTCCGCTCGATGAGCTTCTCCAGGGGGCGCATCACCGTGTTCGCCGCCAGGCTCGGCGGAAGGGGTACCGGCCGCCCCTCCGGGGAGACCCGCACCAGCCCCAGCGAAAGCAGACATTCGGGCGATTCTCGCGTCGCGGGCCGCCCCTTCAGCAGCTCCGCATAGAGGTCCAGGCCGTCCTGGCATATCTCCGTCGACGATGAATCGTCACTTGTGTCCGATCTTGTACACATGTGTGAGTCCTTCAGGTATCCGCGTTGCCGGTTCATGCTGCCGGACTTCCCTTTGTCGGGCGACCCGCGAAGGTCATGATTCTTCTCACGGGGCGGCGCACCGAGGCGCCCCGACCGAAAACCAAATCCGGGGGATGCCGTGAAGAGCAATCTCAGCAGATTCATCGGCGCGGTCGCGCTGACCGCCCTGGCGGTACTGACAACCGCCGTCACCGTCGCCAGTGGAGACGATCGCGCTGGCGACCAGGCCATGAGTGCTTCGTCGTTCGAGGACTCGCAGTGGGGATGACCGCACAGCCAGCCCGCAGCGCTCACCTCCTGAGCGTCGACCAGAGGAGAGAAATGTCAGTCTTGCCAGCCTCCAAAACGTCCGACGCCTTTGACGGGCTGCTGACGAGGATGACGGAGCTCAGGGATTCCGGGCTCTACCGGGAATTCACGCCGTGCTCCTATCTCGCGGAGGAGCCGGGGCACGCGGTGCACCGAGGCCGGCGCATCCAGGTCTGGTGCACGAACGACTATCTCGGGATGAGTCAGCACCCGGACGTGATGGCCGCCCAGATCGCCTCGACCAGGCAACACGGCACGGGGAACGGCGGCTCCCGCAACATCGCCGGCACCAGTGAGGCGCACGTGGCGCTGGAGGAGCGCCTCGCCGACTGGCACGGCAAGCCGCGTGCCCTGGTGTTCACCAGCGGGTACGTGGCGAATTTCGAGACGCTTTCCACGCTGCTCGCCGCCGTGCCCGACATGGTGGTGTTCTCCGACGCGCTGAACCACCGCTCCCTCATCGAGGGAATCCGGGCGAGCGCGAACCGCAGGCACATCTTTCCGCACAGCGATGTCGCGGCACTCGAGGAACTTCTGGAGAAGTACGACAGGCGGACACCGAAACTCATCGTGTTCGAGTCCGTCTACTCGATGGACGGTGATATCGCGCCGATCAGCGAGATATGCGATCTGGCGGAGCGCCACAACGCCCTCACCTACCTCGACGAGACCCACGCGATCGGTGTGAACGGCCCGACCGGAGCGGGTATCTGCGAGCAGATCGGCGAGACGCGGCCGACCTTTCTGCAAGGAGTCTTCGGAAAGGCGGTGGGCACCACCGGCGGCTATGTGGCCGGACCCGACACCGCACTCGACTACGTGCGCTCCCACGCGCCCGGCTTCATCTTCACGACGACCATCCCGCGGTCGAGCCTCGACGCGACCCGGCGAAGCCTGGACGTCGTGCAGGGCGCGGAGGGCGTCGCGCTGAGGGAGCGGTTGCGGGAGAACGCGGAGCGGATGCGCGCCGCCCTGCGGGCCGCGGACATCGACTTCATCAACGCCGAGAGCCATCTGGTGCCGGTGCTCGTCCCGGGCGGCGACCGGGTCAAGGCCGTCTCCCGGCGGCTGCTGGACGACTTCGGCGTCTACGTCCAGCCCATCAACTACCCGTCCGTCGCCAAGGGCGGCGAGCGCTTCCGGGTGACCGTGGCGCCCTTCCGCACCCAGGAGCAGATCGACGCGTTCGTGCGGGCGCTGCGCCACTGCCTCGACGCCGCCTGACGTCCGCGGGAGCCGTCCCGCCCTTCGCCCGACCCGACAGACCTCTTGTCACGACAAGGAGACCCGACCGTATGCGGATCAAGGAGATCACCCCGTTCATCGGCGCCGAGATTTCCGGTGTCGACTACCAGGACCTGCAACGACCCGAGGTGTTCGAGCGCCTCGTGGACTTGGTGCACCAGCGCGAGTTGGCGGTGGTCCGAGGCCTCGCCCTCACCCCGCAGCAGCAGATCGAACTGGCCTCCCGGCTGGGCCGGCCGGTGCCCTTCCTGATGGCCAAGTACCGCCACCCCGAACACCCGGAGATCATGATCTCGTCGAACGCCGTGCGGGAGAACCGCCCGGTCGGTGTCGCCCGGGTCGGCAACTTCTGGCACCAGGACTCCTCCTACACCAAGGACCCGGCGCCCTACACGATGCTGCACGGCGTCGACGTGCCGAGCACCAGCGGCCACACCCTGTACGCCAGCGCCGCCGACGTGTACGACCGGCTCCCGCGCGAGTGGAAGGAGAAGATCGCCGGCCGCACCGCGCTCCACACCGTCAGCAAGCGTCAGCGGATCTCCGCCGACCACGTCGGGCTGTCGATCGCCGAGCTGCGGGCCCTGGTGGAGGAGGAGTACCCGCCGGTCGAGCACGCGCTCGTCCGCCGCGACCCGTTCACCGGCCGCGACTACCTGTACGGCGCGCCCGAGTACATGGACTCGGTGGTGGGCTTCGACGCCAACGAGAACGCAGAGTTCTTCGCGCTCATCGACAGCGTGATCCAGGACCCGGAGCACGTGTACACCCACCGATGGACGACCGACGACCTCGTGGTGTGGAAGACCGCCACCACCTACCACGCGGCGACGGCGGTCGAACCGGGCGCGACGCGGACCGTGCACCGGGTCAGCATCGAAGAGGACGGGCAGTGGGCGGCATAGTCGACTTCGACGTCCGCCTCCCCTCCGCGAGGGCCGACATCCACACCATGCACACCGAGTCGGGTGTCGCCCTCGCGGAACTGGCCCGGATCACCCACGTCACGAGCTTCCCGGTGCTCGCCGACGACGAGAGCGCCTGGCAGCTCGCGGTCACCGCCGCGCGGCAGGTCCTCGAGCGGACCGGCGTGGCGGCCGACCGGATCAGCCAGGTGGTGTTCGCCGGCTCCGGCGAGTGGGACCGCCCCTTCTGGTCGCCCGCCGCCAAGGTGGCGGACGCGCTCGGCATCCGGGACGCCCACTGCTACGAGGTCGCGAACTTCTGCAACGCCGGGATGGCCGCGATCAGGCTGCTGTCCGTTCCGGGGGCCCTGAAGCCCGGCGAGTACGCCCTCGTCCTCGTCGGAGACCGACTCAGCCGGATGGTGGACTACCGTGACCCGGATTCCAAGGCGCTGTTCAACTTCGGTGACGCGGCTGCGGCGGTACTGCTGGAGAGTGGTGCTGGCCGCTTCCGGGTCCTGCACTCCGCGATGCGCACCGACGGCAGCTGGTCCGACTACTACGCGGGCGAGCCGGTCGGGGGCCGGGTCCTGATCCGCCGCGGCCCCCACCGCCGCGGCCTCGCGGACGCCTACGTACGGCACTTCACGGCACTGGTCGCCGAGAGCCTGACCGCCCTCGGCCGCCGCGTCCCGGAGATCGACCACTTCCTGGTCAACCACGGGGACCGCGACATGCATCTGCGGCTGCTGTCGGCGCTGGGCGTGCCCGAGGAGCGCAGCGTACTGAACTACCACCGGCTCGCCCACATGGGCGGCTCGGACACCCTCATCGCGCTCAGGGACCTCGAGGACGCCGGCCGGCTGCGCCCCGGCGACCTGATCATGCTCGCCACCAGCGCGATGGGCTTCAGCTGGGGCGTCACGACCTTGGAGTTTCAGGGATGAAGATACTCGTCGTCCACCAGGTGCCGTACCGGAAGATCGACTACCGGGACTGCATCGACCACACCCGCCATCAGGTCACCTACGTCGGCCACCCGCACCGGATGGCCGACCTCCCGGAGGACCTTCCGGCCGAGCGCATCACCCTCGGCGCCGACGAGGACCTGGTCGAAGGAGTGCGCGCGCGGACCTCGCCCGGCGACGGCTACGACAAGGTCCTGTCGCTCTCCGAGTTCGGCATCATCGAGGCCTGCCACATCCGCCGGCACCTCGGCATCGACGGGCCGGACCTCGGCCAGGCCGAACGGGTCCGGGACAAGGTCGCCATGAAGGAGGCGCTGACCGGTTCCGGGCTCCGCCTCCCCCGGTTCGTCGCCGACCCGACACCGTGCCGGCCGCTGCCCTGGAGCGGCCGGACCGTCCTCAAGCCCCGGCAGGGCGCCTCCAGCGAGGACGTCACCGTCCACGAGACCGCCAGGGAAGCGCTCGGCGCCTACCAGAAGCTGGCCGACCCGGAGGGCTTCCAACTCGAGGAGCACATCGACGGCGACATCCTGCACGCCGACGGTCTGATCGTGGACCGGGAGATCGTCGACCTCGCGGTCAGCCGGTACGTCAACAAGCCGGTCGAGTACGCGAACGGCGTGCCGCTCGGATCGCACCAGGAGGAGTGCACCGAGGAGCAACGCCGGCTCGCCCAACGCGTGGTGAGCGTGCTCGGTATCGAGGAGGGCTCCCTCCACCTGGAGTTCTTCGAGACCGAGAGCGGCGAGCTGGTGTTCCTGGAGGTCGCCAACCGGGTCGGCGGCGCCGCCGTCGTCCCGATGCACGAGCGGCACACCGGCGTCCACCTGCCCTCCCACGAGATCGCCGTCCGGCTCGGGTTGGAGAGGCCGCCCGCGGGTCGGCCGAGCGGCCGCTACCACGGCTGGCTCGCCTTCCCGGGACACCACCTGCCGCCGGGGCGGCCGCGCCGGACCCACCTGCCCGAGTGGGTGCGCGCCCACCCGTGCACCGACCGGATCCACCTGCTCGGCCCGGAGCAGGAACCGCCCCGCCACATCACGTACCAGGAATGGGAGGTGCCCGTGTTCGTCGAGGCGTCCCATGCCGACGCCGGCGAGCTCCGCCGCTTCCTCCAGCGGTGCGCCCGCGAGATCACCGTCCACTCCCGCCCGGCCGACGCGCCGCCAGAGCAGAGGGAAGCCGCATGACCGACACGGCCCGCACCGCCCGAGCCGTCCAGCAGACCAGCCGACCCGACGGTGCCCCCGGCCCGGAGCACTTCGCCGAGGTCGAGTTGCGCCTCCCCGACCTCACCCCCGGAACGGCCCTGGTGGAGAACCTCTGGCTCTCCGTCGACCCGTACATGCGCGAGTGCATGGACGGCGACTGGGAACTCGACGCCCCGCTGGAGGGCCGCTCCATCGGCCGCGTCGTCGAGTCCCGCAGCCCACAACTCCCGGTCGGCTCCCTGGTGTTCCACAGGGACGGCTGGCGCACCCACACCGTCCTGACCCCCGGGCAGGCCCGGGTGCTGCCGCGGTACGACGGGGTGCCGGTCGAGTCCTTCCTCGGCGTACTCGGCGGAACCGGGCTCACCGCGTACGTCGCGCTGACCCGGATCGCCCGGCTCCGCGAGGGCGAGACCGTGTACGTCTCGGCGGCGGCCGGCGGCGTGGGCACCGCCGCGGGCCGACTCGCCCGACTGCTCGGCGCCGGGCGGGTGATCGGCAGCGCCGGCACTCCCGAGAAGGTCCGCGCGCTCACCGAGGAACTCGGCTTCGACGCGGCCTTCGACCACCGCGCCGGGCCGTCCGTCGCCGAACAGCTCCGGCGGATCGCGCCCGAAGGCGTCGACGTCTGCGTGGAGAACGTCGGCGGCGCACACCTGGAGGCCGCCATCGACAACCTCCGCGAGTTCGGCCGCATCGCCTGGTGCGGCGCGATCTCCCAGTACAACGACACCACGCCGCCGGCCGCGCCCCGCAACCTGTTCGACCTGGTGGAGAAGAGCGGCAGGTTGGAGGGCTTCCTGGTGGCCAACCACGGCGACGCCCAGCGCGAACTGGAGGAACTGCTCGCCCCCCTGCTGCGGGACGGCGGCTTCACCGACCGGCTCAGCGTCACCGACGGCTTCGACAACGCCGTCGAGGCGTTCCTCTCCATGCTGCGCGGAGGGAACACCGGCAAGGCCGTCGTCCGGCTCACCGAGCACCCGCAGCGGACCCGGTGAAGCGGGAAGGCACGTAAATGCCGCCCGTCCCCGCCGGCCTGCACCTCAGCCTGGTCCTCCTCGAAGCCTCCCACCGGGTCTGCGCCATCTGGCGGGTGAGCGGCGCGGCCGACCCGCGGACACCCTGCGAGTTCCCCGGCGCGCTGCTCCTGCCGCGCCGGGGCGCCGAACAGGACTGGGCCGTGGACACCGCGCTGACCGCCCTGCACCGGCGCGGTGTCCACGGCCCCGGGCCGGCCTGCGTCGACCTCGCCGTCACCGCCGACGGCATCACCCCCGCCGCGCTGCGGGTCGGACTCTGCGCCGAACGGCTGCGCGCCCTGACCCGCGACGCGCTCGGCGAGGACCAGGCGGACTGGGCCGCGCTGGCACACCGCGACCCCGCCGCCTTCCGCACCGCCGCCGACCGCCCCTACGTGGTCCGCAGACCCGCGGCGGCCCTGGCCGTCCCGGGGCCGGACGGCCTACCGCACCGCGCCGAGGTCGTCGACCGGCGACCCGAACCGGCGCTGCGCGCCTACACGGCCGCCGTGTCCGCGCTGGCCGAACGCCCCGAGCCGGCGGCCGCCGGCCGCGACACCGCACACCCCGGGGCGACCCCGTCCGCCGGCCGCGCCTGACCCGGCGAACCCACCATCCGGAGAAGAAGACACATGAGGCACTACCCCACCGACCTGCTGCTCGCCGTCGAGCACGTGGAGCGCTCCCTGCTCGCCACGCCCGCCACCGAACCGCACGAACTCCGCGAGCTGTTGACGTCCGCGGGTATCGCCGACCCGGCCTCCCGCCTCGACAGCGGGCAACTCCACGACGGCCTCGACCGCTTCCTCGACGGCGTCAGCCAGTACCCGTGGCAGCCGCTGACCGACCGCGACGACGTACTCGAGACCGCCCCCGTGGGCACCGTCGTACTCGACGACCGGCAGGCCGAAGCCACCCTGCGCGGGCTGCTGCTCGCCTGGGCCCTCGGCAACCACGTCGTCGTCCGCACCGGCCGGCCCCGGTTGTGGCACGCCGTCATGGAGGCGCTGCGGGCGGCCGGCGTGCCGCTGCCGGAGGGCCGGACCGCACCGGCCGGTGACCCGACACCCGGCGAACACGTCGACGTCCCCGCGCTCCCCGCGGACGCCGTCCTCGCACTCGACTGCCAGGCGGCCTGGGTACACCGCCTGGTGCGCCGCCGCCACCTCGCCGGGGTGTCCCTCGCCCGGGCCCGCGCCGCCGACCACACCGAGCGGGACCAGCGGCTCGCGGCCCGGCTGCGGTACCTGGTCGCCCGCGCCCGCCGCACCCCCTACCAC
>NZ_VJYK02000093.1 GCF_007097205.2 Streptomyces alkaliterrae
GACAAGCTCCCGCCCGGGCCCCTCCCGCCTCGACCCGTCGACGTCTCCTCGGCGGCCGACGAGCCGCGAGGCTGTCTGTTCGCCCTCTCGCAGCCGCCGCTGATCCTCTTCCTCGGAGTGATCGGCGGCATCCTGCTGCTCAGCGCCGTGCACGATCTGCTGCTGCTGTGACCCGCGCCGCAGCTGTAAACGGGGCGGGACTGTCGAAGCGTGCCGGCGGGACGTGCCTATGCCTCGGCGGTGGTCGCCTGGGTGCTTTCGGCGGATTCCCGCTGCCGGGCCCGGTAGGCGGCCACGTGCAGGCGGTTGCCGCACGTCCGGCTGGAGCAGTAGCGCCGGGAGCGGTTGCGGGACAGGTCGATGAAGGCCCGGCGGCAGTCCGGGGCGGCGCAGCGGCGCAACCGCTCGCGCTCTCCGCCGACGATGAGGTAGCCGAGGGCCATGCCGCCGTCGGCCGCCAGGTGGTCGGCGACGCTCGCGCCGGGCGCGAAGTAGTGCACGTGCCAGTCGTAGCCGTCGTGGTCGGTGAGCTGCGGCGTCGTGCCGGCCTTGGCGACCAGGGCGTTCACCAGCTCGGCGGCGGTGCGGGTGTCGGGGGCGGCGAAGACCTCGGTGAAGCGTTCCCTGACCTCGCGTACGGCGGCGAGGTCGGACTCGGTGAGCCGGCCGACGCCGCTGATGCTGTTGCGTTCCACGTAACCGCGCAGGGCGTCGAGATCCGCGAGCGTGTCTGGCTGGTCCTCGTCCGCCGCGGTGTTGAGGAGATCGACGACGCCGTCGAGCGCGAACCGGGTGTCGTGGTTGATCAGCACGGTCGCTCCAGGCCGGTGGTGTACGTCAGCTTCTGTTCAGGTGTTCGTAGCTGACGGGAGACTCTATCTCCTAGCGTGCCTCAGGCCGCCGTCACCTGGGAGTGACGGCGGCCTGAACCGGCCATGCGCTTCCTGCCCGGGCGGCCGCCGGGCCGCCTGCCGTCGCCCCGAGTCGGACGGCAGACGGGTGCCGGCGGGTGGCGACCCGCCCGTGTTCCCGCCCGAGCGGCGCCGGTTTGACCACCGGCGCCGGTCGGACGGGCTCAGCTTTCGGCGAGGATGTGCGAAAGCTCGGTGTCGAGGTCGAAGTGTCGATGCTCGGTGCCGGGCGGCACCGCCGCGTCCGTTCGCTTGAGGAAGGACTCCAGAGCCCGCGCCGGGGCCTCCAGCAGAGCCTCACCCTCGGGGGAGCTGAGGGCGATGCAGACGACGCCCTGCCCGTGGCTTCGGGAGGGCCAGACTCGGACGTCTCCGGTGCCGGTGGGGCGGTGCAGCCCCTCCGCGAGGAGATCGCGGGCGAAGACCCACTCGACCGTCTCCTCGGCACCGGTGTGGAAGGTCGCATGTACCGCGTAGGGGTCGGCCGTGTCATACCGCAGGCCCGCGGGTACAGGCAGGGAGGACTCGCTGGATACAACGAGGCGCAGGTGCAGCTCGCAGCTGACCGTGGTGTTCATAAGCGCCAGGGCCTTTCGCTCAGTGTGCGCTCGGGGGTTCGCACGTCGGCGAAATCGACATGCCACCTACCGGCCGGTTGTAAACCCCTCTGCCGGATTTGGGCTTCTTCGACCCCATGAACACGGGGATCGGCAGTTTGTGAACTGCGTCCGTTGAGGTGAAGGCGGGTTCGCGCCGGTTTTCGAACGCGTATCCGAAGAGCGGTGCCGGTGTGGTGCCGAGGTGGTCACGGCGGGGTGTCGGCATGCGGTAGTGTTGGCGCCGCACCGCGGGCGATTAGCTCAGTGGGAGAGCGCTTCGTTCACACCGAAGAGGTCACTGGTTCGAACCCAGTATCGCCCACCGCGGACAAGAGGTCCGGAAGGCAAGCGAGCCTTCCGGACCTCTTGCGCGTTCCGGCGCCCCCTTGCGCGTTCCGGCGCCCGGGTCGTGCACGCGCGGGCTCGTGAACGTGGTTTGGAGGAGCGCTGACCTCCCTGTATGGTTCTACCCGTGCCGCAGGGCACAGGGGGCGATTAGCTCAGTGGGAGAGCGCTTCGTTCACACCGAAGAGGTCACTGGTTCGAACCCAGTATCGCCCACACACCCCACGCAGGGCCGGTCAGTCGCGGACGACCGGCCTTTGTCGTTCCCGGCGTCGTTTTCCGCCTTCCCGCCCGCCTTCGCCGTTCCGGTCCGGTCGCGGCGGGTAACCGCTTGGCGCGTGTGTGCCCGGGCTCGGTACGATTCCAGCCGCGGCCGGCGCTCGCCGCCGCATCCCGAGTCGAGTCAGGAGAGATCCGGTGTCAGACGTCCGTGTTGCCGTTCAACGCGATTCCGAGCGGGAAGAGCGCGTGGTGACCACGGGCACGACCGCCGGCGCGCTCTTCGAGGGGGAGCGGAACATCGTCGCGGCCCGGGTCGGCGGACAGCTGAGGGACCTGGCCCACCCGCTCGCCGACGGCGACGAGGTCGAGCCCGTCGACGTGAACAGCCCCGACGGTCTGGACATCCTGCGGCACTCCACCGCGCACGTGATGGCCCAGGCCGTGCAGGAGCTCTTCCCGGAGGCCAAGCTGGGCATCGGCCCGCCCGTCAAGGACGGCTTCTACTACGACTTCGACGTCGCCGAGCCCTTCCACCCGGACGATCTCAAGCGCATCGAGAAGAAGATGCAGGAGATCATCAAGCGCGGACAGCGCTTCTCCCGCCGGGTCACCACCGACGAGGAGGCCCGCCAGGAGCTGGCCGGCGAGCCCTACAAGCTCGAACTCATCGGACTCAAGGGCTCCGCCGCCGAGGCCGCCGAGGGCGCGTCCGCCGAGGTCGGCGCCGGCGAGCTGACCATCTACGACAACCTGGACGCCAAGACCGGCGAGCTGTGCTGGAAGGACCTCTGCCGGGGTCCCCACCTGCCCACCACCCGGCTCGTCCCGGCCTTCAAACTGATGCGCGTCGCCGCCGCGTACTGGCGGGGCAACGAGAAGAACAAGCAGCTCCAGCGGATCTACGGCACCGCCTGGCCCGCGAAGGACCAGCTGAAGGCGTACCTGGAGTTCCTCGCCGAGGCCGAGAAGCGCGACCACCGCAAGCTGGGCAGCGAGCTCGACCTGTTCTCCATCCCCGAGGAGATCGGCTCCGGCCTGGCCGTCTTCCACCCCAAGGGCGGCATCATCCGCCGGGTCATGGAGGACTACTCCCGCAAGCGGCACGAGGAGTCGGACTACGAGTTCGTCTACTCCCCGCACGCGACCAAGGGCACCCTCTTCGAGAAGTCGGGCCACCTGGACTGGTACGCCGACGGCATGTACCCGCCCATGCAGCTCGACGAGGGCCAGGACTACTACCTGAAGCCCATGAACTGCCCCATGCACAACCTGATCTTCGACGCGAGGGGCCGTTCCTACCGCGAACTGCCGCTGCGGCTCTTCGAGTTCGGCACGGTCTACCGCTACGAGAAGTCCGGCGTGGTGCACGGCCTCACCCGTGCGCGGGGCTTCACCCAGGACGACGCGCACATCTACTGCACCCGCGAGCAGATGGCCGACGAGCTGGACTCCCTGCTCACCTTCGTGCTGAACCTGCTGCGCGACTACGGCCTCGACGACTTCTACCTGGAGCTGTCCACCAAGGACCCGGAGAAGTCCATCGGCTCGGACGAGAACTGGGAGCAGGCCACCGAGGCGCTGCGCCAGGCCGCCGAGAAGCAGGGCCTGGAACTCGTCATGGACCCGGGCGGGGCGGCCTTCTACGGGCCCAAGATCTCCGTCCAGGCCAAGGACGCCATCGGCCGCACCTGGCAGATGTCGACGATCCAGGTGGACTTCAACCTGCCCGACCGCTTCGATCTGGAGTACACCGCAGCCGACGGCTCCCGGCAGCGGCCGGTGATGATCCACCGGGCGCTCTTCGGTTCCATCGAGCGCTTCTTCGCCGTCCTGCTGGAGCACTACGCGGGTGTCTTCCCGCCGTGGCTGGCCCCCGTGCAGGCCGTCGGCATCCCCATCGGCGACGACCACGTGCCGTACCTGCGGGAGTTCGCCGCCGAGGCGAAGGCCAAGGGCCTGCGGGTGGAGGTCGACGCCTCCTCCGACCGCATGCAGAAGAAGATCCGCAACGCCCAGAAGGCCAAGGTGCCGTTCATGGTCATCGCCGGCGACGACGACATGGCGGCCGGCGCGGTCAGCTTCCGCTACCGGGACGGCTCCCAGAAGAACGGCATCCCGCGCGAGGAGGCCATCGCGGAGATCCAGCGCGCCGTGGACTCCCGCGAGCAGGTCTGACAGCCCGCTGACGGTCGGGGCCCCGGGTGACCACCCGGGGCCCCGACCGCCGTCCGGACGCCATATGCTGGCCGGCATGACCAGCGAGCCGGAGCAGCAGATCGGAGTGGGGTCGCCGGACGCGTTCCAGCGGCTGTGGACACCCCACCGCATGGCGTACATCCAGGGGGAGAACAAGCCGAGCGGGTCCGCCGCGGGAGACGGCTGCCCCTTCTGCGAGATCCCCGCCAAGAGCGACGAGGACGGCCTGGTCGTCGCCCGGGGCGCGCACGTCTACGCGGTCCTGAACCTGTACCCGTACAACGGCGGCCACCTGATGGTGGTCCCCTTCCGGCACGTCGCCGACTACACCGACCTCACCGACGCGGAGACCGTCGAACTCGCCGACTTCACCAAGCGGGCCATGACCGCGCTGCGCGCCGCCTCCGGCGCGCACGGCTTCAACATCGGCATGAACCAGGGCGACGCCGCCGGCGCCGGCATCGCCGCCCACCTGCACCAGCACCTGGTGCCGCGCTGGGGCGGCGACACCAACTTCATGCCGGTCATCGGACACACCAAGGTGCTGCCGCAACTCCTCGCCGACACCCGGCGTCTGATCGCCGCCGCCTGGCCGGCGGACTGACCGGGCCGGCGCCCCGGGCGGGGCTCAGGCGTTGTACTCGTCCGCCTTGGTCGGCACGTGCGCCTGCACCGCGCCGCTGAGGAACTGCGAGCGGGCGCCGAACTTCTCCGTCGCCACACCGTTGTCCTCCAGCACCTTCAGCGCCGCGGTGTGCACCACCCGCAGCACCGGCGTCGCCGCCCGCAGCGCGTCGTCCGCCATGAAGCGGTGCCGCCACGGCTTGTCCGCCCAGGTGTGCCGCAGCCCGAACGGCTCCGGCAGTGTGAGCTTGCCGCCGAGGAAGTCCAGCACCGGCGGGAACCAGGTCAGCGGCGCCCGGGCGGCCAGCCGCACGACCTCCTTGGTGTCCACCAGCGGCAGCGGCACGCTCTTGGTCTCCCAGAACTTCACCGTCTTGCTGACCTGCTTGGCCTTCGGCGCCGGCTTGGTGGTGAACAGCGGATGCACCGGGCCGAGCGCGTGGCCGGTCACCTCGATGCGCAACGTGTGGTGCAGCACGGTGACGCTGATCAGCAGCGTCAGCACCAACTGGCCGTCCCACAGCACGAACTGGACACCGAGGTAGTGCCGGTTCCCACTGCCGAACTGCTGCTCGTTGCAGATCCGCTGGATCTCGAAGTCCTTGACCTGGTAGGCCTCGACCTCCTGGCCCTCCGGCCGGGAGACCGCCTTCGCGCCCTCACTGACCGGCGCCACGATCCAGTGCCGTATCGAGGGCTTGGGGAAGCCGCCGGTGTGCAGCGGCCCCCGCTCCAGCATCCGCAACTGGTCCTGGATCGCGCGGATCACGTCCCAGCTGCGGAACGGGTTGATCTCCTCCGCGTCCGGACTCGGCGTGAGCTCCTCGGCCAGCTGCCAGCTGCCCCAGCGGGTGCCCATGCCCAGTATCCCCTTGGGGCCCGCGTAGAAGACCAGGTTGCTGTTCTGCTCGGCGGCGAGCTGGGTCAGCGCCTTGCGCAGCCGTTCCGCGTCGGCGTCGTTGGGGTCCTGCGGCACCGTCTCCGGGATACGGGCCCCGACCCCGCCGCCGGAGAGCAGCCCCATCCAGCATTCGCGCAGCTCCTTCGCGTACCGCTCGCAGATCCGCTTGGCCAGGAACCAGCCGACGACCGGCGCCACGAGCATCACCCGCAGGTAGATCGCCAGGAAACCGCCCACCGGCAGCGTCACGGCGACCAGCAGCACCACGGCGGCCAGCGCCGCGAGCGCCAGCACGCCGAACGCCCCCGCCCGCTTGTTCTGTGCCCCCGCCAGCCACCGGCGCAGCTGGAAGCCGCCCAACCAGAGCAGCACCCCGGGCAGGAACAGCAGCCCGAGCAGCCCCATCACCGCCGTCAGCCGCGCGTCGCGCGCCTTGCGGAAGCGGGAGGCGGCCAGGCAGTGGTCGGCGATCACCTGCGGGTCGGTGCCGAAGGACTGGATCAGCGGCGCCCGCCCACCGCCGAGCATGCGCACCTGCACCGCCCGGGAGAACGCCTCACCCAGATTCGGCTCGAAGAGGGACAGTTTGGGAGGCTTCACCGACGCCTCGCCGTTCGCCTTCAGCAGGTCGGAGACGGGACCGTCCCGGTAGGCGCCGGAGGCGAGCGCCTGCGTCGCGGCGCTCTGGCCGGAGCCGGCGGAGAGCGGGACCTGCGCGCCGGGACTGAAGTCGACCGCCGCGCCCTGCTGCCTGCCGTCGTCGAAGCCGGCCACCCGTACCCCCACTGTCGTCCGCGCGTCGCACCATGGGCTGTTCCCAACCGGAATGCTCGCCACACATCCTGCCGGACCGTCAGACTATCGGTGTTCGGGTGCTCAGCCTGCCGCTTCCAGCATCCTGGCCGCCAACTGCTGCGGTACCGGCTCGTGTCGGAGGTGGCGGCGGGTGAACGCGCCGGAACCGTGCGCCAGCGACCTCAGCTCCACCGCGTAGCGCCCCAGCTCCCGTTCCGGGACCTCGGCGCGCACCCAGGTGCTGCCGCCCTCCTGCTGCTCGGTGCCGAGAACCCGCCCGCGCCGCGCGGACAGATCGCTGAGCACCGCGCCGACGTACTCGTCCGCCACCGTCACGCCCACCTCTGCGACCGGCTCCAGCAGCCGCAGCCCCGCCTCCTGCGCGGCCTCCCGCAGAGCGAGCGCGCCGGCGGTCTGGAACGCCGCGTCGGAGGAGTCCACCGAGTGCGCCTTGCCGTCCTTCAGCGTCACCCGCACGTCGACCAGCGGCCGTTCGCCGCGCAGCCCGGCCGCCGCCCGGGCACGTACGCCCTTCTCCACCGACGGAATGAACTGCCGGGGCACCGCGCCGCCCACCACCTCGTCCACGAACTCGATGCCGGAGCCGACCGGCAGCGGCTCCACGGTGATCTCGCACACCGCGTACTGGCCGTGCCCGCCGGACTGCTTGACGTGCCGGCCGCGCCCGGCGGCCGGACCGGCGAACGTCTCCCGCAGCTCCACGCGGTGCTCCTCGGTGTCCACCCGCACCCCGAACCGGCCGCGCAGCCGCTCCAGCGCCACGTCCCGGTGCGCCTCGCCCAGGCACCACAGCACCACCTGCCCGGTGGCCGGGTTCTGCTCGACGCGCAACGTCGGGTCCTCGGCGGCGAGCTTCGCCAGGCCCTGGGAGAAGCGGTCCTCGTCCGCCTTGCCGTGCGCCCGCACCGGCACCGGCAGCAGCGGGTCCGGCAGTTCCCAGGCGGGCATCAGCAGTGGGTCGGCGCGGTCCGAGAGCGTGTCACCGGTCTCCGCCCCGGTCAGCCGCGCCACGCACGCCAGATCGCCGGCGACGGCCTGCCCGAGCGGACGCTGGTGACGGCCGAACGGCGAGGTCAGCGCGCCCACCCTGACGTCCAGATCATGGTCCTCGTGGCCCCGGTCGGCCAGCCCGTGGCCGCAGACGTGCACCGGGGTGTCCGGCCGCAGCGTCCCGGAGAACACCCGCACCAGCGCCACCCGGCCGACGTACGGGTCGGACGCAAGCCGCACCACCTCCGCGACCAGCGGGCCGGACGGATCACAGGCCGGCTCGGCGCGGGGCTCGCCGTCCGTGGTGGTCACCGGCGGCAGCGCCCGCTCACGCGGGGTGGGGAAGCCGCGCGCGACCAGTTCCAGCACCTCCACCGTGCCGAGCGCCTGCTCGACGTCGACGGCGGCCGGCGCCGCCACCAGGACCGGATGGAACACCGCCCGCGCCACCGCCTTCTCCAGGTCGGTGACCAGCAGCGGCGCGTCCACCTCCGCGCCCGCCGCGTAGCGGTCCATCAGCGCCTCGTCCTCGCTCTCGGCGATCACCCCCTCGATCAGCCGCTCACGCGCCCCGGCCAGCCGGGCCACCTCGCCGTCCTGCGGCGGCCGCACCTCGCGGCGGCCGGCCGAGTAGTCGACGACCTGCCCGGTGAGCAGCGCTGCCAGTCCGGTCACCGGCGGATGCCCGTCCGCGCCCGGTTCCCCGGTGATCGGCAGGTGCAGCGGCAGCACGGCGTCCGGGTCGGCACCGCCGAAGGCGTCCCGGCACAGCGCGACCATCTCGTCGAAGTCGGCGCGGACGGCGTCCAGATGCGTCAGCACGATCGCCCGCGGCGTGCCGACGGCGGCGCACTCACGCCACAGCGCCCGGGTGCCGGCGTCCACCCCGTCGGCTGCCGAGATCACGAAGAGCGCCGCGTCCGCCGCGCGCAGCCCGGCCCGCAGCTCGCCCAGGAAGTCCGCATGCCCCGGGGTGTCCAGCAGGTTGATCCGCAGCCCGTCCCAGTCCAGCGGCACCACCGACAACTGCACCGAACGGCCCTGCCGCTGCTCGATCTCGTCATGGTCGGAGACGGTCGTGCCGTCCTCCACCCGGCCCGAGCGCGACAGCGCGCCCGAGGCCCGCGCCAACGCCTCCGCCAGGGTCGTCTTGCCCGACCCGCTCGGACCGACCAGCGCCACGTTGCGCAGGCCCTCCGGGTCCGCCACCTCGCGGACCCTGTCGGGGGCCTGCGTCACCGTCCCGTTCCTGTCGCCCATGAGCCCGCCTCCGCCGCTCGGCAACCGGTCCCTTCGAGCTTTCCACCGCCGGGCCGGGTCGTCCACACGTCGCGGCCGAAGACGTGCGGTGCGCGCCCCGACCCACCGGACGGGGCCCGGTCCGTGCGCGCCGGCCGAGCGGCGCGTGGCTACGATGGGCCAGCCGGTGGCCGAACGCCACACGGCTCGATCGACCATTCGGGACGGCAATGCTGAACAAGTACGCGCGTGCCTTCTTCACGCGTGTCTTCACACCGCTCGCCGCTCTGCTCCTGCGGCTGGGCGTCAGCCCTGACGCGGTCACCCTCGTCGGTACCGGCGGCGTGGTCGCCGGCGCGTTGGTGTTCTACCCGCAGGGCCACTTCTTCTGGGGCACGGTCTTCATCACCGTGTTCGTCTTCTCCGACATGCTGGACGGCAACATGGCCCGGCAGTCGGGTCGATCGAGCCGGTGGGGCGCCTTCCTCGACTCCACACTGGACCGGGTGGCCGACTCGGCCGTCTTCGGCGGCCTGGCCCTGTGGTACGCGGGGCAGGGCGACAGCGTGACACTCTGCGCGGTGTCGATCTTCTGCCTGGCGAGCGGCCAGGTCGTCTCGTACACGAAGGCGCGCGGCGAGAGCATCGGCCTGCCGGTGAACGTCAACGGGCTGGTCGAGCGGTCCGAGCGGCTGGTGCTCACCCTGGTGTGCACGGGTCTCGCGGGCTTCGCGGCCTTCGGCGTGCCCTACATCGAGGTGCTGCTGCCGATCGCGCTGTGGACCGTGGCGCTGGGCAGCTGTGTCACGCTGGGACAGCGGGTCGTCACCGTCCGCCGGGAGGCCGCCGAGGCGGACGCGGCCGAGCGGGCCGCCACGGCCACCGCCGACCGCCCCACGGACGCCGACGCCCCCGACCCGTCCGCCGCCACCGGGGACCCGACGGACGCCAAGCCCTCCGGCACACCCCGGAGGTCCGACACCGACCGGGGGAGTGGAGCGGCGTGAGGGAACGACTCACCGACGGCTTGTACGGGCTGGGCTGGGGAGTGGTCAAGCGACTGCCCGAGCGCAGCGCCGCCGGCCTCGGCCGTACGGTCGCCGACCGCACCTGGAAACGACAGGGCAAGGCGGTGCGGCAGCTGGAGGCGAACCTCGCCCGTGTGGTGCCCGACGCCTCTCCCGAACGCCTCAGAGAGCTGTCCCGCGCCGGCATGCGCTCCTACCTGCGCTACTGGATGGAGGCGTTCCGGCTGCCCGCCTGGAGCAGGGAGCGGATCGGCCGCAGCGTCTACATCCACGACCTGCACCACCTCACCGACTCGCACGCCGCCGGCGGCGGCACCGTGCTCGCCCTGCCCCACCTGGCCAACTGGGACCTCGCCGGCGCCTGGCTCGCCAGCCACCTCGGTATCCCCTTCACCACCGTCGCCGAACGTCTCAAGCCGGAGTCGCTGTACGACCGGTTCGTCGCCTACCGCGAGGGCCTGGGCATGGAGGTGCTGCCGCACGAGGGCGGCGCCGCCTTCGGCACCCTCGCCCGGCGGATGCGGGCCGGCGGCATGGCCGCCCTCGTCGCCGACCGCGACCTGTCCGCCTCCGGCATCGAGGTGGACTTCTTCGGCGAGAAGACCCGGATGCCCGGCGGCCCCGCGCTGCTCGCGCTCCAGACCGGCGCCCGGCTGCTGCCCGCCACCCTCTGGTACGACGGCACCCCCGTACTCAAGGGCCGCGTCCACCCCGCGGTGGCGGTGCCGACCGAGGGCACCCGCGCCGAGAAGGCCGCCGTGATGACCCAGGAGATGGCCGACCGCTTCGCCGAAGGCATCGCCGCCCACCCCGAGGACTGGCACATGCTGCAACGACTGTGGCTCTCCGACCTGGAGCCGCGCGGCGCCGACAGCAGCGGGTACGGCGGCGGGGACACGACGTCCGCGCCCGCCGCCCCGCTTCCCCAGGCGCGACCCTCCGACGGCGCGGCGGCCGACCGGCGGACGTCGCACACCGGCGGCGAGACGGGAACGGCACCGTGAGGATCGGCATCGTCTGCCCCTACTCGTGGGACGTGCCCGGCGGCGTCCAGTTCCACATCCGCGACCTGGCCGAGCACCTGATCGGACTGGGCCACGAGGTCTCCGTACTCGCCCCGGCGGAAGAGGGCACGCTGCTGCCGCCGTACGTCGTCTCCGCCGGCCGGGCAGTGCCTGTGCCCTACAACGGCTCGGTGGCGCGGCTGAACTTCGGCGTGCTCTCCGCCGCCCGCACCCGTCGCTGGGTGAACGAGGGCGACTTCGACGTCCTGCACCTGCACGAACCCGCCGCGCCCTCGCTCGCCCTGCTCGCCTGCTGGGCCGCGAGCGGCCCCGTCGTCGCCACCTTCCACACCTCCAACCCGCGCTCACGCGCCATGATGGCCGCCTACCCGATCCTCCAGGCCGCCCTGGAGAAGATCAGCGCGCGCATCGCGGTGAGCGAGTACGCCCGCCGGACGCTCGTCGAGCACCTGGGCGGGGACGCCGTGGTCATCCCCAACGGCGTGGACGTGGACTTCTTCGCCTCCGCGGAGCCCAAGACCGAGTGGCAGGGCGAGACCATCGGCTTCATCGGCCGGATCGACGAGTCCCGCAAGGGACTGCCGGTCCTGATGCGCGCCCTGCCCGAGATCCTGCGCCGCCGCCCCGGGGCCCGGCTCCTGGTGGCCGGGCGCGGCGACGAACGCGAGGCCGTAGCCGACCTGCCGGAAGAACTGCGCGAGCGCGTCGAGTTCCTCGGCATGGTCAGCGACGAGGACAAGGCCCGCCTGCTGCGCAGCGTCGACGTGTACGTGGCGCCCAACCTGGGCGGGGAGAGCTTCGGCATCATCCTCGTGGAGGCCATGTCGGCCGGGGCGCCCGTGCTCGCCAGCGACCTGGACGCGTTCGCCCAGGTGCTGGACGGCGGACGCGCGGGTGAACTGTTCCCCAACGAGGACGCCGACGCGCTCGCCGAGGCCTGCGTCCGGCTGCTGTCCGACCCGGAGCGGCGGGCGGAGCTGCGCGCGCACGCCTCCCGGCACGTACGGCGCTTCGACTGGTCGACGGTCGGCGCCGACGTGCTCGCCGTCTACGAGACGGTCATCGAGGGCGCGGCGGGCTCCACGACGGGCTCTTCCGCGGACTCCGACGCCGAGCCGGACGCCGCCGGGTCGGCGGCCGCGGACCCCGGGTCCGTCGCGGCGGACGGACGGCCCCGCGCGACGGGCTGGCGCCGGCCCTGGGGGTGACGGCGCCGGCCGGTACTGTAGCCAGCCGTGACGACCTTCACCTGGCTCATCCTGGCCGCCGCCGCGCTGCTGCTGATCGCGGTCTACCTCAGCTGGACCGCCGGCCGGCTCGACCGCCTGCACAGCCGGATCGACGCCGCCCGCGCCGCACTCGACGCCCAGCTGCTGCGCCGCGCCTCGGTGGCCCAGGAACTGGCCACCTCCGGCGTGCTCGACCCGGCCGCCTCGATGGTCCTCCACCAGGCCGCCCACCGGGCCCGCCAGGCCGAGGAGGAGGAACGGGAGGTCGCCGAGAGCGAGTTCAGCCAGGCGCTGCGCGCGGTCTTCGCCGATCAGGCCCAGGTGGCGGCGGTGCGCGAGGTCCCGGGCGGCGAGGAGAGCATCGAGGAGCTGACCGCCGCCGTGCGCCGGGTGCCGATGGCCCGCCGCTTCCACAACGACGCGGTGCGCGCCGCGCGGGCGCTGCGCCGGCACCGCAAGGTGCGGCTCTTCCGACTGGCCGGCCATGCCCCCTCCCCGCAGGCCTTCGAGATGGACGACGAGCCCCCGGCGGTCCTCGACGACCGCAGCAACAACGCCTAGCCGCGACCCGCAGCGGGGGTTGCCGCAGGCCACTGACCGCGAATTGGCCCTTGCCGCCCGGGCCGGGCCCGTCTTTTATCAGTTGAGGAGCACGACCGCGCCCGAAGTGGACCTGGTGGCCGGTCGGTCGTCCGACAGGACGGGCCTACGATGGCCCTGTCGCACTTTCCCCGTCGAGTGAGGTCAAACCGTGTCCAGCACGTCTCCCAGCACGTCCGAAGCCACCGCCCCCGCCACCGGCACCGCCCGGGTCAAGCGCGGCATGGCCGAGCAGCTCAAGGGCGGCGTGATCATGGACGTGGTCACCCCCGAGCAGGCCAAGATCGCCGAGGACGCCGGCGCGGTCGCGGTCATGGCGCTGGAGCGCGTCCCGGCCGACATCCGCAAGGACGGCGGCGTCGCCCGGATGTCCGACCCCGACATGATCGAGGGCATCATCGACGCCGTCTCGATCCCGGTGATGGCCAAGTCCCGCATCGGCCACTTCGTGGAGGCCCAGATCCTCCAGGCGCTCGGCGTCGACTACATCGACGAGTCCGAGGTGCTCACCCCGGCCGACGAGGTCAACCACAGCGACAAGTTCGCCTTCACCACGCCGTTCGTCTGCGGCGCCACCAACCTCGGTGAGGCCCTGCGCCGCATCGCCGAGGGCGCGGCGATGATCCGCTCCAAGGGCGAGGCGGGCACCGGCAACGTCGTCGAGGCCGTCCGGCACATGCGCCAGATCAAGGGCGACATCAGCCGTCTGCGCGGCCTGGACAACCACGAGCTGTACGCCGCCGCCAAGGAGCTGCGCGCCCCCTACGAGCTGGTCAAGGAGGTCGCCGAGCTGGGCAAGCTGCCGGTGGTGCTGTTCTCCGCCGGTGGTGTCGCGACCCCGGCCGACGCCGCCCTGATGCGCCAGCTCGGCGCCGAGGGTGTGTTCGTCGGTTCCGGCATCTTCAAGTCGGGCGACCCGGCCAAGCGCGCCGCCGCCATCGTGAAGGCCACCACCTTCTACGACGACCCCAAGGTCATCGCCGACGCCTCGCGCAACCTGGGCGAGGCCATGGTCGGCATCAACTGCGACACCCTGCCGGAGACCGAGCGCTACGCCAGCCGCGGCTGGTGACGCGGGCCTGCACGGCAGGCCGTGAGCGCCGCAGCTGACGTGGGGGCACCTCCCCGGGGCGTCCCCGGGCGGGTGCCCCCGTCCGCGTTTCGCAGCAAGATCAGGAGAGTCGTCTTGAGTACCGAAGCCACCACCTCCCAGCCCGTCGTCGGCGTCCTCGCCCTCCAGGGCGACGTGCGCGAGCACCTGACCGCGCTGCGCGCGGCCGGCGCCGACGCGCGCGAGGTGCGCCGACCCGAGGAACTGGCCGAGGTCGACGGCCTGGTCATCCCCGGCGGCGAGTCCACCACCATGTCCAAGCTGGCCACGATCTTCGGTCTGCTGGAGCCGCTGCGCGAGCGGGTGCGGGCGGGCATGCCCGCCTACGGCTCCTGCGCCGGCATGATCATGCTCGCCGACAAGATCCTCGACCCGCGCAGCGGCCAGGAGACGATCGGCGGCATCGACATGATCGTCCGCCGCAACGCCTTCGGCCGGCAGAACGAGTCGTTCGAGGCGGCGCTGGAGATGACCGGCCTGGCGGGCGGGCCCGTCGAGGGTGTGTTCATCCGGGCGCCCTGGGTGGAGTCCACCGGTGCCGCCACGGAGGTGCTGGCCACCTACGACGGACACCCGGTGGCGGTTCGTCAGGGCCCCCTGCTGGCCACCTCCTTCCACCCGGAGCTGACCGGCGACCACCGCGTCCACCGGCTGTTCACCGACATGGTCCGGGCCGCGACGCCCGCCCGTTGACCCGGCGGGAGGGCGCAAGCCGTGCCGCCGGCCGGTCGGCGGTAGGATCAGGCGCGTTGGTTCTGTCGGTGACATCAAAGGAGCGAGGCTGTGTCCGGCCACTCTAAGTGGGCAACCACCAAGCACAAGAAGGCCGTGATCGACGCCAAGCGCGGCAAGCTCTTCGCCAAGCTGATCAAGAACGTCGAGGTGGCGGCACGGCTGGGCGGCGCCGACCCGGAAGGCAACCCCACGCTCTACGACGCCATCCAGAAGGCCAAGAAGAGCTCGGTACCGAACAAGAACATCGACAGCGCGGTCAAGCGCGGCGCCGGTCTCGAGGCGGGCGGCGCCGACTACGAGACGATCATGTACGAGGGCTACGGCCCCAACGGCGTCGCGCTGCTCATCGAGTGCCTCACCGACAACCGCAACCGCGCCGCCTCCGACGTGCGCGTGGCGATGACCCGCAACGGCGGCTCGATGGCCGACCCGGGCTCGGTCTCCTACCTGTTCAACCGCAAGGGCGTCATCATCGTCCCCAAGGGCGAGCTGAGCGAGGACGACGTGCTGGGCGCGGTGCTCGACGCCGGCGTCGAGGAGGTCAACGACCTCGGCGAGTCCTTCGAGGTGCTGAGCGAGGCCGGCGACCTGGTGGCCGTCCGTACCGCGCTCCAGGAGGCCGGCATCGACTACGACTCCGCCGAGGCGAACTTCGTCCCCTCGGTGCAGGTCGAGCTGGACGAGGAGGGCGCGCGTAAGATCTTCAAGCTGATCGACGCCCTGGAGGACAGCGACGACGTGCAGAACGTCTTCGCCAACTTCGACGTGTCCGACGAGGTCATGGCCAAGGTCGACGCCTGACGCCGTCGGCGGCGGGACGCTGCCGCCGTGTCGAACCAAGACGGGCCGGCTGGGGGGACATCCCCCCGCCGGCCCGTCGGCGCACCGACACCGGCCGGGCGCGGGGGTGTTGTCAGAGCAGGGGGCTACGCTTCCCCGGAAGCCGGCGGCCGTTTCTCGGCGGCCGGGAAGAGATACGGACGCGGGTCGTCAGCGGGGAGGTACCGGTGCTGGTGCTCGGGGTCGATCCGGGCCTTACCCGGTGCGGCGTCGGCGTGGTCGAGGGCAGTGCCGGGCGGTCCCTGCGGATGGCCGGGGTCGGCGTGGTGCGCACGCCGAGCGACGCGGACACCGCGCACCGGCTGTTGGCCGTCGAGCGAGGGCTCGAGGAGTGGCTGGACCGGCACCGCCCCGACGTCGTGGCCGTCGAGCGGGTCTTCAGCCAGCACAACGTCAGCACGGTGATGGGCACGGCGCAGGCCAGCGCGGTCGCCATGCTGTGCGCCGCCCGGCGCGGGCTGCCGGTCGTCCTGCACACGCCCAGCGAGGTCAAGGCGGCCGTCACCGGCTCGGGCCGGGCTGAGAAGGCGCAGGTGGGCGCGATGGTCGCGCGGCTGCTGCGGCTGACGGAACCGCCCCGCCCGGCGGACGCCGCCGACGCGCTCGCGCTGGCCATCTGCCACATCTGGCGGGCGCCCGCGCTCGGGCGGCTCCAGGCGGCCGCCGCCCGCCAGAACCCGTCCACCGGCGGTGCTCCCGGCCGCGCCGCCGGCGGTGTTCCCGGTCGTCCTACCGGCCGCGCCGCCGTTCGTCCCCGTAGCAGGAAGGGCAGCAGCACATGATCGCCTTTGTCGAGGGCCGGGTGGCCGCCGTCGCGCCGGACGGCGCGGTCGTCTCCGTCGGCGGCGTCGGACTGAGCGTCCAGTGCACCCCCGGCACGCTCGCCGGGCTGCGGGTCGACGAGTCCGCCAGGCTGGCCACGTCCCTGGTCGTCCGCGAGGACTCCCTCACCCTCTACGGCTTCGCCGACGAGGACGAGCGGCAGGTCTTCGAACTCCTCCAGACCGCCAGCGGCGTGGGTCCCAGGCTCGCCCAGGCCATGCTCGCCGTGCACACCCCCGACGCGCTACGCACGGCGGTCGCCTCCGGCGACGAGAAGGCGCTCACCGCCGTGCCGGGCATCGGCAAGAAGGGCGCACAGAAGCTGTTGCTGGAGCTGAAGGACCGGCTGGGCGCCCCCCGGGGGCCGGTGCGTGCCGGCCGCGCGGCTCCGGCCGCCGCCCCCGCGGGGTGGCGGGACCAGCTCGGCGGTGCCCTGGTGGGGCTCGGCTACTCCGCCAGGGAGGCCGAGGAGGCGGTGGCCGCGGTGGAGCCGCGCGCCGAGGAGACCCTTGCCCAGGGCGGCAGCCCGCAGGTCGGGGAGCTGCTGCGGGCAGCCCTCCAGACCCTCAACCGCGCCCGCTGACGCCGCCCGCGCGGCGCCGGACAAGACCACCGAACTCGACGAAAGACCGATGATGACCTGGGACGACGGCAGCACCGACGGCGCCTACCGGGCCGGCCTGGACGACCTGACGCCGGGCGGCCCGGCGGGGGAGGCCGAGCGGCTGGTGGACGCCGGCGCGGACAGCGAGGACAGCGCCGTGGAGGCGGCGCTGCGCCCGAAGAGCCTGGCCGAGTTCGTCGGTCAGCCCAAGGTGAGGCAGCAACTCGATCTGGTGTTGAAGGCTGCGCGGCAGCGCGGCGCGAGCGCCGACCACGTACTGCTCTCGGGCGCCCCCGGGCTCGGCAAGACGACGCTCTCGATGATCATCGCTTCCGAGATGGGCGCCCCCATCCGCATCACCTCGGGCCCGGCCATCCAGCACGCCGGCGACCTCGCGGCCATCCTGTCCTCCCTCCAGGAGGGCGAGGTGCTGTTCCTCGACGAGATCCACCGCATGTCCCGGCCCGCCGAGGAGATGCTGTACATGGCGATGGAGGACTTCCGCGTCGACGTGATCGTCGGCAAGGGGCCGGGGGCAACCGCCATCCCGCTCGAGCTGCCGCCGTTCACCCTGGTCGGCGCCACCACCCGGGCCGGACTGCTGCCGCCGCCGCTGCGCGACCGGTTCGGCTTCACCGCGCACATGGAGTTCTACGAGCCCGAGGAGCTGGAGCGCGTCGTGCACCGATCGGCCCGGCTGCTGGACGTCGCGGTCGACGAGGCCGGCGCCGCCGAGATCGCCGGGCGCTCGCGGGGCACCCCGCGCATCGCCAACCGGCTGCTGCGCCGGGTCCGCGACTACGCGCAGGTCGAGGCCGAGGGCCACGTCACCAGGGAGATCGCCGCCCGGGCGCTGGCGGTGTACGAGGTCGACGAGCGCGGACTGGACCGGCTCGACCGCGCGGTGCTCCAGGCACTGCTCAAGCTGTTCGGCGGCGGCCCGGTGGGCCTGTCGACGCTGGCCGTCGCCGTGGGGGAGGAGCGCGAGACGGTCGAGGAGGTCGCCGAACCGTTCCTGGTGCGGGAGGGGCTGCTCGCCAGGACGCCGCGCGGACGGGTCGCCACCCCGGCCGCCTGGGCACATCTGGGCTTGACCCCGCC
>NZ_VJYK02000094.1 GCF_007097205.2 Streptomyces alkaliterrae
GGCGTGAGGAGTGCGGTGGCCGGTGGCGGGCGCCCCGGCCGGAGAGGCAGGTTGGCAGATGGCTGTCCCGTCGAACCCCTCGGGCACCGAACCGGACGCCGGCGGTGGGGGCGGGCCGATCCTGGCCGCCGGATGTGTGCTGTGGCGGCGGGCGGAGGACGGTGGTGTCCGCGTCGCCGTCGTGCGGCGGCCGAAGTACGACGACTGGTCGCATCCGAAGGGCAAGCTCCACCGGGGCGAGGAGTCGCGCACGGCCGCGCTCCGGGAGGTGCTGGAGGAGACGGGGATGACGTGTCGGCTCGGCCCCGAGTTGTCGGTCAGTCGCTATCTCGTGGACGGCCGCCCGAAGGAGGTCCGCTACTGGGCGGCGGAGGCGACCGGCGGCGCGTTCGTGCCGAACGAGGAGGTGGACCGCCTGCTGTGGCTGACGCCGGCGGAGGCGCGGGCGACGCTGACGCGATCGCGTGACGTGGAGCTGGTCGACGAGCTCTTGCGACGGCTGCCGCCGCCGCCCGAGTGAGCGCCACACGCCTGCTCTGACCTGCGGAAAAACGTCACTGCGCGGGAACGGCTGGCTTTAGTTGAGTCGGTACTTGTCAAGTTTTCTGGGGTGGGTGTATACAGGAAACCGGAGGGCGTCACCGCCACACAGTCGTCAGAAAAGGAGATGACCCGTGATGCTCATGCGTACCGACCCGTTCCGCGAGCTGGACCGTCTCACCCAGCAGGTGTTCGGCACGACGGCCCGCCCGGTGGGCATGCCGATGGATGCCTACCGTTCCGGGGGCGACTTCATCGTCCACTTCGACCTGCCCGGCGTCGACGCCGACAGCATCGACCTCGACGTCGAGCGGAACGTGCTCACCGTCCACGCCGAGCGTGCCTGGCCCGGCCCCGAGGACGCCGAGCGTGTCGCGTCCGAGCGGCCCACCGGCCGGTTCAGCAGGCAGCTGTTCCTCGGCGAGACGCTGGACGTCGACAACATCCACGCCTCCTACGAGGCCGGTGTGCTGACGTTGCGCATCCCGGTGGCGGAGAAGGCCAAGCCGCGCAGGATCCAGGTCAACTCGGCCAGCGAGAAGAAGCAGCTCGAGAGCTGATCACAGGTTTCCGGCCCCGCCCGGGCGCGGGGCCGGTCGCCGTGTCGAGGTGTTCAGTCGCGCGGCGCCAGAGCCGACCAGGCGACCGTGACCTCGCCCTGCCGCCAGCGGCGCGGGCCGTCGACGATCGGCCAGTCGCCGACGAGCGCCCGTACCGCGCGGGTCCAGCGCTGCCGTGCGCTCAGCGGCGCGTAGGGCGCGGCGCCCGCCCATGCCGCGTCGAAGTCCCGTAGGAACGCGTGGACGGGCTCGCCCGGCACATTGCGGTGGATCAGCGCCTTCGGCAGCCGTTCGGCGAGGTCGGAAGGGCGTTCCAGGGAGCCGAGCCGGGCCGCGAACGTCACCGTGCGGGGGCCCTCCGGGCCGAGCGCGACCCACGCGTGCCGTCGGCCGATCTCGTCGCACGTGCCCTCGACGAGTAGTCCGCCCTCGGCGAGTCGGCCGCACAGCCGCTCCCACACCGGCCACACCCGCGGCTCCTCGTACTGGCGCAGCACGTTCGCCGCACGGATCAGCAGGGGCCGCCCGGTCACGGGCACCT
This sequence comes from Streptomyces alkaliterrae, assembly GCF_007097205.2. GTDB lineage: Bacteria > Actinomycetota > Actinomycetes > Streptomycetales > Streptomycetaceae > Streptomyces > Streptomyces alkaliterrae. The sequence goes on from NZ_VJYK02000094.1 coordinate 1,642, forward strand.
CGAAGCCGCCTCGGACGAACGTCAGCCCGTCGCGTGCGTACGGCTGGGCGGCGGCGACCCGCTCGGGGTCGATCTCCACCCCGACGACCTCGACGTCCGTGCGCTCCCGGCGCAGCCGCGCCAGCAGTTCGACGGCCGTCCAGGGCGCCGCGCCGTAGCCGAGGTCCACGGCGACCGGCGGGTCCGCGTGGCGACGCAGAGCCGGGCCGTGGGTGGCGGCGATCCAGCGGTCCATTCGACGCAGCCGGTTGGGGTTGGTCGTGCCCCGGGTCACGTCCCCCTCCGGCCCGCCGCGCCCCGCCGGTCCGCTGCCGCGCCTCGACCCCACTGCCATGGCGGCAGCCTACGACCTGCCGGGAACCCGTCGGCCCGGGCCACCCTGCACCGGCCTTTGAGTAACGTTTTGATAACGCCGGTTGTGTCGGGGGAAGAGTCACCCCCCAAATCGGCGTTGCCCCGTCCGGACGAGAGTGCACCGGCCCCTACCCGCGTGCCCAGGCCCACGACGACAAGAAAGCGGGGCGGCCCCATGACACCGCACGCAACCTGGCTCGGTCGTCGGCGGACCATCCGCCGCCACGGCCGGCCCAGGCGGGTGGCGATGCTCAGTGTCCACACCTCTCCGCTGCACCAGCCCGGCACGGGCGACGCCGGCGGCATGAACGTCTACATCGTCGAGCTGGCCAGACAGCTCGCCGCCGCCGGTACCCAGGTCGAGGTCTTCACCCGCGCCACGGCCGGCGGACTGCCCGCCACCGTCGAGCTGGCGCCCGGTGTCCTCGTCCGGCACGTCGACGCCGGCCCGTACGAGGGGCTGGCCAAGGAGGAGCTGCCCGCGCAGCTCTGCGCCTTCACCCACGGCGTGATGCAGGCCTGGGCCGGCCACCGCCCCGGCCACTACGACCTCGTCCACTCCCACTACTGGCTCTCCGGCCACGTCGGGTGGCTCGCCGCCCAGCGCTGGGGCGTCCCCCTCGTGCACGCCATGCACACCATGGCCAAGGTCAAGAACGCCGCGCTCGCCGAGGGCGACACGCCCGAGCCGCCCGCCCGCGTCATCGGCGAGACGCAGATCGTCCGCGCCGCCGACCGGCTGATCGCGAACACCGCCGAGGAGGCCGACCAGCTCGTCCGGCACTACGACGCCGCCCCCGGCGACACCGCCGTCATCCACCCCGGCGTCAACCTCGAGCGCTTTCGCCCCTTCCCGGTCGGCACACCCGCCACCGGCGACGCCCGGGCCGCCGCGCGGGCCCGCCTCGGCCTGCCGCAGTCGGCCTTCATCCCGCTGTTCGCCGGCCGTATACAGCCGCTGAAGGCGCCCGACGTGCTGCTGCGCGCGGTGCGCGTCCTGCTCGACGCCGACCCCGCGCGGCGGGAACGCGTGCTCGTGCCGGTCGTCGGCGGCCCCTCCGGGTCCGGGCTCGCCAAGCCCGAGGAACTGCAGAAGCTCGCCGCGCGACTGGGCATCGCCGACCTGGTGCGCTTCCACCCGCCCGTCGGCCAGGAACGCCTCGCGGACTGGTACCGGGCGGCGGACGTGCTGGTCATGCCCTCGCACAGCGAGTCCTTCGGCTTGGTCGCCATCGAGGCGCAGGCCTGCGGAACCCCGGTGGTGGCCGCCGCCGTCGGCGGTCTGCCGGTCGCCGTACGGGACGGCGAGAGCGGCTTCCTGGTCGACGGACACGACCCCGCCGACTACGCCACCGCCCTCGCCCGCCTGCTGGACGACCCGGCGCTCGCCGCCCGCATGGGCGCCGCCGCCGCCCACCACGCGCGCGGCTTCGGCTGGGACACCGCCGCCCGGCACACCGTCGACCTCTACTCCGAGGTGATCGCCGCCCGGCACGGTCACCTACGATCGATACATGTCTGAGGCACCGGATCAGCCCGAGTCCGCCACTTCGACCACCGCCGCGAGCTCTTCGACCACCGCCGCGAACGCCGTCATCGAGCGGGCGCTGAGCGCGGCGGAGCTGACCTGGGAGACTCCCTCCGCCGGCAACTTCGTCGTCAAGCTGCCCGGCACGCGCAAGCTCTCGACCACCTGCTCGCTGATCGTCGGCCGGCACAGCCTGTCCGTGAACGCCTTTGTGATCCGCAGACCGGACGAGAACCACGAGGCCGTGCACCGCTGGCTGCTCGAACGCAACACCCGTCTCTACGGGGTGAGTTACGCCATCGACAAGCTCGGCGACATCTACCTCGTCGGTCGGCTGCCGCTCGCGGCGGTGACGGAGGAGGAGATCGACCGCGTCCTCGGCTCGGTCCTGGAGAACGCCGACGCCCCCTTCAACACCCTGCTCGAACTCGGCTTCGCCTCCGCCATCCGACGCGAGTACGAATGGCGGGTCTCGCGCGGCGAATCCACCCGCAACCTCGACGCGTTCAGCCACCTCACCCAGCGCTGAGCCCGCGTCGCAGGGCGGATCGGGGGTCTGGTGTTTCCGGCGCTCGGCCCGCACAGTTGCCGTATGGCCAACCCCACCCCAGCTCCCGAGCGTGACGGGCCCGCCCGTCGTCCGCCACCGCCGGCCCTGCTCGTGCTGGTCGCGGTCGGCCTGCTGCTCACCGCGCCCCTCGCGCTGTGGTGGGTCGTCGGGCAGCAGACCGTCGACGTTCCCGACCCGGACTTCGCCGTCGCCCCGCTGGAGATCCCGCCCGCCGCCGAGGCGCTGGTCGGCACGTTCGCCCTGCTCGGTGCCTTCGCGTCCGCCGCAGGGCTGGTGTACTGGACGAGGGAGCGGGCGCTCGACCCCGACTGGTGGCTGGTGATCGGCCCGCTGCTGGGGGCCGGGCTGACCCTGGCGCTTGTCCACCGCGTGGTGACCGCCGAAGTCATCGGCGCCAACATCGGCGCGGGCCTCGCCATCCTCCTCGGTCTGCCGTTCGCCGCGATCCTCACCCTCGTCGGCTCGGGGTACGCGCTCTACCTGCTCTTCCGCCGCCGCTGACCGCCGCCCCCGAGCAGGCGTCCGGGGCGCGACGCGCGCCCCGGAAGTGATCGCACACCTCCCTTCGCGCGCCCTCCCCGGGCCGCACGCTGTCCGACGCCTGCCAGCTGGTCGGTTCCGCCCGGGCGCCACCCCGCCGCACCGCCGTTCCGGCCGTCCGCGCGCCCGACTTCACACTCCAACAACCGGATAAACCTCTTCACTGCCGATTCCGCCGATCGAAGGGAGTCCGTCGCGCAGAGTCACCGATCGGGCACCGAGGAGCAAGAATGGAAGCCGCCCAGCCTGCTCAAGGCGGGCAGCCCCCCGTCCCTCCGTAGCCCGCCTCTCTGGAGCGCCCCAGCCGTGGATGCCAGCACCGTGCCGCGCTGCCCCTTCGACTTCGCCGAAGCGTTGGAGTTCGACCCCACGCTCAGACGGCTGATGACCGGGGCCCCGGTGACGCGCGTCCGGCTCTCCTACGGGCAGGGCGAGGCGTGGCTGGTCACCCGTTACGACGACGTGCGCACGGTGACGACCGACCGGCGCTTCAGCCGCGCCGCCGTCTCCGGGCTCGACTTCCCGCGCATGACGCCCGAGCCGATCGTCCAGTCCGAGTCGATCAACCTCATGGACCCACCGGCCAGCACCCGCCTGCGCCGCCTCGTCGCGCAGGCGTTCACCAAACGCCGCGTGGAGGCCATGCGCCCCGCCACGCAGCGGATCGTCGACGGACTCCTCGACGCCATGGCCGAGCACGGCCCGCCCGCCGACCTCGTCCGCCACCTCTCCTCGCAACTGCCGCTCACCACCATCTGCGAGGTGCTGGACATCCCCGGCCCCGACCGGCGCACCCTCCAGCAGCAGGCGATGACGATGATGGCCACCGACCCCGGCACCCGGGAGCGCGCCGTCGCCGCCAAGGCCGAACTGCGCGGCTACTTCGCCGAGCTCACCGCCCGCCGCCGCCGCGACCCGGGCGACGACCTCATCAGCGTCCTGGCCACCGCCCGGGACGGCGACGAGGCCCTGAGCGACGACGAACTCACCGTCATGGCCATGGTCCTGCTGATGACCGGCCACGACACCAGCACCTACCAGCTCAGCAACATCACGTACACCCTGCTCACCCACCCCGAACAGCTCGCCAAGCTGCGAGCCGATCCGGCCCGGCTGCCGCAGGCGATGGACGAGCTGCTGCGGTACATCCCGTTCCGCAAAGGTGTCGGCATCCCCAGGATCGCCACCGAGGACGTCGAACTCGGCGGCGTCACGATCCGTGCAGGCGACGTCGTACACGTCTCCTACCTCGCCGCCAACCGCGACCCCGAACGCTACGACAACCCCGACACGCTCGACCTGGACCGCACGGCCGGGGGCCACATGACCTTCGGCTGGGGCGCGCACCACTGCGTCGGCGCCCCGCTGGCCGTCATGGAGCTGGAGACCGCGATCGGCACGCTGCTCGCGCGCTTCCCGGACCTGAGGCTGGCCGTCCCCGCCGACGAACTGCGGTGGAACACCGACTCCATCTGGCGCTACCCGCTCGAACTTCCGCTCGCCTGGTAGGCGCAGCTCCTGACCAGAGCCGGCGGCGGGCCGGCCCGTGACCGAGCCCGCTGCCCCTACCGGCCCTCACCCGGGGGAAAACCCATGGCCACACTCTGCCGGCCCGCCGTCGCGGTCCCAGAACACGTCATCACCAGCGCCGACACCCTCGAGCTGGCCCGCCGACTCCACGCCGACCACCCGCAACTCCCGCTGGCGCTGCGGCTCATCGAGAACACCGGCGTCCGCACCCGCCACCTGATCCGACCGATCGAGGAGACCCTGCGCCATCCGGGCTTCACCGCCCGCAACCGCGTCTACGCCGAGGAGGCCAGACGCCGCGTGCCGCCCGTCGTCGAACGCGCACTGGCACACGCCGAACTGACCGCCGAGGACGTCGACCTCATCGTCTACGTCTCCTGCACCGGCTTCGAGATGCCCTCGATGACCGCCTGGCTCATCAACAACCTCGGCTTCCGCCCCGACACCAGACAGCTGCCCATCGCCCAGCTCGGCTGCGCCGCCGGAGGCGCGGCGATCAACCGCGCCCACGACTTCCTCACCGCCTACCCGGACGCCAACGTCCTCATCGTCTGCTGCGAGTTCTGCTCGCTGTGCTACCAGCCGACCGACCTGGAGGTCGGCTCGCTGCTCTCCAACGGCCTCTTCGGCGACGCCGTCGCCGCCGCCGTCGTGCGGGGCGGCGGCGGCGGACACGGCGTGCGGCTGGAGCGCAACAGCTCCTACCTCGTGCCCGAGACCGAGTCCTGGATCTCCTACGCCGTGCGCGACACCGGCTTCCACTTCCAGCTCGACAAACGCGTCCCCACCACCATGCACATGCTCGCCCCGGCCCTGCGGGCGCTGGCCGACCGGCAGCGCTGGGTGATGTCCGAGCTGGACTTCCACATCGTGCACGCCGGTGGCCCGCGCATCCTCGACGACCTGTGCGCGCTCCTCGACGTCGACCCGCACATGTACCGCCACAGCCGCGCCACGCTCACCAGCCGGGGAAACATCGCCAGCTGCGTCGTCTTCGACGCCCTCGACCGCGTCTTCGCCGAGGGCCACCTCACCGAAGGCGCCCGAGGCGTCGTCGCCGGCTTCGGCCCCGGCATCACCGCCGAACTCAACCTCGGCACCTGGCAGGTTCCGGCTATCCCCGCCGCCACCACCGAACAGCCGGCCAGGGAGGCGAGCTTGGCGCCCGCCCCCTGAGCCGCCCGGGGCCCTCTACCGGATGTAGACGAGCCCGTCGGTGGTGATGGTCGGGCGTCCTGAGGTGGCGACGACCTCGACGGTGACGGTCCGCTTGGCGCTGGTGTCCCACGTCTGCGTCCACAGCGCGTCGCGGTACCGGGTGGTGGACGACTTCAGATCCACGGTCTTGACCCGCTTCCCGTCGACGAGCACGTGGACCTGCCCGGAAGAGGAGGCGCGGGAGAAGACCAGCGCGGCGGAGCGCCCGGTGAAGGTGTAGGTCAGCTTGGCTCCCTTGGCGCTGCTGGAGTAGGACTTCCCGCCCAGGTAGCGGGAGTCGCTGCGGGTGGTCCAGGTACCGCTGCGGGTGGCGGCGGTCTCCTGGAGGACCACCGGCGTGAACGAGGGCGAGGCGTTGCGCACGTTCCCGGCGAGGTCGGTGGCCCGCATCTGCCAGGCGGTGGCGGTGCCGGGAACGGCGGTGTGGTTGGCACCGGTGGTCGTCGCCGCGTAGGTCTTGGCGACCGGCGCGAGCAGGCGCACGTTCCTCAGCGCCGTGTTGTCGGTCGCGGCCCAAGTGAGCCGGACGGGCACGGCGTTCGCTTCCACGATGCCGGAGCGCAGGCCGAGCGTGGGCCTTGTGGTGAACGTCGGTGCGGTCGTCTCGGCGACGACGGTCGCGGTCGGCGTGGTGGCCGCCTTCCCCGACTGGTGGATCGCCCGGACCGCGACCCGGTGCGTACCAAGCGGCAGAGCGGTGGTCGCGGTACGCACGCTGCCCTTGGTGGTGACGGCGACCTTGCCGTTGACAAGCAGCTCGTAACGGCTGATCAGAGACGCCGGGGTGCTCGCCTTCCACTCCACGGTGATCTCGGAGCGGGTGTAGGTGGTGCCGTCCTTGGCGCCCCCACCGGTGACGGAGGTGACGGCAAGACCGGTCACCGGACCGGCGGCGCGGGCGCGGATGGTGTTGAGCTGCGCGTACAGCCGGTCGCCCGGGCAGAGGGTGTTGAACCCGTCCCGGTGGCCGTGGATGGCGGGCAGCGTGCGCACGGCCCCCTTCTTCCAGCTCTGCCCGGCGAGGCTGCGCCCGTCGGCACCGGCGGTGAGGCTCGCCGTGTCATCCGGCTTGACGCCGTACTGCCCGAGCTTCCACGCCGCGACGCGCGCCACGGCGGTCAGCGCCGCGCTGGCCGCGTTCACGTCGGTGTGCGTGCCGAGCACGGAGATGCCGGTGGTCTCGGTGTTGAAGCCGTAGGCGTGCGCGCCCATCACCGGCCGGTCCACGCCGCCCTTACGGCCTTCGAAGACCTTGCCGCACTTGTCGACCAGGAAGTTGTAGCCCAGGTCTCGCCATCCGAGGGTGCGCGTGTGGTACGCGTAGATGCCGCGCACGATGGCGGGGGAGTCGGCGCAGTCGTAGTTGTTGGTCTCGGCGGTGTGGTGCACCACAACGGCCTTGATGCGCCCGTCGGGCAGATACACCGGCTCTTCGAGGCTCATCGACTCGTCCGCACCCCACGCCGCCCGACTCACGATCGGCGGACGCGGCGCACTCGACGGCGGCGCCGGCGGCTCCGTCGTCTCCGGCGCCGACGGCGAGGGGCTACCGGTCGGCGGCTCACTCGTCGGCGGCACGCTCGGCGTCGCGGGCGCGCTCGGCTCCGGCGTCAACGACGGCTCCGGCGTGGGCTCCGCACTCGGCTCGGCCGGTGCGGTCGGGCTCGGCTCCGCCGACGGCCCCTCCGACTCACCCGACCCCGGCAGTTCAGGCTCCGGGCTCACCGGATCGTTGACCGGCCGCACCCCGAACGGCGTCCCGCCGCCGACATAAGCGGCGTTCCGCGCTCCCGTGCCACCCGTCCCGGACCCCGCGCCCGGATCGATCATGTCCAGCCGCAGTCCCTCCGGCAGGGCGTCGGACACTCGGCCCTCACCGGTCACCCGCACCTCAACACCATCCGACGGCCCCACCCACGCCGGCTCGGTACCACCACGCGCCGCACGCTCCACATCCACCGCGCCACGCTCCGGCTCCAGCACCAACCACCGCGACCACTCACCGGAACCGATCGCCCGCGTCCGCGCCTCGACCTTCACCGCTGCGGCGGCCTTCGGGTCCGTCCACGTCACGCCCAACATGCTGAAACGTTCCGTCTTTTGCCGTCCCAACTCAGCCCGACGCCCGTCCCCCTGCACCTCAAGCTCAACCGCGTGGGTCTCCACCGGCCCGCTCGCCGGCCCCTCGGCCGCCGTACCGCCAGGACGCCGCAGATCGTCCTCCCCAGACCAAGGCGTCGGCCCACCGGCCAAGCCACCCGCCACCAGCACCCCGGACGCCGCCACCACAGCGGCGACACCCACACCCCACCCAAGACGCGACCGACGCGACGCCACGTGCGCTCCCCCGTACGCCCCCGATGGGCGTTTCCTCCGCCACCGCCAGATAAATGATCATGACGGCCGCCATTCCCGACACAGACGCCGCAAAGCTAATCATGAGGGCATGGCGCCCCGGAAGGTGAGTCGATGAGATGCCCACTTCTGTCCGGCCGAAGTTCACGCAAGAGACGAAGGTCACAGCCTCAGTGGGAACTATTCGGTAGCTGATGTCCGATATGAGTGAATCGTCAATCTTGTTTCCTCGTTACCTTCACATCTGCATCACATAGGTGGTGTGAATGTGTTTCAACTGACCGAGGAAACATGACAATTCACATACCCGCGCCCGAAGAGCGCGGAAGACCATTGCTCGGGGGGAGCCTCCGCTACACGGCGGGGGTGCTTGCTCTGGTCATGGCCGTCACCGCGCTCGACAGCGCGACAGCCGCTGCCGCGAAGCCCTCTCCGGAGCCGAAGGCCCAGCAGAAGCAGGCCGTCACCGAGGCCGCCGACATCCCGTCCGCACGCGTCGCCGCCCGGCTGTCGGGCAAGCGCGTGGAGGTGCTCTCGGAGCGGACGGAAACCTCCACGACCTGGGCGAACAAGGACGGTTCGCTCACCACCGAGCTGGCCGCCGGGCCGATCAGGTTCCAGGACGAGGACACCGGTGCCTGGCGCGATGTCGACCTCGACCTGATCTCAGCCTCGGACGGCTCGGTGGAACCCGTGGCACACCCCGAGGGTCTGCGGCTCGCGGGCAAGAGCGGCTCTCGGGCCACCTCACTCAGGGCGGCTCAGAAGGCGAAGGGCACCGATCTGGTGACCCTTGGCGACGACGACAAGAAGATCACCCTGCAGTGGAAGGGCGGCCTGCCCGCTCCGAAGCTCGACGGCACCCGCGCGGAGTACGTCAACGCCGTGCCGGGCGCGGACGTCGTGGTAGAGGCGACCCGCACGGGCTTCGAGCAGTTCGTCGAGATCAAGGAACGTCCGTCCGGCGAGAAGTACAGCTACACCCTGCCGCTGAAGGCCAAGGGCCTGAAGGCCGAGCAGCAGGACGACGGCAGCGTGGAGTTCACCGACAGGAAGGGCAGGACGCGAGCCGTCATGCCCGCCCCGGTGATGTGGGACTCCACGGTCGACAAGGTCTCCGGGGAACACACCCGCCGGGTGCCCGTGGAGATGGAGGTCGTCCAACGCAGGGGCTCCATCGACCTGGTGGTCACTCCCGACGCCAAGTTCCTCGCCGATCCGGCCACGAAGTACCCGGTGGTCGTGGACCCGTCGACGTCGGCTCTGTCCAACGTCTTCGACACCTACGTCCAGCAGGGCGAGACCCGGGACTGGTCGACGGACGTCGAGCTGGACCTCGGGAACCCGGGGACCACGAACAGCAACGGGACGCCGCGCACCGCGCGCTCGTTCATCTCGTGGAACACCACTCCGATCCGTGACGCGCTGGTCATGGACGCGAAGCTGTCGCTCTGGAACTTCCACTCGGGCAACACCGACTGCAAGGCGCAGCCGTGGGAGGTCTGGCGAACCGGTGCGGCCTCCACGTCCTCCCGCTGGACCTCGCAGCCGACCTGGACCGCGAGGAAGGCCACGTCGACCCAGACGCGCGGCAACCCGGCGTGCACGTCCGCTCCCAACGGCTGGATCAACGCCGACGTCACGACACTTGTGCAGGAGTGGGCCTCGGAGCAGGTCGCCCGAGGACACATGGGGCTGCGCGCGGCGAGTGAGACGTCGGTACCCCAGTGGAAGCGCGTCAACTCCGCCAACGCGGCGTCCAACCCGCCCAAGCTGACGGTCACCTACAACTACCGTCCGAAGACCGGCACCAAGCAGGAGGCCGGCCCGCCGTACTTCTCCTACGGCGGCTCCTACGTGGTCAACACCGTGCGCCCCACGTTGCGCGACACGTTCGTGGACGCCAACGGTGACCGGGTGCAGGGCGCGTTCCAGATCTTCGACAGCGCCACGGACAAGCAGGTCGGCGAGGTCCTGAGGTCCTCGTTCGTCCCCTCCGGACAGCCCGCTTCCGTGAGGGTTCCCGCCGGGGTGTTGACCCACGGCAAGACCTACAAGTTCCGTACCTCGCCCTACGACGGCACGCACTACAACACGGGCTGGTCCGCCTGGAAGACGTTCACCGTCGACACGCAGGCGCCCTCCGCACCCACCCGGATCGTCTCGACCGACTACCCGGCCGACAAGTGGGTCAAGGGCGCGGGCCAGGCCGGTACCTTCACCGTCACGCCCGCCTCGGCGGACCTGAACTGGCTGGAGTGGTCGCTGGACGGCGCGACGTGGACCAAGGTCCCCACCGCCGCCTCCACCACCCCGAGGGGCATCTCGATCACGCCCCCGAGGGACGGCACCCACACCCTCCAGGTGCGGGCCGTGGACCGCGCGGACAACAAGTCCGAGGCCGCCGAGTACACCTTCCACGCCGGGCCGGGCGGCTTCGTCCAGCCCAGCGAAGGTGAGCGCACGGCACGCCGTCTTCCCCTGGTCGCGGAGGCGGAGGCCGGACGCTACACGGCCGTCTCCTTCTCCTGGCGCCGCTCCGAGGCCGACCCCTGGACGCGGATACCGACCAAGGACGTGACCTCGGGCGGAAGCCCCGTCTCGGCCTGGCCCGTTCCCATGACCAACGGCCGCAACGCCCCCCTGGTCTGGAAGGCCACCGACACCGTCGACCCGGACGGCACGGTTCAGATCAAGGCCGACTTCACCGGCCCCAACAGTGCCTCCGGCAGCACCACGCCGCTGACGGTGGTCGTCGACCGCAACGCCTCCGGTGCCGCGACAACCGAAGCCGGCCCCGGAAGCGTCAACCTGCTCACCGGTGACTACACGCTGTCCGCCACGGACGCCTCCGCGTTCGACATGTCGGTCACCCGTACGGCCTCCTCGCGTACCCCGGACAAGGGAGCCGCTCAGGAAGGACAGGCTCCGATCTTCGGAGAGGAGTGGGTCGCGGGTACGGCCGCCGAACTGACCGAGTCCGACTGGTCCCACATCCGCCGTATCACCGACACGGCCGTCGCCGTCATCGACGCCGACGGCGAGGAGACCTACTTCACCGCGAACGCGGCGAAGAACGGCTGGATCCCCGAGCCCGGCGCCGAGGACCTGACCCTGAAGGGCTCGGTCACCGGCACCTTCACCCTCAGCGACACCGAGGGCACGGTCACCACCTTCACCAAGCCGGCGGAGGACGTGCCGACCTGGCAGGTCTCCAGCACGCTCCTGGACGGCCTCGCCGAATCCACCACCACCGTGATCTCCCAGCGGACCACCTACAAGGGCAACCCGGTCGCCCGCCCGAAGTGGATCATCGCGCCGACCTCCGCGGCCACGACCGCGGAATGCGCGGCCGACCCCGCGACCAAGGGCTGCCGGGTCCTGGAGTTCCTCTACCCCGCGTCCAACACGGCCACCGAGGAGAGCTTCGGTGACAGGGTCGGCCGGGTGAAGTCGATCCGGCTGTGGGCCACCGAACCGGGCGCCGACAAGTCGAAGGTCCTGGCCGTCAACGCCTACGCCTACGACACCCAGGGCCGTCTCCGCGAATCCTGGAGCCCGCGCACAAGCCCGGCCCTGAAGACCGAGTACACCTACGACTCGGCGGGCCGTGTCACCGAGCTCACCTCGCCTGGCGAACTGCCGTGGACCTTCACCTACGGCAAGGCCGGCGACGCCGCCACGGCCGGTGAGGGCATGCTGCTGAAGGTGTCCCGGTCCGGCCTCAAGCAGGGCACGGCCAACACCCCCGAGGGCACCGCGACCACCAGCCTCGTCTACGACGTCCCGCTGACAGGCAGCCGCGCCCCCTACAAGATGGGCGCGTCCGACACCCGGGCGTGGGGACAGCTCGACACCGGCACCGACGCCACCGCCGTCTTCCCGGCCGACAGCGTCCCCGCCGGCCACACCGGTTCCTCGCTCACCGCCACCGCGTACCGCCGCGCCAACGTGCACTACCTGGGCGTGTCCGGACGCGAGGTCAACACCGCCATCCCCGGCGGGCACATCACCACCACCGAGTACGACCGGTTCGGCAACACCGTTCGTGAGCTCTCCGCCGCCAACCGGGCCGTCGCGCTCGGCCTGAGCGCGGACGACAGAGCCGTCCAGGAGGACCTGGGCATCTCCCAACTCCCCTCCGCCGAACGCGCCGAGCTGCTCGCGACCAGGTCCGTCTACAACGAGGAGGGAACCCGCGAGCTGGAGCAGTTCGGCCCGCTGCGCCGGGTCGACCTGACCGAGGACCTGAAGTCGGGCTCCAACGTGCTGGTCCCCTCCGACACATCGGTGACGGCACGCTCCTGGACCGTCAACGAGTACGACGCGGGACGACCCACCAACGGCACCGCCAAGGTCAAGGACCAGATCACCCGGGTCACCACCGGCGCCGAAGTGCGTGAGCACCCCGGCGTCATGGGTGAGGCACGTGCGACCCAGACCGTGTACGACTGGGTGAAGGGCCTCCCGACCCGCACCATCAAGGACCCGGGCGGGCTCGCGATCACCGAGAGCACCGAGTACGACGCCCAGGGCCGTGTCACCAAGCAGCGCCTGCCCGGAGCCAACGGCACGGACGCCGCGACGCGCGTGACCACCTACTGGTCCGCCACCGGAACCGGCGCCTGCGCCGGCCGCCCGGAGTGGGCCGACCTGGTGTGCTCCACCGGCCCGGCCGGCGCGATCACCGGCGGCGGCAGCCAGCCGTCCGAACTGCCCACGACCACCACCGAGTACAACTGGTGGGGCAGCCCGGCCAAGGTCACCGAAACCGCCAACGGCGTCACCCGCACCACAACGACGACCTACGACTCCGCAGGTCGCCAGACAAAGGTCGCGATCACCGGCGGCATCGGCCAGGCGGTCCCGGAGGCCACCACCGAGTACGACCCGGCCACCGGCCAGGCCGTGAAGACGGTCTCACCGACCGGCGGCACGATCACCAAGGCCTATGACCGGCTCGGCCGCCTGATCTCCTACACCGACGCCGACGGCGGCGTCACCAGGACGGAGTACGACCTCCTCGACCGCCCGGTCAAGGTCACCGACAGCGCCCCGTCCACGACCACCTACACCTACGACCACACCGCCGAACCGCGCGGCCTGGCAACACGCGTCACCGACTCGGTCGCCGGAGCCTTCCAGCCGACCTACGACGCTGACGGCTCCGTCAGTTCGGAGAAGCTGCCCGGCGGGTACACCCTCACGGTGACCGAGGACGCCACCGGTTCCACGGCCTCACGGGTGTACACGCGTGACAGCGACGACACACTCGTCTACTCCGACACGGTCACCGAGTCCGTCCACGGCCAGGTCACTTCACACGCCGGCTGGTCGGAGCAGGCATACAGCTACGACCGCACCGGCCGCCTGACGACCGTCCTCGACACCGCGGACACCGTCTGCACCCGGCGGGCCTACACCTTCGACAACCGGACCAACCGCCGGAGCCTGACCAGCGCCTCCGGCACCCCCGGCGCCGACTGCCCCACCACAGGAGGGACCACCACCACCCACACCTACGACAGCGCCGACCGCCTCGTCGACAGCGGCTACGTCTACGACGCCTTCGGCCGCACGACAACCGCGCCCGGCAACGGCACCCTCGCCTACTACGCCAACGACCTCGCCTACCGCCAGACCGCGGGCGGCAAGCGCCAGACCTGGACGCTGGACGCGGCCCACCGCTTCCGCTCCTGGAGGGTCGAGACCGGCAGTGGCAGCACCTGGACCCAAACCGAATCCAAGCGCAACCACTACGACGGCGACGGCGACAACCCCCGCTGGATCGTCGAGGACACAGCCACGGGCGCACTGACCCGCATCGTCAACTCGGCATCCGGAGACCTGGCCGCTACCACGGGCAAGACTGGCGACACGGTCCTGCAGCTGTCCACAATCCATGGTGGCATCGCCCTCCAACTCCCGCTGGACACCACCGAGCCACCTGCCGCGCTCGACAACGACGAGTACGGCAACCCGCGCGAAGGTCAGCAGGCAACGCGCTACGGCTGGCTCGGCGCAAAGAAGCGCTCGACGGAAAGCCTCAGTGGCCTTAGCCTCATGGGTGTGCGTCTATACGATTCAACGATTGGGCGCTTTCTGTCCCTCGACCCAATCTATGGCGGTAATGCCAACGGATACGAGTACGTCAACGCCGATCCGCTTAATCGTTACGATCTGGACGGTAAGTGGGGTTGGAACAAGCGCATCGGTCGCAGTGCGCCATGGCGGTACGTTTACTGGGGTGCAAGGGTTGGAATCACTGCTGGGTTCATCGCATCTCCGTTTGGCCGAGTTCGAACCGTGCGTACGGCATATAGATTGATACGGAAGCCGCGGAGAGCGTATGGCATGATGAAGCGATCCTGCGGTAGCTGGAGAGGTGCACTGGGCTGCATCGGGGCAGGAATTGGAGTAGGTCAGGATGCTCGACAGCAGGGCAGGGAATACTGGCGCGCGTACAATGACCTCTACCGCACTCGACCTGCTCGATGGTTCAAGCGGAATGTTTGGTGTGGGCCAGGCTCAAGAGCGAGCGGATGTCGCCGCAGGTAGATGATCGTAACGCTGTGTGGTGGCATCTGTTGACTCGGTAGATGCCACCACACATGCGTCCGTAGGTCAATAGACAAGGTTGCAAGTGAGGCGGTGTTGGTTTGGCTGCAGACTGGATGGATAATATCTACGCGGACCTCTTCTTTATCGGAGGAGGGCTCGTGATTACGCTTTCGCACACCAATCCGGTTTGGAAGGCGATTACTGGGATATGGACCGTTTGCTGGATAGTGGTGGCTATTCGGCGCGTAGTGCGAGGGCGAAGAAATAAGAAAGATGGAAAGCTGAAGTAGGTGGAAAGAGTTGGCTAGCTGAGCTTAGTTCAAAGACTACAGCTCGGTGGTTTCCTGCGCCTTGTTGCGGGCCTGCTCCTGTCGGAGCCTGCGAGATCCGTCTGGACGACGGGCCGCCCGACGTGAGCAAGCCCCTTGGCGGTTGGCCGGTGTCCGTCGTTACTGCCCCGTTTCGGCGGGCACCGGCCGTTGGGCTCAGGTGAAGTCGGATTCGACGAACTCGGCGGCGGAGCCGCTGGCGGTGGCCTCGCGGAGTTCGATGCGGCGGATCTTGCCGCTCACTGTTTTGGGGAGTGGGGCGAACTCGAGGCGTCGGACACGCTTGTAGGGGGCGAGGCGGGCGCGGCTGTGCTCGAAGAGGGCGCGGGCTGTGCCCGGGCCCGGGTCCCAGCCGGCGGCCAGGACGACGTAGGCCTTCGGCACGGTCAGGCGCACGGCGTCCGGCGCCGGTACGACGGCCGCCTCCGCGACCGCCTCGTGCTCCAACAGCACGCTCTCCAGCTCGAACGGGCTGATCTTGTAGTCCGAGGACTTGAAGACGTCGTCGCGGCGGCCCACGTACGTGAGGTAGCCGTCCGCGTCGCGGGAGGCGATGTCGCCGGTGTGGTAGTAGCCGCCGGCCATGACTTCGGCGGTGCGCTCCTCGTCGCCGTGGTAGCCGACCATCAAGCCCACCGGGCGGTGTGCCAGGCCGAGGCAGATCTCGCCCTCGTCGACACCCGCCTTGCCGCTGACGGGGTCGACCAGTTCCACGTGGTAGCCCGGCATCGGGCGGCCCATCGAGCCGTCGCGGACCGGTGCGCCCGGCGGGTTGGCGATCTGGAGGGTGGTCTCCGTCTGGCCGTAGCCGTCCCGGACGGTGACGCCCCACGCCTCCCGTACCGTCTCGATGATCTCCGGGTTCAGCGGCTCCCCGGCGGAGACCGCCTCCCGTGGCGGCTTCCGCAGCCGGGAGAGGTCCGCCTGGACGAGCATCCGCCAGACCGTCGGCGGTGCGCAGAACGTCGTCACGCCGCCGTGGTCCATCTGGCGCATCAGCGCGGCCGCGTCGAAGCGCTGGTAGTTGTGGACGAACACCGTCGCCTCCGCCGTCCACGGCGCGAACAGGCTGGACCACGCGTGCTTGGCCCAGCCCGGCGAGGAGATGTTCAGGTGCACGTCGCCGGGCTGGAGGCCGAGGCCGTACATGGTCGTCAGATGGCCGACGGGGTAGGAGGCGTGGGTGTGCTCGACCAGCTTCGGCTCGGCCGTGGTGCCGGAGGTGAAGTAGAGGAGCAGGGTGTCGTCGGCGCGGGTGGGGCAGTCGGGGGTGAAGCTGTC
>NZ_VJYK02000095.1 GCF_007097205.2 Streptomyces alkaliterrae
AGCCCGCCCCGCCGCCGGCCGGACCGTGGCAGATCACCGTCTGGCAGGACCGCGAGTACTTCGCGGCGATGATGGAACGCAGCGGGCCGGAGGGCGCCGGACTGCGGATGCCGGAAGGCGCCCCCGAGCAGCATCTCCAGCTCACCGGCCAGCAGATCACGATCGGCCGCCGCCGGCAGTCGACCGGCGAGGCGCCGGACGTCGACCTCTCCAGACCCCCGGAGGACCCGGGCGTCTCCCACCAGCACGCGATGTTGGTCCTCCAGCCGGACGGCGGCTGGGCGGTCGTCGACCAGGACTCCACCAACGGCACCACGATCAACGGCGCGGAGGATCCCATCCAGCCGTTCGTCCCGGTGCCGCTCAGGGACGGCGACCGGGTGCACGTCGGCGCCTGGACGACGATCACCGTCCGCCGCGGCTAGGAGCTTTCCGGCGGGCCGTCCGCCGCGGCTAGGTGTCCTCCAGCGGGTCGTCGGCCTCGCCGGCGGGGAGTAGTGGCCAACGGTGCGGGCCGTGCGGGTCGTCCAGCCAGGCCCACTGTCCCTCTGCGGAGGCGGTCACCCCGAAACGGGAGCGGCCCGGTCGGCGCGCCTGCCGCCACACCTCGTACGCCTCGACCGCCGTCAGCGACTCCGCGCCGAGCGACAGCAGGAAGCGGAAGGAGTCGTCTGCCAGGACGTGCCCGGGGACACCGGCCAGCCGGGGCAGCGGCTCCGGGCGGTAGCCGACGCCCCGCAGCGGCACGAAGTAGGCGGAGGTCGCCAGGAAGCGGCCCTCGCCGCGCCCCGGTTCGTCGATCCGCAGCGCGATCACGCCGGTGGCGAGCGGTGCGATCACCAGCCCCCCGGCCGCGGACTGTTCGAGCCAGCGCGTCGGTACGGTGCTCAACGAGCAAGTGGCGATGATCCGGTCGAACGGCGCCCGCTCGGGACAGCCCTCGTATCCGTCGCCGGTGACGACCGTCGGCGCGTAGCCGGCGTCCGCGAGGTGGCGGCGGGCCGACTCCGTGAGCTGCGGGTCCACGTCGATCGTGGTGACCCGTTCCTCGCCCAACCGGTGGCAGAGCAGTCCGGCGTTCCAGCCGGTGCCGGTGCCGATCTCCAGCACGGTCATGCCGTCCGCCACGTCCAGCGCGTGCAGCATCCGGGCCATCAGCGAGGGCTGGCTGCTGGAGGAGAGCAGTTCCCCGTCGCCCATGCTGACCGCGAGCGGAACGTCCTCGTAGCAGCCGTCCAGCCAGCGCTCGTACCCGTCGGGTTCCGGGTCGTCGCGGCACCGCCGCTCGTGGCCCAGGTAGGTGCCCAGGTAGTAGCAGGGCACGAACAGCTCCCGGGGTACGGCCTCGAACGCGGCCCGCCACGCCGGGTCCGGCAGTGCGCCCTGGGCGACCAGCGATCTGAGCAGCGCGTCCCTACGCATGTCTCCACTGTCCTGCGCCGGGGCCCACGACGCGAGGCCGGCGGGGGCCGCGGGCCCGGCGGGCACCCCTTGCCGGGAGTTATCCACAGGCTTCGCCGGAGTGTTCGGTTCCGGGATAACGTCCGGCACATGGACCAAACCCCCGCGATCATGGCCGAAGGGCTGCGCAAGAGGTACGGCGACGTGACGGCCGTGGACGGCGTCTCCCTCGAAGTCGCCCGAGGCGAGTTCTACGGCATCCTCGGCCCGAACGGAGCCGGCAAGACGACCACGATGGAGATGCTGGAAGGGCTGCGCCGGCCTGACGAGGGCAGCGCGCGGCTGCTCGGCGAGCCGTCCTGGCCGCGTGATCCGCGGCTGCTGCGGCGCATCGGGGTACAGCTCCAGGCGTCGGCGTTCTTCGAGAAGCTGACGGCCCGCGAGCAGATACGGACGTTCGGCGCGCTCTACGGAGTGCCGCCCGAGGCGGCGGACGCCATGCTCGCGAAGGTCGGTCTGACGGAGAAGGCGGGTGTTCGGGACGACCAGCTCTCGGGCGGTCAGGCGCAGCGGCTGTCGATCGCCTGCGCGCTGGTGCACGACCCCGAGCTGGTCTTCCTCGACGAGCCGACCACCGGCCTCGACCCGCAGGCCCGGCGCAACCTGTGGGATCTGCTGCGCACGATCAATGCCGAGGGCCGCACGGTCGTCCTCACCACGCACTACATGGACGAGGCGCAGCAGCTGTGCGACCGCGTGGCGGTGATGGACCACGGCAAGGTGCTGCGCGTGGGAGCGCCGGCCGCACTGATCGAGGAGTTGGGTGTGGAGTCCCTGGAGGACGTCTTCCTCGCCCTGACCGGACGGGAGTACCGCGAATGACCGGGTTTGTCAGCTTGTCCAGGGCCATGGCCCTGGGGCTTCTGAGAGACCGCGCGGCGGTCTTCTTCACGCTGGTCTTCCCGTTGATGTTCCTGCTGCTCTTCGGCGCGCTCTTCAAGGACACCAGCGCCAACGCGGTGAAGGTCGTGCAGGTGGGGAACGTCGCGGTCTTCGACGGGCTGCCGGAGAAGGAGCGCGAGCGGCTGCGGCCGGTCCTGGAGATCGAGCGGACGAGCGGTTCGAAGGCGGCACTGGAACAGGCTCTGGAGAAGGTTCGCAAGGGCGAGGTCGACGGTGTCGTCTACCAGTCCGACGCCGGTTCCGGCGCCCGAACGGACATCGGCGGCCGGGACGCCGGGACCGACGGCCAGGTGGAGCTGCGGGTCTCGGCGGCCGATCCGGCGAAGGCCGGCAGCGTGCGGGGCATCGTCAGTTCGATCGTCCAGGAGGAGAACCTCCGGGCGACGGGCCAGCCGCCCCGCTACACGCTCGGCACCCACCGGGTCGAGGACGAGTCCGTCCAGGCGATCCAGTTCCTCACGCCCGGGCTGCTGGGCTGGGCTGTCGCCATGGGCGCCGTCTTCGGCACCGCGTACAACCTGGTGAGCTGGCGCAAGAAGCGCATCCTGCGGCGACTGTGGCTGGCGCCCATCGGGACCGGTTCGGTGGTCGGCGCCCGCGTCGGGGTGAATCTCGCCCTGGCGCTCGCGCAGACCGCGATATTCCTGGCCGTCGCGACCCTCCCCTACTACGGTCTCCAGCTGACCGGCGACTGGTGGCTGTGTGTGCCGCTGGTCCTCTCGGCGACGCTGGCCTTCATGTCGATCGGCCTGGTGGTCGGCGCGTGGGCGAAGACCGAGGAGGCCGCGAACGGCCTGGCTCAGCTGATCGTGCTCCCGATGGCCTTCCTCTCGGGCTCGTTCTTCCCGCTGGACTCGGCGCCTGAGTGGGTGCAGACCGTCTCCCGCTTCCTGCCGCTTCGGCATCTGGCGGACGCTCTGCAGGGGGTGCTCAGCCGGGGCGAGAGCTGGGGAACGGCGCTGCCGGTGATCGGCGGACTGCTGCTGTTCGGTGCGGTGCTCACCCTGATCGCCCGCTCGATGTTCCGCTGGGACACCGCCTGACCGCGCGGCGACGGGCCCGGTCGGCCGGCCCGCGGTCGGCCGGGCTCCGGGTCGGCTCGTCCGGCCGGTGTCGCGGATCTGCGACCATGGGGGCGTGATGGAGATACCACGCGGAAGCTTGCCGCAGCAGACGTTCTACGAGCAGGCCGGAGGCGAGGAGACCTTCCGGCGGCTGGCCCGGCTGTTCTACCAGGGCGTCGCCGGTGACCCGCTGCTCCGTCCCATGTACCCCGAGGACGATCTCGGCCCGGCGGAGGAACGGCTGGCGCTGTTCCTGATGCAGTACTGGGGAGGACCCCGCACCTACAGCGACCAGCGGGGTCACCCTCGGCTACGAATGCGACACGCCCCGTTCACCGTCGACCAGGCGGCGCACGACGCGTGGCTGCGTCACATGCGTGCCGCCGTCGACGGTCTGGGCCTGGAGCCGGAGCTGGAGCACCAGATGTGGAACTACCTGGTCTACGCGGCCCGCTCGATGATCAACTCCCCTGGCTGATCGGAGCGTTCCGCGCAACGCCGGATCACAGGCAGGTCACGACCGCCCCCGATCGCTCGTGTGAGCGGTTCCGAGTCTGCGAGTATCGAACGGACTTCAGGCTCGGACGGGGGGTGCTGTGGGCACGTTTGTGTTGCTGCGCGCCCGTACGCATCGGTTGCTGATCACGGCGGCGCTGCTCACGGTCCTGCTGGCCACGGCGGTGTTGACGACTCTCACGGCGTTCACCTCGGCCGTCGGCGACGCCGGGCTCGGGCGCAGCCTGGAGAAGGACGTCGCCGACCGGGCGATCGTCTCGGCCCAGGGCACGCTGCGCGCCGACGATCGCGCGAACAGCGACCGCGCCGTGCGGGCCGGGTTGGAGAAGCTGTTCGGCGGATTGCCGGTAGCGGTCGAGAGCAGCGTGCAGTCCGAGCGCTTCACCCTGCCGGACGGCGTGGGCCGCTCCGGTGGCGAGGAACCGGACCTGACGCTCTTCGCCACGTTCGAACGCTCCCGGATGAAGCTTGTCGACGGCTCCTGGCCGGCGGCCCCCGGCTCCGGCAGGGTGCCGGCGCTGCTGTCCGAGCGCGCGGCCGAGCAGTTGGGCCTGTCCGTCGGGGACCGGCTGACGGTGACCGGACGCCAGGGCCTCCAGGAGCCCCAGGTGCGCGTCGAGATCAGCGGCGTCTACCGGCCCGAGGACGGCCGCCATCCCTACTGGCGGCTGGACCCGCTGGGCGGCCGGGGCGCCCAGACCCTCTCGTTCACGACCTACGGGCCGCTTGTCGTCCATCCCGCCGCGTTTGACGCCGCCGTCCCGCCGCAGGACGGCTACTGGCAGGCAGACGCCGACTTCAGTGCCCTGCGCACCACCGAACTGGCCGGGCTGACCGAGCGGGTGAGCGGCGCCGTGGCGGGCTTCGGCGTCGACGGTGTCGAGGTGACAAGCGAGCTGCCGCGGGTCCTCGACTCGCTGGACCGGTCGCTGCTGGTGACCCGGTCGACGCTGCTCATCGCAGCGGTGCAGCTGGCGCTGCTGGCCGGTCTCGCCCTGCTTCTGGTCGCGCGGCTGCTGGCCAGTGAACGGGCCACGGAGACGGCGCTGTTGCGGGCTCGCGGCGGTTCACGGCGTACGCTGGCCCGGCTGGCGGCGGCGGAGGCGCTGCTGCTGGTGTTGCCCGCCGCGCTGCTCGGCCCGCTGCTGGTGCGTCCGGTGGTCGGCTGGTTGACGGGCAGCGGCCCGCTCGCGGAGGCCGGTGTCGAGCTGACACCGGAGCTGGGCGGCTCGGTGTGGCTGACCGCCCTGGCCACCGCGCTCGCGGCGGCCCTGATGATGACCGCGCCCGCGCTGCGTCCGCCCGGCGCCGGCGCTGGTCGGCGTCGCCGCGCGGCCGTGCTGCGCGGCGGCGCGGACCTGGCGCTTGTGGTGCTCGCCGGCGTGGCCTACCTCCAACTGCTGCGCCGCCGCGACGAGGGCGGGGTGCTGGGCGGCGAGCCCGGTGGCGCGCTGGCCGTGGACCCGGTCCTGGTCGCGGCGCCCGCGCTGGCGCTGCTGGCCGGCACGGTGTTGGCGCTGCGGCTGCTGCCGCCGCTGGCCCGGCTCGCCGAACGCCGCGCGGCACGCGGCCGTTCGCTGGTCGGCCCGCTCGCCGGCTGGCAGCTGAGCCGCCGGCCCGCCCGTGGCGCCGCCCCCGCGACGCTGCTGGTGCTGGCCGTCGCCATGGGCGTCTTCTCCCTTGGCCAGAGCGCCAGTTGGGAGCGGTCGCAGCGGGACCAGGCCGACTTCGGCACCGGCGCCGACATCATGGTGACCGGCTGGAACACGCCGGACTTCGGTCAGGGCGGGGTGTTCGACGAGATCGCCGGTGTGCGTCTGGCGGCCCCGGTGGCGCGTAGCGAGTTCTCCGTCCGCGAGGGCCGCACCACCCGCCTGCTGGCGACCGACACCCGCTACACCGACAAGCTGCTGCACATGCGGTCCGACCTCGCCGACGGACCGTTCGCGACCCGTCTCACCAATCGCCCGGACGACGCCGGCGGCGTGGAACTGGCCGAGGGCGCGACCCGGATCGGAGCCCGGCTGACGGCCACGGCACCGGGCGGAGGCAAGGTGTCCGGCCCGGTCGAGGACAGCACTCTGACCGCCGTCGTCGAGGACCGGCACGGGCTGCCGTACCGCTTCCGACTGGGCACGCTGACCGCGGACGACCGGACGCACGGCTTCCGGCTGGACCCGCGGCGCGCCGTCGGTGAGGGCTCGTTCGCGGGCCCGCTGCGCCTGGTGCGCCTGGTGGTCGAGGCGCAGGTGCCGTACGACGCCCCTCAGCGGCACCGGCTGAGCATCACCGGTCTGAGCGCCGCGGGCGGCGGTTGGTCCGCCGACCTGGCCACCTCGAACGCCCAGTTCATGCTGGAGGACGTGCCCGGCGGCCGCCCGAAGGCCGACCCGGTCAGCGCCGACGGGGGCGGCCTGACGGTGGAGTGGGTCACCGGCGCCGCCCGGCAACCCGGCCGCTTCTTCAGCGCCCCGGACTCCCACAACACCCTGTCGCTCAGCGCCGAGGGCACGCCGCCCGGGCCGCCGCCGGCGGTCGTCACCGACGCCTATCTGACGGCGAGCGGCGCCAAGGTCGGTGACGAGGTGCGCGTCCAGGTCTCCGGTACGGACGTCACCGTCCGCATCGTCGGCGCGGTCCGGGAGCTGCCGACCGCGCCCGGCGCCGCCGGCTCCGACGGCGGCGCGGTCCTCGTCGACCTGGCCGCGCTGGACCGCGCCCTGGACGCGGCCGGAAGCCGTCCGCTTCCGCTCACCGACTGGTGGGTCGGGGCCCGGGCGGGCGCCACCGAGAAGGTCGCGGAGCGGCTGCGGGCCCGCGCCGACGTGGAGACCGTGCTGGTACGCGAGGAGGTCGCGGCGCAGCTGCGGGCCGATCCGCTGGGCGCCGGCCCTCGTGCGGCGCTGGGCGCCACCGCCGTGGCCGCCGCGCTGCTGGCGTCCACCGGCTTCGCAGTGAGCGTCGCCGGCTCGGTGCGGGAGCGTGCGCGGGAGTTCGCCGTTCTGCGGGCTCTCGGGACGTCCCGGCGGCAGCTAGCCCGCGTGGTGGCGACCGAGCACGCCGTCCTGGTCGCGCTGTCGCTGGTCGTGGGAACCGCGTTGGGTGTGCTGCTGCTGCGGCTGGTGCTGCCGCTGGTCGTGCTGACGTCCGACGCAACCCGCCCGGTGCCCGCGCTGCTGGTCGAGGTGCCGCTGGGCCCGCTGGGGCTGCTGCTGGCGGCGGTGGCCGTGGTGCCGCTGCTCTCGGTGGCGTTGATCGCGATGCGCCGGGGTGACGCGGCCGGCGCGCTGCGGGAGCAGGGGGAGCACTGATGGCACAGCCGCGGGAACTGCTCGGCTGGGTGCGGGTGCGGCTCTCCGCCGCCCGCGCGACCGCTGTGGCGCTCGCACTCATCGTCGCCGTCACGTCGTTCTGCGCCGTACTCGTCCCACGGGTCGTCGAGGACCAGCGGGACCGGGCGCTGCGGCACGCCGTCTCCGGCACGACGGTGCTCGAGCGCAGCGTCAGCGGCGAGGCGGTGCCCGAGCAGTACCGCAGCGTGGACGGCGACTTCCTGGCGCCGCGCGCGCTGGACGAGGCGGAGGCGGCCTTCGTACGGCGCATCCGCCCGCCGCTGCGCTTCGACCCGGAGCGCGTCGCCTACGGCGCGCGGAACCACGCGCCCGCCGACGTGGTCAGCGAGGGGCTGCCCCGCCCCACGCCATACCTTGATCCCGAACTGACGCTGTTCGCCCAGCAGGGTGAGATCACCGACTTCGCGGACGTCGTCAGCGGGCGCCCGCCGGGCGGTCGGGTCGCCGGTGGCCGCGAGGACCGGCGGGTGGAGGCCGCGCTCACCGAGGCGACGGCACGCCGGATGAAGGTGTCCGTCGGCGACGTCCTCACGCTGGGCGGCGCACAGGGCGAGGCGCGGGTGACCGTCACCGGCCTCCTGCGGCCCAAGGACCGCTCGCACCCGTACTGGACCAACAACCGGCTGCTGACCAAGCCCCGGCTGAAGGTGCTCACGGAACCCGGCTCCGACCCCGCCTATCTCTGGGAGTTCGGCGCACTGCTCGACCGGCGGGCGGCGCCCGTACTGCGCGACATCCGGGACGGCGCGGTGCTCTATTGGCACCACCCGATCGACGCCCGGGCGTTGACCGCCGACCAGGTGCCCACCGCTCAGCGGATGTTGACCTCGCTGACCAGCGGCGCGGACGCGACGGGCCTCTCCGAGGAGTCGCCGGTCGGCGACATCCTGGTGAGCAGCGGGCTCGGCCCGGTCCTCACCGCGTTCGAACGGGAACGGGACGCGGTAGCGCCGCTGGTCGCCACCGCGCTGCTGGGCGTCGGCACCGCCGCCCTGATCGTGCTGCTGATGACGGCCGCGCTTGGTGTCGAACGGCGGCGCGACGAGCTGTCCCTGCTCAGGGCCCGAGGCTGCTCGCTGCCCGGCCTGTTCGGCCGGCTGAGCGCGGAGAACGCCGCCGTCACCGTGCCGGCCGCCGCGCTCGGCAGCACACTGGCGCTGCTCGTGGCGCCCGGCGGCGGCTCGGTAGGCGGGGCGGTGCGCGGCGCGCTGCTCGCTCTTGTGGTGGTACTGGTGGCGACGTTCGCCGGGCCGCTTCGCGCGGTCGCCGCGCACCGCACCCACCAGGGCACCGACCGCCGGGACGTCGTCCGAGCCCGGCCCTCCCGCCGCCGCACCGTCATCGAACTCACCCTCCTGGTACTCGTCGGAGTGGCCGTCGCCGCCGTGCGCGGCCAGGGTGTGGAGGCGGGGCCGCTGCTGGCCGCCGCTCCCGTACTGCTGTCCCTGGCCGCGGCGGTCGTACTGCTTCGCGGGTATCCGCTGCCGCTGCGGCTGCTCGGTCGGGCGGCGGCGCGCCGGCGCGGCCCGGTGCTCTTTCTCGGCCTCGCCCGCGCCGGGCGCGCGCCCGCCGGCGCCGGGTTGCCGCTGCTGGCCCTGCTGGTGACGCTGACCGTCGCCGCCTTCGGCGGTTCCGTCCTGACCGGGGTGGCCGACGCGCGCGATCGGGCGGCCCTGGCGGCCGTCGGCGCCGACGCCAGGGTGGCCGACGCGCTCGGCCTGCCCGAGGAGATCAAGGAACGCGTCGACGTCCTGCCGGGCGTCCGGTCCAGTCTGCTGGTGCACGCGGACACCCGGGGGCGCTACGCCGGCCGGGGCAGCGGCGCCTCGCTCTTCGTGGTGATCGCCGACCCCGAGGAGTACGCCGAGTTGGCCCGCCGCACCGGTCTCGGCGCCTTCCCCGCCGACGCGTTGCGGGACGACGGCGGCACGACCCTGCCGGCCGTCGTCTCCCCCGGCGTCGCCCAGCAGCTCGGTGAACGCGGCGGGATCACCGCCTCCGGAGTGCCGCTCGACCTGCGCCCTGTCCACACCATCGACATCACACCCGCCGTGACCTCGGGAGAATTCGCGATCGTCTCGGCCGACGCGGTGAGCCGGCTGCGCGCCAAGCCGCACGAACGGCATCTCCAGGAACCGACGATGCTGCTGGTCACCGCGCGGGACGCCGCCGGTGGCGGCCTGGACGCCGGGGCACTGCGCGCCGCCGCCCGCGAGGTGGACGAGGACAGCGCCGTGACCGTCCGCGCCGAGGAGCGCGAACGCCTCACCGACTCACCGCTCCAGGCCGGCGCCGGCGACGTCTACCTGGCTGCGCTCGCCGCCGCACTCGGCTACAGCGTGCTGGCGCTGCTGCTGTCCCTCGTGCAGACCGCGCCGGAACGAGGCAGGTTGCTGGCCCGGCTGCGTTCCATGGGGCTCAGTCGGCGGCAGGCGCGCGGACTGCTCCTGGTGGAGTCGCTGCCGCAGTACGCCCTGGCGGTCGGTGGCGGCGTGCTCGTCTCCGCCGCCACGGTGGTACTGCTGCGCCCGGGTGTGGACCTCGGTGCGCTGGCCGGCACCACCACGACCGGCCTTCGGGCGGAGCTGCCGCTCAACGCCACGGCGCTGGCGCTGCCCGCGCTCGGCGTCCTGGCGCTGGGCGGTCTCACGCTGCTGATCCAGGCATGGCTGATGGCCGGACGCCGCCGGCCGACCGAACCGAGGACGGTGGACTGATCATGGCCCACACAACCGAGCCGACCGACACGGCGGCACGTGGCGGCACGGTCTCGCTGGCCGACCTGGAGGCGCGGGCCGTCGCCCGCGGTTCCGCGAGCGGCTACGGCGACGACGCGCTGATCGTCTGCGACCGCCTCGTCCGCGTCTACAGCACCGACGGCATCGAGGTGCAGGCGCTCCAGGGCCTCGACCTGCTGGTCGAACGGGGTGAACTGATGGCGCTGGTCGGCGCCTCGGGCAGCGGCAAGTCCACCTTGCTGAACATCCTGACCGGCCTGGACGTGCCCACCGCGGGATCCGCCTCGGTCGCCGGCTGCGACCTGCTGACCATGGACGCCGCGACCCGGCTCCGCTACCGCCGGGAGATCGTCGGCTTCGTCTGGCAGCAGACCGCCCGCAATCTGCTGCCGTTCCTGACCGCCCACCAGAACGTCATGCTGCCCATGCAGTTGCGCGGCGGTGGCGGCCCGGGCGGCCGCCGGGGTCGGAAGGCCAGGGCGGACGAGCTGCTCGGCATCCTGGACCTGGCGCACTGCCGCGACCTCCGGCCCGCCCAGCTCTCCGGCGGCGAACAGCAGCGCACGGCGATCGCCGTGGCCCTGGCCAACAGTCCGGACGTGGTCTTCGCCGACGAACCGACCGGCGAGCTGGACAGCAACACCGCCGAGCAGGTCTTCGCCGCGTTCCGCCGGATCAACGACGAACTCGGTACCACCGTGGTCATCGTGACGCACGACGCGGCGGTGGCCGAGGAGGTGCGCCGCACGGTCGCCATCCGGGACGGCCGTACCGCCTCCGAGGTGCTGCGCCGCACCGAGGTGGACGAGCACGGCCAGGAGTCGGTCGTCGCGCAGGAGTACGCGACGATCGACCGGGCGGGCCGCCTCCAGCTGCCGCGCGACTTCACCGAGCCGCTGGGCATCAAGGAACGTGTGCTGCTGGAGCTGGAGGAGGACCACATCCAGATCCACCCGGACCGCGCCTGACCCCCGCCCTCTCCGGTTCGGCCCCGGCGGAGTGGGCTCAGACCGGGCTCAGACCGGGCTCACCGGCAGCGCGGCCGGGCGTCCCGTGCGCACCGCCACCGAGCCGTAGGACGTGCGCAGCCGAAGCCAGCCGCCCGCCTCCAGCAACGACACCGGCTGCTCGCCGCGGAGGAAGCCCAGCGCGTGCGCGGCGTGTACCGCGCGCAGCGGCAGGCCCGTCCGACCCAGCGGCCGCGACCAGATCTCCTCGGCCAGGGCGTCCAGCCGCCGCCGGTCCCGCTGCCGCTCCGGCAGCGCCTCGGCGCGCTGCCGGAACTCCGCCACCGCCGCCGAGGCGACCGTGCGCACGGCGTCCACCGGCAGCTCTCCCTGCCGCTGCCAACCGCCGCGCGGCGGGAGTACGCCCGCCCACGCCGGGCCGGTGACGGCCGGCGGCACGGACACCGCCTCCCGGTCCTCGTCGACACGTTCCAGCAGCTCACCCGCCGAGACGGTGCTGTCCAGCTCGACGGGTTCGAGCAGCCGGGCCGTGCGCACGACCAGCACGTCGAACCTGGCCGGCCGCGCGAAGACCCCGACGACGCCGTCCGCCGCCTTGATCCGCACCGAGGCGTTCTTCTCCCACCGGATCAGGCGCTGGAGGAAGGCGGCCAGCCCGGCCGCCTCCCCCGGGTCAGCGAACGCCAGTCGACGCACGGTTGTCGAAGCTGTCATCGACGTATGCCTCCAGGAAGGAGCGCTCCTCGGCGCTGAGCCGCCGGGGACGACCGGACTCCAGGTCGTAGGGGACCACAACCGTGCTGGCCCGCACGTAGACTTCCGCGCTGTCCTTGATCTCGTAGCTGACCGTCAGCGAGGCGCGGCCGAGCTTGGACACCCACGTCTCGACCGTGACCGGCTCGTGCCGGTGGACCAGCGGCCGCAGGTAGTCGATCTCGTGCCGCGCCACGACGCTACCCCCGGTGAACGCGTCCGAGGCCGCCTCCCTGGCCAGCCGGAACATCATGTCGATCCGCGCCTCCTCCAGATAGCGCAGGAACACGACGTTGTTGACATGGCCGAAGGCGTCCATGTCCGACCAGCGAAGCGGGCACTCGTACACGTGGCGCATGGGGATCAGCCTCGCGTCAGCTTCTTGTAGGTGGCGCGGTGCGGACGCGCGGCGTCCGGGCCGAGGCGCTGGATCTTGTTCTTCTCGTAGGACTCGAAGTTGCCCTCGAACCAGAACCACTTGCTGTCGCCCTCGTACGCCAGGATGTGCGTGGCGACGCGGTCGAGGAACCACCGGTCGTGGGAGACGACCACCGCGCAGCCGGGGAAGTCCAGCAGCGCGTTCTCCAGCGAGGACAGCGTCTCCACGTCGAGGTCGTTCGTCGGCTCGTCGAGGAGGAGCAGGTTGCCGCCCTGCTTGAGGGTGAGCGCCAGGTTGAGGCGGTTCCGCTCACCGCCGGAGAGAACACCGGCCGGCTTCTGCTGGTCCGGGCCCTTGAAGCCGAAGGCGCTCACGTACGCCCGCGAGGGCATCTCGACCTGGCCGACGTTGATGTAGTCCAGCTCGTCTGAGACGACGGCCCACAGCGTCTTCTTCGGGTCGATGTTGGCCCGCGACTGGTCGACGTAGGAGATCTTGACCGTCTCGCCGACCCGGATGTTGCCGTTGTCCGGCTGCTCCAGGCCCTGGATCATCTTGAACAGCGTGGTCTTGCCGGCGCCGTTCGGGCCGATGACGCCGACGATGCCGTTGCGCGGCAGGGTGAACGACAGGTCGTCGATGAGGACCTTCTCGCCGAACGCCTTGGAGAGGTTCTCCACCTCGACGACCACGTTGCCCAGACGCGGGCCCGGCGGGATCTGGATCTCCTCGAAGTCCAGCTTCCGCATCTTCTCCGCCTCGGCGGCCATCTCCTCGTAACGGGCGAGGCGGGCCTTGGACTTCGCCTGGCGTCCCTTGGCGTTCGAGCGGACCCACTCCAGCTCGTCCTTCAGGCGCTTGGCGCGCTTGGCGTCCTTCTGGCCCTCGACCTTGAGGCGGGACTGCTTGGTCTCCAGGTACTTGGAGTAGTTGCCCTCGTAGCCGTGGGCCCGGCCGCGGTCAAGCTCCAGGATCCACTCGGCCACGTTGTCCAGGAAGTACCGGTCGTGGGTGATGGCCACGACGGTTCCGGCGTACTTGGCCAGGTGCTGCTCCAGCCACTGGACGGACTCGGCGTCCAGGTGGTTGGTGGGCTCGTCGAGCAGCAGCAGGTCAGGGGCCTCCAGCAGCAGCTTGCACAGCGCGACGCGGCGCTTCTCACCGCCGGAGAGGTTGGTGACGGGCCAGTCGCCGGGGGGGCAGCCCAGGGCGTCCATGGCCTGCTCGAGCTGGGCGTCCAGGTCCCACGCGTTGGAGTGGTCGAGCTGCTCCTGGAGCTTGCCCATCTCCTCCATCAGCTCGTCGGTGTACTCGGTCGCCATCTGCTCGGCGATCTCGTTGAACCGGTCGAGCTTGGCCTTGGTGTCGGCCACGCCCTGCTGCACGTTCTCCAGCACCGTCTTGGACTCGTCCAGCGGCGGCTCCTGCAGGAGGATGCCGACCGTGTAGCCCGGGCTGAGGAACGCGTCGCCGTTCGACGGCTGCTCAAGCCCGGCCATGATCTTCAGCACGGTCGACTTTCCCGCGCCGTTGGGCCCGACCACGCCGATCTTCGCACCGGGCAGGAAGCTCAGGGTGACGTCGTCAAGGATCACCTTGTCGCCGTGCGCCTTGCGCGTCTTGCGCATGGTGTAGATGTACTCAGCCAAGGGAAACCGTCCGGCTTTCTGGAAGTGGGCAGATGGAACCATCCTGCCGTACTCGGCGCCGGGGACGGAAACCGGGCGGTGAGCGCCCTGCCCCTCACCCGGCCCCGGCGGACCGCTGTCAGCGGTCGCCGGCCCCGCCCGACGCCCCGGGGCCGCTCTCCTCGCCCGACGCCGGTCCCGGTTCCGGCGTGCTCGCCGGGGACGGCTTGGACCTGCGCACCATCAGCAGCGCCACGGCGCCGACCACAAGCAGACCACCGGCGATCGAGAGCACCAGGGGGACGTTGCCGGAGCTGCCCGTCTCGGCGAGGTTGGGCTCCCCGCCGACACCACCGACGGTGACCGGTCCGGAGTGGACCGTGAGGCCGTCGTCGGCCACCGGCGCGACCGACTTGGTCGCGCAGTCCAGCACTCCGGCGAAGGTCGGCGAGTAGCCGTTGGGGCCGGTCAGCATGATGCGGTACGGCTGGTCCTCGGCGACCGGCACGATCACCCGCTCCAGCCCTCCGGCCGGTACCCGGTACTCCCGCTCACCGAGCGTGAAGGCGTACTCCTCGTCGCCCGCGTTGCTCACCTGGAGGACAACGCCGCCCTCGGCACAACTGTCCACGGCGGTGACGGCGGGCAGCGGGCCGGTGGCGGCCCAGTGCGCGACCACCGTGGCCGTGATCGTCGAGTCGCTGGACCCGGCGAGCACCTGGGCGGCGGTGGACTCTCCCGCCCCGGTGAGGGTCCTGCCCACCGGCACGGTCGCCGCCGCCTGGACGGTCAGCTCGGTCGAGCCGCCCTCGGCGTCCTCGGGCACGTCGAACCAGAACCGGCCGCCGTCGGCCACCGAGCGGATCTCCTCGCCGCGCTCGTCGACCACCCGGACACCCTGCCGTTCGGCGTTCGGAGCCGGGCTGAGGCTCACCGCCTGACCGCTCGTACGCACGGTCACCGGGCCCAGTCGCCCACCGGGCGGGCCCGAGACGGCGACCGGGAGCAGGGCGAGCGAGGCGCGGGGTTCGGCCCTGCGCTCGGCCGCCTTGTACAGGTAGTCGGCGAGCTTCTGCGCGCCCTTGTCGACGGCCTCGACCTGGGCGCCGTCCGAGTAGCGCCAGATCGCCACCTGGGTGCCGGCGGCGGCCGTCTGCGGCGTGAGACGGCCGGTCCCGGCCTTCTTCGCCAGCGCGGTGAGGTCGTTGACCTGAGGGTAGGAGTTCTCCACGATCCAGCGGATCCGGCCCGCGTCGGGGTTTCCGTGCAGCGGGGAGGCCCCCCACGCGGTCTCGCGGTACTGCGCCTGCTCCTGGGTGGGAGTGTGCAGATCGACGCCGTAGGTCTGGAGGCTGCCGCCGCCGTTGACGGACATCTCCGAGAGCCCCGCGCCGGTCTCGACGCGCTCGCCGTCCTCCACCACGATCGCCCGGTCGTAGACTCTCAGGCCCTCAAGGGTGGCCACCACGCCACCGGCGGGACCCGCGGCGGCGCTCTGCGCCGGCGGCACCGGCGCCGCGACCGCCGCCGTGCCGGTCGCCACGGCCAGCCCCGAGGCGACGACAACTCCCCTGACCACGCGCCGGGCGATGGCTGCCCGGCCGCGTATCGCGATCATGCGTATCCCCTCATCAGCCCCACGACACACCGGGATCCGGCCCCGGAGGGTCTGACCGGGGATCGTAGAGAGGGAATGCGGCGTGATCCCCCACTTTTGCGATCACTACGCCTACCGACTCGCAATCGTTATCAGCGAATGCCGCGAAAACGGATCTTCAAGGCGCTGCCCGGGACGAGCTGACACCAGGTCAACAACGCGTTGGGGCCATGCTTTTCACCTCCTCACATCGACGGTGACCGACACCGCGTGAGCGGTGCCCGGCCGGGAGTCCGGCCGGGCACCATCGTGACGTGAGGTCAAGACTTCTGCTCGCACCTGTGGATTACTCGGCGGTTGTGGACAACTCGACCACACGTTCGAGTGATCGGCGCTCGGATCGCCCCACAGCTCTTGCGGCGGCGCTACGGTTGCCTTGACGCAGCGAGTACGTACTGGTCCCGCACCTCCGAGTAGCGCAGCAGCTCGGCCGCCACGGGCTCCAGCACCAACGAGCGTCCGTGGTCGGCCGCCAGGCGCCTCAGCTGCCTCTCGTGCTCCGCGCCGAACGCCTCGGCCGGAGCCCTGGCCGCCAGTCGGCAGCACCAGGCGAGCAGGGGCCCACCCACCGCTCCGACCACCATCAGGGCCACCGCGGGCCACCTGTCCGCGCCCATCCCCCCCACGACCAGCCCGAACAGCAGCCAACAGAGCCCGACCAGCTGGAAGACCATCAGCGCCGCCTGGCCGGCCGCGGCCATCGTCCACCACCTAGGGCGTACCCGCTCCGGCGGCTTGACCGTCGCGACGGCCTTGTCCAGGGCCGCCGGCAGCACCTCACCACCGGCCCGCGCCGCATCCCGCACCGAGCGGGCCCAGTCCCCAGGGAGACCGGATGTCACTTCGTCGACCAGACCGCGAACCGCCTGCTCCACCACCGGTCGCCCGGCGGGCTGCGGCGGCACCGGAACCGCCGGCGCACCAGCCGCCCCGGCCGGGCCCTCCGGAAGCTCCCCGCGCCGGGCGGACAACCGGCGGGCCTGCCATCGGGCCAGCCCCGCCCACGCCGTGCCGCACGCCGCGTCCGCCTGACGCAGCCAGACCCGCTCGGCCGTACGACCGGCAGCAGCCGCACCCACGGCCACCCCGAGCCGCTCCTCGAACTCCTCCCGCGCGGCCACCGTCAGTCCCTCCGGCTGCCGTTCGCCGTCCACGACGAACGCCGGCCGCAGCGCGACCACCACCTGGTCCACATCGGCCGCCAGCCGCCTGGCCGCCGCCTGCCGATGGGCCACCAGTTCCTCCAGGCACTCCCGGAACTCCGGCACGCCTTCCCCGGTAAGCGCGGAAAGCGCCAGCACCTGGGCGCCTGGTTCGCCGTACTCCCCCAGCGCCACGCCGTCCTCGTCCAGCAACCGCCGCAGGTCGTCCAGCAGTTCCTCGGTGGCCTGGGAGGACAGTCGGTCCGTCTGGTTGAGTACCACGTAGGTGACCTCGGCATGGCCGGCCAGCGGTCGCAGATACCGCTCGTGGAGCAGCGCGTCGGCGTACTTCTCCGGGTCGACCACCCAGACCACGGCGTCCACCAGCTTCAACAACCGGTCCACCTGCGCCCGGTGGCCCGGGTCCATGGAGTCCTGGTCGGGCAGGTCGAGCAACACCAACCCGCCCAGGATCCGGTTGTCGCTCGTCCGCCCGTGGGCCCGGCGCCGGGCACGCGGCGGTACCCCGAGTCGTTCCAGCAGCCCCTCGGCACCGCCGTCGCGCTCCGACGCCTCCCAGACACACGCGACGGGAATCGAGGTGGTGGGCCGGCGGACCCCGGTGTCCGAGAGCTGGACGCCCGCGATCGCGTTGAACAGCGAGGACTTGCCGCAGCCGGTGGGCCCGGCGATGGCGACGGTGGTGTGCGCCCGCGACAGCCTGCCCCGGGCGGAGGCCTCCTCCAGGACGCGTACGGCCTCGGCAAGTGTGTCCTGCTCCAGCCGGGTCCGGGAGAGGCCGACCAGTTCCCGGAGGGCCACCAGCCGCGTCCCGAGCCCGCGCTCGCCGCCGCCACCGCCACCACCACTGGCCGCCGCATGACGCGCGGCCGACCGTCCGCCGCCCAACGGCTGCCCGGCGGACGGCTCGGCGGACGGCTCGAGGGGCAGTTCGATCGGCGGTTCAAGAGGCGGTGCGAGGGGCGCTGCGTGGGGCGGTTCCGGTTCCGGTTCCACGGGAACCTGCACTCCGGCGGCCTCCCCGCCAGCCGTTTGCGGTTCGGACAGCACGTTGAACCGGCCGGTGCCGGTGCCGGCCGACGTCCGCAGCTCTCCGTTCGGCGCCGGCGGCGCGGACAGCACCTCCACCGACTCGTCCGCCG
This sequence comes from Streptomyces alkaliterrae, assembly GCF_007097205.2. GTDB lineage: Bacteria > Actinomycetota > Actinomycetes > Streptomycetales > Streptomycetaceae > Streptomyces > Streptomyces alkaliterrae. The sequence goes on from NZ_VJYK02000095.1 coordinate 17,726, forward strand.
CTCCGGGGCCGCCCGCACGGCCCGGCGACGCGACCTCCGGCCAGGCCTCCGGCGGCGGCTGAGAGCTCCGCCGAGCCGGGAGCGGACGTACCCGCCGAGCGATCAGCCCGTCGTCCCAACGGTGCGGTTGACCCACCGCCCGCCCACCATCCCCG
>NZ_VJYK02000096.1 GCF_007097205.2 Streptomyces alkaliterrae
ACAGACCCGCTGGGGCTCGGTGGCGCGGTGGGTCCCTGGCCGCCGCCGTCGGCCGAGGAGTCGGCCTCCCGCTTTCTGACGGAGGACGGCCGACGGGTGCCCAGCGGGAGGGTCCGGTCCGCCTCGGTCCGGCTCGCCCCGCTCCGTTCGGTGGTCGCCCGACTGGCCGAGTCGAAGCGCTCGTCGACGGTGTCGCCGACCGGCGCATGGCCGACGTCGGTGTTCTCCTCGCCGTAGAGCCGGCTCCACCAGTCCGGCTCCGGCTGCCTCTCCCCCTGCCCATCCATCCGGCTATTGTCCCAGCCTGTACCGAATCGGCCAGCGATTCGACACAAAGCTTCACCCCGACCAGCCTCCTGACGCGGCGTCACCTTGACGGCACGGCAGTACTCCGCAGGTCCGCGGTGCCGCCCTCCCCCGTGCACATCCGGTGATCGTGTGTGAATCTTCGACCTATGACGGATACGAGCCGCAACAAGTCGTTCAGCCCCGCCGAGATCAACTACCTCCGCGGCCAGCGGCTCGGCCGGCTGGCGACCGTCGACCCCGACGGCCAGCCGCAGGCCAACCCGGTGGGCTTTTTCCCCCAGTCCGACGGCACGATCTGGGTCGGCGGGCAGGCCCTCTCCCGCACCAAGAAGTGGCGGAACCTGCGGTCCAACCCGAAGGTCGCCCTTGTCGTCGACGACCTGGTCAGCGTCTCCCCGTGGCACGTTCGTGGCGTCGAGGTGCGCGGTGAGGCACAACTCCTCACCGGACGCGACGATCTGGGCAGCCACTTCAGCAACGAGATCATCCGCATCCACCCCCGTTGGATCCACAGCTGGGGCCTGGAGGCCTAGCCCGTGCGACCGGCCGTGCGAGTGCCCGTGGCGGCCGCTCGCCACAGGTGGTGCAGTGCGTAGGACCGCCAGGGACGCCAGTCCCCGGCGTCCGCCGCCGTCGCGCCGAGGAGGGCCAGGCCCTGCCGGACGCCGACGTCACCGGGGAGGAACACGTCCGGATCGCCGAGCGCGCGCATCCGCACGTAGCCGGCCGTCCACGGCCCGATTCCGCGCAGGTTGATCAGCTCTCGTTCGACCTGCTCGCGATCCGCACCGGGATCGAGCACGACGGCGCCGTCCGCGAGGGCCGTTGTCAGCGTGCGCAGGCACTCCCGCCGGGCTGCCGGCATGCCCAGCTCCGCCAGGGGCGCCTCGGCCAGCGCCTCCGCCGCGGGGAACAGTCGGGTCAGGCCACCGGAGGCGTGCGGCAGGGGCTTGCCGTAGGCGGCGACCAGCCGCCCGGCCAGCGTACGCGCCGCCGCCACGGTGACCTGCTGTCCGAGCACGGCACGTACGGCCAGCTCCTGGCCGTCGACCGCGCCCGGCGAACGCAGGCCCTCGGCCTCCCGCACCAACGGGCCCAGGCGGGCGTCGGCCCCCAGCCGCTCGGTCACCGCGTAGGGGTCGGCGTCCAGGTCGAACAGGCGACGCAGCCGTTGGACGGCACAGCCAAGATCCCGCAGGTCGGACAGGACCAGTCGGCAGGGTAGCCAGCCCGGCCCGCCGTACTCGCCGACCTCGGCGACGGCGTGCCCGTAGGGGAGGGCGAGGGTACGGCGGTAGCAACGCGCTCCCGGCTCGCCCACGACCTCCTCGACACCCGCGATCGCCCGCCGCGCCAGGAAGTCGAAGACGGGCCCGGCGGCGTAAGGACCGCGATGGGCGAGGCGGAGGGAGACGCCCTCGGCGTCCGCCGGGGTCCCGCCGGAGGCCCCGCGCACCTCGGTGGGTGTGAGGTCGTAGACCTCCCGGATCGTCTCGTTGAACTGCCGCACGCTGGCGAAGCCGGCGGCGAACGCCACCTCGGTGATCGGCAGCCCGGTGGTCCGCAGCAGGATCCGCGCCGTCTGGGCGCGCCGGCACCTTGCCAACGCGACCGGCCCCGCTCCCAGCTCCGCGGTGAGCTGCCGCTGCACCTGGCGGGCGCTGTAGCCGAGCCGCCGGGCGAGCCCGCTCACGCCCTCCCGGTCCACCACGCCGTCGCCGATCAGCCGCATGGCCCGGCCTACGGCGTCCGCCCGCACGTCCCACTCGGCCGAGCCGGGGACGGTATCCGGACGGCAGCGGCGGCACGCCCGGTAGCCGGCCGCCTGCGCGGCGGCGGCCGAGCGGTAGAACCGCACGTTCTCCCTCTTCGGGGTGCGCGCCGGGCAGCTGGGGCGGCAGTAGATGCCGGTGGTGAGGACGGCGGTGAAGAACACGCCGTCGAACCGCTCGTCCCTGCTGTGAACCGCCTCGTACCTGCTGTCATCGTCCATCACCCTTCCAGTCTGCGCCCGCGCCCAGCCTGATCACTCGCGGAAATCGGACATCGCGGTGGTCCGTCACTCCATGTGTCCAGAGTCGCGGCAGCGCGGCAGTCGGGCATCGGCCATTGTGTTGATCCTGCTTCCCCCAGGCGGGGGAAGCAGGATCAACAGAGCGGGCTACCGGAGGCGTCCGCGCTTGCGCTCAAGGCCTGCGCGGGCCTCGGCGTCCCGGCGCTTCCACTCCTTGCGCTGCGCGGCGCGGATCCGGGCGTCGGTCCGGGCGGCCAGTCGCTCGTTCTCCCGGCGCAGCTTGAGGTAGCTCTCCCAACGGCGTGCCGGCAGGCCGCCGTCGGCGAGCGCGGCGAGCACCGCGCATCCGGGCTCGCTGCGGTGCCCGCAGTCGGGGAAGCGGCAGTCGGCGGTCAGTTCCTCGATCTCCGCGAACGCGCGGTCGATGCCGTCCCCGGCGTCCCACAGTCCGACGCCGCGCAGCCCCGGTGTGTCGATGAGGACGCCGCCGTCGGGCAGGAGGTGCAGTTCACGGGTCGTCGTGGTGTGTCGGCCCTTGTCGTCGCGGTCCCGGACGGTCTGCACGGTCATGGCGTGACGGCCGATCAGGGCGTTGGCGAGAGTGGACTTGCCCGCTCCCGACTGGCCGAGCAGCACGCTCGTGCCGTGGCTCAGCCGGGCGCGCAGCTCCGCGATGCCGGTCCCCGTGGAGGCGCTGACCGGGACCACGTCCACGCCCGGCGCCACGGACCTGACGTCCGCGGTCAGATGGGCGTGGTCGGGCGCCACGTCCAGCTTGGTGAGGACGACCACGGGCACGCTTCCGCTGGCCCAGGCGAGGGAGACGAAGCGTTCGATCCTGGCCAGGTCGGGGTCGGAGGAAAGGGAGACGCAGACCACGCTGTGGTCGACGTTGACCGCGAGCACCTGCGCCTCGGAGCGCTTGGAGGAGGTCGATCGGGCGAACGACGTGCGTCGGGGCAGAACCGCTCGCACGTACGGGCCGCCCGGCGAGGTCGTGTCGAGGGCGACCCAGTCGCCGGTGCAGGGCACCCGCATGGGGTCGCTGGTGGCCACAGGGGCGGTGTCGGCGAGCACGGTGGTCACGCCGTCGCCGTCGGCGACCACCGCGTCGAGGCGGCCCCGGTCGACGCGGACGACCCGGCCGGGCAGCAGGCCGCGAGAGGCGTGGTGATGGAAGTCGGCCGCGTACCCGTCGTCCCAGCCGTAGTCGCTGAGCGGGTGCGCGGAGGTGTGGTGAAGCTGGTGAGGCAAGGGGAGCCCTTCGGAGGGGCGGCCCCGACGAGACGTCAGCCGGCGGCCGCCTGGAGGTGGTCGAGATGTCCGATGGCGCTGTACGCGCTGGTGTGGAAGACGGTCATCGTCCGCACCTCCCGCCTCTGTCCGCTGCGCGCCGCGGCGCGCCGGTGCCCGGGCCTCTCCCGTGCCACCGCGGACACTAACCCCTTCTCACCGTCGACGGCGAAGTGTTTTCCGACCTGCCCGACGGCCACCCGACGACCACCGGGCGGTCACCGGACGGCCAAGCGACGACCAACTGACGGCCAACCGACACCCGACGACCAACCGGCCGCCCGACGACCGGTCGGAGACCGGCCGCCCGGCCCGGCTCACGCCGCCGGCGGCCGCGGGACCGGGAGGATCTGCACGGGTCGGCCGGGCACCGCGTGCGGGCGCCCGCGCCACTCGCGCGGGTAGCCCAGGGAGACCTCCTGGTGGGGCACCCCGTCGTGCCACAGCAGCCGCGGAATGTGCAGATGGCCGTAGACGACGCAGGCGGCCCGGTACCTGCGCGGCCAGTCGGCGGTCGCCTCGGTGCCGCACCAGAGCGCGAACTCCGGGTAGCGCAGCACCTCGGTGGGGCGGCGGACCAGCGGGTGGTGGTTGACCAGGACGGTGGGCAGGTCGGGCGGCAGGGCGTCCAGGCGCCGCTCGGTGTAGCGCAGTCGTTCCCGGCACCAGTCCTCGCGGCCGGGGTGGGGGTCGGGGTGCAGCATGAACTCGTCCGTGCACACGACTCCGGCCTGTTCGGCGCGGGCGAGCGCTTCGGCCGTGGTGTGCGTGCCCGCGGGCCGGAACGTGTAGTCGTACAGCGTGAAGAGCGGGGCGACGACCACGGGTCCGCCCACGCCTTCGAAGACGGGGTAGTCGTCTTCGGGTGTGACGACGCCCAACTCGCGGCAGATCTCCACCAGATGGCGGTAGCGCTCCTCGCCGCGCAGCTGTACCGGGTCGTCGTTGACGGTCCACAGTTCGTGGTTGCCGGGCACCCAGACGACCTTGGCGAAGCGTTCGGCGAGGGTGCCCAGCGCCCACTCGATGTCCCCGACCCGCTCGGCGACGTCACCGGCGACGAGCAGCCAGTCGTCGGCGTCCGCCGGGCGCAGCGCATCGGTGATCTTGCGGTTCTCCGGGTAGCGGATATGCAGGTCGCTGACGGCCACGAGCCGCCCGCGACGCGTGCTCCCGGCCGCCGGCGCGGGGACGTCGCCCCTCAGTTCGTAGCCGGTGGCGCCCGGTGTGGCGGCGCGGCCCGTGGTGGTGCCCTCGTCTGCCCGCATACGGCGAGCCTACCGGTGGTGATCGCCCGGACGGGTGGCTTCCGGGGAGTCGACGTGCGGCCTGTTCAGCTCGCGTGGGCGCCGGGGCTGAGGAACTCGCACCACACGCACTTGCCAGCGCCGCGCGACTCCACGCCCCACAGGTCGGCGAGCCGGTCCACCAGCATCAGCCCCCGCCCGGTGCGGTGCCAGTCGTCGGCGTCGCGCATCTCGGGGTGGTCGGTGGAGCGGTCGGTGACCTCGATGCGCAGGCGGCGTTCGGGGCCGCCGAGCAGTCGAACGGTGACGGTGACGCCGCCGTCGGTGTGGACGAGGGCGTTGGCGGCCAGTTCATGGGCGGCCAGCGCGATGTCGTCGATGTGCCGGTCGGCGCGCCAGGCGCGGGTGGCGGCGCGGACCATCTGGCGGACGCCGCCGAGCGCGCGCAGGTCGCCGGGGGCGATGTACTGGTGGAGCCGCCGGCCCAGTTGGGGGGCGGCGGTCTGGTCGCGGCGGACGAGCAGCAGGGCGATGTCGTCGGCGCCGGACGCCTCGGCGGGTGCCTCGGTCAGCCAGTCGGCGAGCCGGTCCAGGTCGTGGAGCGGGCCCTGCGTTACCGCTCGCGCCAACTCCTCGACGGACTCCTCCAGATCGCTGCCGGGCCGTTCGACGAGCCCGTCGGTGAACATCAGCAGCGTTTCGCCGATCTCCAGTTCCAGCGCGGTCTCGCGGTAGTCGAGCGGGCCCAGGTGGAGCAGGCCGAGCGGGAGGGAGCCCATCACCGGCAGGACCCGGCAGCTGCCGTCGGCGCGGATCAGCAACGGGTCGAGGTGGCCGGCGCGGACCATGCGCAGCCAGCCGGTGGAGGGGTCCATCTCGGCGTAGAGGCAGGTCGCGAACCGGTCGGTGTCCAGGTCGGCGAGGAAGGTGGAGGCACGGGCCATCACGGTGGAGGCGGTGTGGCCCTCGGTGGCGTAGGCGCGCAGGACGATGCGCAACTGGCCCATGACGGCGGCGGCGTGGGTGTCGTGTCCCTGGACGTCGCCGATGACGCAGGCGACCCGGCCGCCGGGCAGGGGGATGACGTCGTACCAGTCGCCACCGATGTCCCGCACCTCGCGGGCCGGCCGGTAGCTGACGGCGGTGCGCACGCCCTGGAGGTGCGGGATGGTGTGCGGCAGCATGAACCGCTGGAGGTTCTCGGCCAGCTCCAGACCCTGGTCGAAGAGCTGGGCGCGCTGCAGGCCCTGCGCGATGCTGCTGGTCATCGCGGTGAGCAGGGTGCGTTCCTGGTGGGTGAAGTGGTGCTTGTCGCGGTAGAGCAGGCCCATCGCGCCGATGACCTTGCCCTGGGCGACCAGCGGCAGGTAGGCGGCGGCGCTGGCCTCCAGCGGCTCGATGTAGGGCCACAGCCTCGGGTAGCGGCGGGCGAAGTCCTGCCGGGAGAGGATGAACAGCGGCTTCATCGTGCGGACGACCTCGCTCATCGGGAAGTCCGCCTCGACCCTGGTGTACTCCAGTTCGGGGACGTAGGCGCTGGTGCGGCCCTCGGCGAGGAGCTGGACGTGGCCCGCCTCGACGAGTCCGAGCATGATGCTCACGGCGCCGAGCCGGCCGAGTCCCAGCGGGCTCTCCAGCACGTCCAGGACGTCCCGGACGCTGCGGGCGTGGGCGAGGGCTGCGGTGGTCTCCTCCACGACCGAGCTCTCGCGCTGCTCCGCGTCCAGGGTGAGCCGGTCGAGCGGCAGCTCGCTCTCGTCGGTGACGTCCCGCAGGACGCCGATGATCCGGTGCGGTCGGCCCTGGGGGGTGCGCAGGATGCGGGCCTGGGTGTGCACGATCCTCTCCCCTCCGTCCCGGTGGCGGACCCGGAAGCGGGTGGCGTAGCCCTCGCGGCCGTCCTTGAGCGCCTGGGAGACCACCAGGTCCAGGCGCGCGGCCTCGGCGCGGGGGACGCTGGCGGTGAGCGAGGCCGGGCGGAGGTCGTACTCGTCCGGGCGGGTGCCCATCAGCGCCAGGGCGGTGGCGTCCATGTACATCAGCGCCTGGTCGAGGTCCCAGTCGAAGGTGCCCAGGCGGTTCAGGGCGAGCGTGCTCTCGGGGCTGGCGGGCCAGCCGGCCGGTGGTGTCACCGTGGTGGAGACCACTCCCTGTGCGTCCATCGGGAACCCCCGCAGTGGCAGGCGATCACACCTACTCTGTCATCCTTCGTCCGATTCTTCGAGTGGTGTCCCGCAACCGGTCGAGCTGGTCGCGGACCTCCGGGGTGTCCATCAGGTGCCTGAGTCGGCGGGTGAGCTCGAAGTCCCGGGCGTCCTGCTCGGCGTCGAGACCGGCCGTCTCGGCGCGGGAGCGGCGCTCGACGACAGCGGCCACCATGGCCCGTGCCGCGTCCTCCCTGGCCCGTTCGTTCCTGGCCCGGGCGGCGGCGGTGGTGGCGGCCGGCCAGACCCGGTCGACGGCCGCGTTGACGGCCGCGCCGACGAGTACGGCGAAGGCCGACATGCCCAGCCACAGCAGGACGGCGACCGGGGCGGCGAGCGAGCCGTAGATGCTCTGGCCCTCCACGGCGCCGCGCAGGTACGCCTTGAGCGCGACGGCGCACAGCGTCCACAGCAGCAGGCACACCAGCGCACCGGGCACGTCCTCCCGCCACGGCGAGCGCACCGGCACCGACACGTGGTAGAGCGTGGCCAGGAAGGAGACCGCGAGCAGCAGGACCAGGGGCCAGTAGACGACCGCGATCAGTCCGGACAGCTCGGGCCAGCGGGCGACCGCCAGCCGGGGTCCGATCAGGGTCATCGGCACCACCAGCGCGCCGACGACCAGCCCGGCCGCGCAGAGCCCGAAGGCCAGCAGCCGGGTGGCGACCGGGTTGCGGTAGCCGTCCAGGCCGTACATGACGGTGATCGTGCCGATGAAGACGTTCATGGCGCGCGATCCGGACCAGAGCGCGAAGACGAAGCCGAAGGAGAGCACCGCCGGCCTGGCGCCGGAGACGAGGTCGTCGACGAGCGGGGTGACCAGTTCGTCGACGCCGCGTTCGGACAGCAGCAGGGCGGACGCGTCCAGGATGCGGCGGCGCACGGTGTGCAGCACGGTGGTGCCGGCCACGGAGTCGACCGCGCCGACCAGCCCGACCAGGCCGAGCAGCAGCGCCGGCAGGGAGAGCATGGTGAAGAAGGCGGCCTCGGCGGACATGCCGACGACCCGGTACTCCACACAGGACCGGTAGGTGTCCTTCAACAGCAGATAGGTCAGCTTCCGCTTGGGTACGTCCCGGTACGCCGCTCGCCTGCTCGCCGGCTGTTCCGCCGGCGTCCCCGTTGCTGACTCCACCCGGCCAACCTAACGGGCCGGGATAACGGCCCGGCATCAGCGCGTGCCCGGGCAGGCCGCCGGGTCAGCCCCGGTACGGGCCGGTCAGTCCTTGTGCGGGCCCTTGAAGCGGCCGCGAACGTCGTCCGGCGGCAGGAAGCGGGCCCAGCGCTCGGGGAACTCGGGCGGCTCCTCGCCCTGCCAGCGGGTGCTCCCCCAGTCGTCGTCCTCGCCGTCGTCCTCGCCGTCCTCGGCGTCCTCGGCGGCGGCCTCCCGCCGGTCGCGTTCCTCCTGCTCACGGCGGGCCTTGGCGGCGGCGACCATCTCGGCCGCCTCGGCCTCCTTCTGCCGTTCGGTGGCGCGCCGGGCGGCGGCGGTGGCGACGGACGGCCAGACCCGGTCGATGGCCGCGTTCACGGCCGCGCCGACGAGCACGGCGAACGCCGAGATGAAGATCCACAGCAGGATCGCCACGGGCGCCGCGAGCGAGCCGTAGATGGTGGGGCCCTCGACCGTGTTGGTGAGGTAGAGCCGCAGCAGGAAGCTGCCACCGACCCACATCAGCAGTGCTACCAGCGCGCCGGGCACGTCCTCCCGCCACGGCGAGCGCACCGGCACCGACACGTGGAACAGGGTGGTCAGAAAGACGATCGACAGCAGCAGCACGACGGGCCAGTAGAAGACCGAGACGACCCACTCCAGTTGCGGCACCCAGCTGATCACCACGTCCGGACCGATCACCATCAGCGGCAGCGCCACGGCGCCCATCAGCAGCGCGATGACGTACAGCAGGAAGGCCAGCAGCCGGGTCTTGACGATGCCGCGGTGCCCGTCCAGCCCGTACATCACGGTGATGGTGTCGATGAAGACGTTGACGGCGCGGGAGCCGGACCACAGGGCGAGGACAAAACCGAAGGAGATGAGGTCCGGTCGGCCGCCCCGGATGACGTCGTCGATCAGCGGTTCCGCGATCTCGTTGACGCTGCGTTCCGAAAGGACAGTGGCCGAGGCCTCGAGGATGTTCTCCCGGACGCTGGCGATGGTGTCGGTGCCGATCCACACGTCCAGGTAGCCCAGCAGGCCGATCAGGCCGAGCAGCAGCGGCGGGAGGGACAGCAGGGTGAAGAACGCGGCCTCCGCCGCGAGTCCGAGGATGCGGTACTCGATGCAGGAGTTGACGGTGTCCTTCAGCAGGAGCCACACCAGCCGCCGTTTGGGGATGTCCCGATAGCGCGGACTCGTCCTCGGCTGCTGCTCGGACGGTTCGTCGGGAGGTGTGGTCGCTGCGTGCACACCCTTTAACGTATCCGGCGGACGGGACTGTCCGTGCACGGGTGACGCACGGGCGGGCGCGCCCTACCGTGTGCCCATGCCATCGTCGACGCACACCGTGACCAATCAGCCCCCGCCGCTCGCCGACTACGACGTCTACGCCACGGACGCCGCTCTCACCGAGGCCGTCGCGGCCTTCGGGGCACGGCGGGGTGACACGTCGCCGGCCGATCCCGAGCCGGCCGCGGCGCTCTCCGCGCTGGGCCGCGACGCCGGCTCCGCCGAGGTGCGGGAGTGGGGCGTGCGGGCCAACGAGTACCCGCCGGTGCTGCGCACCCACGACCGCTACGGCAACCGGATCGACGAGGTCGACTTCCACCCGGACTGGCACCGACTGCTGGACCGTGCGGTCGCCGGCGGGCTGACCGACGCCTGGTCCAGGCCGGACGGCCAGTTCCGCCGCACGGCGGGGTTCTACGTGTGGACGCAGGCCGAGGCCGGCCACGGCTGCCCGCTGTCGATGACGCACGCCGCGGTGCCGGCGCTGCGCGCGGAACCCGAACTGGCGGCGACATGGGTGCCCCGACTGACGTCCCGGGTCTACGAGCCGGGGCTGCGCGAGGCGGGCACGAAGGCCGGCGCGCTGGCGGGTATGGGCATGACCGAGAAGCAGGGCGGCTCCGACGTAAGGGCCAACACCACACGCGCGGTCGCCACCGCCGAGCCCGGCGTGTACGCGCTCACCGGCCACAAGTGGTTCTGCTCGGCGCCGATGTCGGACGTCTTCCTGGTGCTGGCGCAGGCCGAGGGCGGTGACGGGCCCGGCGGGCTGACCTGCTTCCTGCTGCCCAGGGTGCTGCCGGACGGCGGCCGCAACACCTTCCGCGTCCAGCGGCTGAAGGAGAAGCTGGGCAACCGTTCCAACGCCTCGAGCGAGGTCGAGTTCGACGGTACGACGCTGGCCTGGCGGGTCGGCGAGGAGGGCCGGGGGGTGCGGACCATCATCGAGATGGTGGCCGCGACCCGGCTGGACTGCGTGACCGGCTCGGCGGCGCTCATGCGGCAGGCCGTCGCCCAGGCCACGCACCACGCGGCGTACCGGAGCGCGTTCGGCGGTCCGCTGCTCGACAAGCCGCTGATGCGGAACGTGCTCGCCGACCTGGCGCTGGAGTCGGAGGCCGCGATGTGGCTGGCGCTGCGGCTGGCGTCGGCGGCGGACGCGGCGGAGAGCGGCGACGAGGGCGCTGCCCAACTGCTGCGGCTGGCGGTACCGGCCGCCAAGTACTGGGTGACCAAGCGCTGCACCCCGGTGACCGCGGAGGCGCTGGAGTGCCTGGGCGGCAACGGCTACGTCGAGGAGTCCGGCATGCCCCGGCTGCTGCGGGAGTCGCCGCTGAACTCGATCTGGGAGGGCTCGGGCAATGTGCAGGCGCTCGACGTGCTGCGCGCGCTCGGCCGCTCGCCGCAGGTGCTCGACGCCTTCCTCACGGAGGTGGGCTCGGCGCGCGGCGCCGACCACCGGTTGGACGCGGCGCTCAAGGAGCTGCTGACGGAGCTGGCCGACCTGGCCGGCGCCGAGGCGGGCGCGCGGCGGCTGGTGGAGCGCATGGCGCTGCTGCTCCAGGGATCGCTGCTGGTGCGGTACGCGCCGCCGGAGGTGGCGGACGCGTTCTGCGCCTCCCGGCTGGGCGGCGAACGGGGTCACGCCTTCGGCACGCTGCCGACGGGGCTCGACCTGGCCGCCGTCGCCGAGCGGGCCCGGCCCGTCGCCCGCTGAGCCGACCGGCCGCTGACGCCGACCGCCGCACCCCGAGGCCGTCGACCTCGCAGACCCGCCGGCCGGCGGGTCTGCGAGGATCTGCCGTATGAGCACGATCGACGTCACCACCTGGTCGCTTGAGCAGACCTCGCCCGACCAGCTGATTCCGTCCGCGCCTCGGACCGGTGTCCACGACTCGGACAGCGGCCCCGAGGGCACACAGGTGCGGATCGCCCGGGCGGCGGTGCCGTCTCCGGAGTTCAGCAGGTTCCTCTACACGGCGGTCGGCGGTGACCTCACCTGGACCGACCGGCTGGGCTGGAGCCACGCCCGGTGGCGGGAGTTCCTGGAGCGCCCGGGCACCGAGACCTGGGTGACGTACGCTGCGGACACCCCGGCCGGCTACATCGAGCTGGACGCCCAGCCGGACGGCGTGGTGGAGATCAGCTACTTCGGCCTGCTGCCCGCGTTCCGCGGCCGGGGTCTGGGCGGCGCGCTGCTGAGCCACGGCGCGGCCCGCGCCTGGGACCTCGCCGACCGGTGGCCCGAGCGCCCGGCGACACGCCGGGTGTGGCTGCACACGTGCAGCAAGGACGGGCCGCACGCGCTCGCCAACTACGAGCGGCGGGGCTTCCGGGTGTTCGAGACACGGACCGAACCGGAGCCCGATGTTCCGACGCCCGGCCCCTGGCCCGGAGCGTTCCCCCAGGCGTGACCCGCAGCACGACCCGCGGTGTGACCCACCACACAGCATCTCGCACAACAAGACGCACGTGTCCACATCCTGGATAAAGCTGGACTGAATCCAAATCGCCGTGCGAGTCTTCCGTCATGTCTCGAGCTGGAATTGCCTTGGTCTGTCGGCGGCACGTCGACCTCGGCCGCATGTCCAGCGCCATGTGTTGAGCGGGCTGACAGTCTCAGCGCCGCACCTCCCGAACCGCCCCCACCGCCGCGGGCGCTTCACTCCCTGACTCCACCCCACCTCTGCCGTGGGCACCCCTGTGCCCGAACCGGCAGGTCAGAGCCGCTCTCGTCAGTCCGAAGGACATATCGCAATGGCCGACAACGCCAAGCCGACCGCTGCAACCCCAGCCCGCCGCAAGGCGAGCCGCCACCGGGGCGAGGGGCAGTGGGCCAAGGGGCACCTGACACCGCTCAACGCGAACGAGCAGACCAAGAAGGACGACGATGGTCTCAACGTGCGGACACGCATTGAGACGATCTACGCCCACCGCGGCTTCGACTCCATCGACGGCGCCGACCTGCGCGGACGCATGCGCTGGTGGGGCCTCTACACCCAGCGCAAGCCCGGCATCGACGGCGGCAAGACGGCCGTGCTGGAGCCGGAGGAGCTGGACGACAAGTACTTCATGCTGCGCGTGCGCATCGACGGCGGCCGGCTGAGCACCGAGCAGCTGCGCGTCGTCGGCGAGATCTCCGAGGAGTTCGCGCGCGGCACCGCCGACATCACCGATCGGCAGAACGTCCAGTACCACTGGATCCGCATCGAGGACATGCCGGAGATCTGGCGCCGGCTCGAGGGCGTCGGCCTGTCGACGACCGAGGCCTGCGGCGACACCCCGCGGGTCATCCTCGGCTCCCCGGTCGCGGGCATCGCCGAGGACGAGATCATCGACGGCACCTGGGCGATCGACGAGATCCACCGCCGGGTGGTCGGCAACCCGGCCTTCTCCAACCTGCCGCGCAAGTTCAAGTCCGCGATCTCCGGTTCCCCGCTGCTGGACGTCGCCCACGAGATCAACGACGTGGCGTTTGTCGGCGTCGAGCACCCCGAGCACGGTCCTGGCTTCGACGTGTGGGTGGGCGGCGGCCTGTCCACCAACCCGAAGATCGGTGTGCGGCTGGGCACCTGGGTTCCGCTGGAGGAGGTCCCGGACGTCTACGAGGGGATCATCTCGATCTTCCGCGACTACGGCTACCGCCGGCTGCGGACCCGCGCCCGGATCAAGTTCCTCGTCGCCGACTGGGGCGCCGCGGAGTTCCGCCGGGTGCTCGAGGAGGAGTACCTGAAGCGCCCGCTGCTGGACGGCCCGGCGCCGAAGGACCCCCTGGAGCGCTGGCGGGACCACGTCGGCGTGCACCGGCAGAAGGACGGCCGCTTCTACGTCGGCTTCGCCCCGCGCGTCGGCCGGGTGGACGGCGCCACGCTCACCAAGATCGCCGACCTCGCGGAGGCGCACGGCTCCGGCCGGGTGCGCACCACCGCCGAGCAGAAGATGATCGTGCTGGACGTGCCCGAGGAGCAGGTCGACTCGCTGCGCGAGGGTCTGGCCGCGCTCGGCCTGACCACCACCCCTTCCCCGTTCCGGCGCGGCACCATGGCCTGCACCGGCATCGAGTTCTGCAAGCTGGCGATCGTCGAGACCAAGGGCCGCGGCCAGTCCCTCATCGAGGAACTGGAGCGCCGCCTGCCGGAGTTCGACGAACCGCTGACGATCAACATCAACGGCTGCCCCAACTCCTGCGCGCGCATCCAGGTCGCCGACATCGGCCTCAAGGGCCAGCTCGTCGTCGACGAGAACGGTGAGCAGGTCGAGGGCTTCCAGGTGCACCTCGGCGGCTCGCTGGGCCTCCAGGCCGGCTTCGGCCGCAAGGTCCGAGGCCTGAAGGTCACCTCTGCCGGACTGCCCGACTACGTCGAGCGGGTGCTGCGCAACTTCCTGGACCAGCGCGAGGACGGCGAGCGGTTCGCGCAGTGGGTGGCCCGGGCCGACGAGGGGGCGCTGAAGTGAGCGAGCGAGCCGCGCCCTACTACTGCCCGTACTGCGGCGAGGAGGACCTGCGCCCCTCCGAGCAGGGGCACGGTGCCTGGGAGTGCGCCGACTGCAACCGCGCCTTCCAGCTGAAGTTCCTCGGCCTGCTCGCGGCGGGCTTCGAGAACACCGGCCGGCACAGGGGGGACAACCGATGAGCACCGACGGCACGGATCTGCGGGCGCTCGCCGAGCGGGCGGGCCGCGAGCTGGAGGAGGCCCCCGCGCTGGAGATCCTGCGCTGGGCGGCCGAGACCTTCGGCAGGGAGTTCTGCGTGACCTCCTCGATGGAGGACGCCGTGGTGGCCCATCTGGCCTCCCGCGCGTTCCCCGGCGTGGACGTCGTCTTCCTGGACACCGGCTACCACTTCCCGGAGACCATCGGCACCCGGGACGCGGTCGCCGCCGTGATGGACGTCAACGTCATCACGCTGACCCCGCGTCAGACGGTCGCGGAGCAGGACGCCGAGTACGGCCCGAAGCTGCACGACCGCGACCCGGACCTGTGCTGCGCGCTGCGCAAGGTCGCCCCGCTGCGGGACGGCCTGGCCGGCTACACGGCGTGGGCGACGGGCCTGCGCCGCGACGAGTCCCCCACCCGGGCGAACACCCCGGTCGTCGGCTGGGACGAGGGGCGCGGCAAGGTCAAGGTCTCCCCCATCGCCCGCTGGACCCAGCAGGACGTGGACGCCTACGTGGACGAGCACGGCGTGCTGACGAACCCGCTGCTGATGGACGGCTACGCCTCCGTCGGCTGCGCGCCCTGCACCCGCCGGGTGCGTCCGGGCGAGGACGCCAGGGCCGGCCGCTGGGCCGGCCGCGGCAAGACCGAGTGCGGACTGCACGGCTGATGACCGACACGACATCCGGCAGGGAGCGGGAGATGACAGCGGTGACCAGCGGCGCGACGGTATGGCTGACCGGCCTGCCCAGCGCCGGCAAGACGACGATCGCGCGGGCGCTCGCCGAGCGGCTGCGCGCCGAGGGCCACCGGGTGGAGGTCCTGGACGGCGACGAGATCCGGGAGTTCCTCTCCGCGGGCCTCGGCTTCTCGCGTGAGGACCGGCACCAGAACGTGCAGCGGATCGGCTTTGTCGCCGAACTGCTCGCCTCCAACGGCGTCAAGGCCCTCGTTCCGGTGATCGCACCGTACGCGGACTCCCGGGAAGCCGTCCGCAAGCGGCACCAGCACGAGGGCACCGGCTATCTCGAGGTGCACGTCGCGACACCGGTGGAGGTCTGCTCCGAGCGCGACGTCAAGGGGCTGTACGCCCGTCAGGCGGCCGGCGAGCTGACCGGCCTCACCGGCGTCGACGACCCCTACGAGGCGCCGACCGACCCGGACCTGCGCATCCACGCCCACGAGCAGGGCGTCGAGGAGTCCGCCGCCGCCCTGCACACCCTGCTGATCGAGAGGGGACTCGCGTGAGCACCGTCACCGCCGTCACCGAGGAGACGGACAACCCGTACGCCCTGAGCCACCTGGACGCGCTGGAGTCCGAGGCGGTGCACGTCTTCCGTGAGGTCGCGGGCGAGTTCGAGCGGCCGGTGATCCTCTTCTCCGGCGGCAAGGACTCCATCGTGATGCTGCACCTGGCGCTGAAGGCGTTCACGCCGGCGCCGGTGCCGTTCGCGCTGCTGCACGTGGACACCGGGCACAACTTCCCCGAGGTCATCGACTACCGCGACCGCACGGTCGCCCGGCACGGGCTGCGCCTGCACGTCGCCTCCGTGCAGGAGTTCATCGACCGCGGCGAGCTGCGCGAGCGCCCCGACGGCACCCGCAACCCGCTCCAGACGGTGCCGCTGCTGCGGGCGATCACCGACAACCGCTTCGACGCCGTCTTCGGCGGCGGCCGCCGCGACGAGGAGAAGGCCCGCGCCAAGGAGCGCGTGTTCTCCCTGCGCGACGAGTTCGGCGCCTGGAACCCGCGCCGCCAGCGCCCCGAGCTGTGGCAGCTCTACAACGGCCGCCACGCGCCCGGCGAGCACGTCCGCGTCTTCCCGCTGTCCAACTGGACCGAACTGGACGTGTGGCAGTACATCGCGCGTGAGGGCATCGAGCTGCCGGAGATCTACTACGCGCACAAGCGAGAGGTCTTCCAGCGCTCCGGCATGTGGCTGGCGCCCGGCGAGTGGGGCGGCCCGAAGGACGGCGAGAGCCTGGAACGCCGCCTGGTCCGCTACCGCACGGTCGGCGACATGTCCTGCACCGGCGCGGTCGACTCCGACGCCGACACGATCGAGAAGGTCATCAACGAGATCGCCGCCTCCCGGCTCACCGAGCGCGGCGCCACCCGCGCCGACGACAAGCTCTCCGAGGCCGCGATGGAAGACCGCAAGCGCGAGGGGTACTTCTGATGTCCACCACGACCGGCCACACCGATCTCACCGATCTCACCGAGGCGACGTCCGCCACCTCGCTGCTGCGCTTCGCCACCGCCGGGTCCGTCGACGACGGCAAGTCCACCCTCGTCGGGCGGCTGCTGCACGACTCCAAGTCGGTACTCGCCGACCAGCTGGAGGCCGTCGAGCACGCCTCCCGCAACCGCGGCCAGGACGCCCCCGACCTGGCGCTGCTCACCGACGGGCTGCGCGCCGAGCGGGAGCAGGGCATCACCATCGACGTGGCCTACCGCTACTTCGCCACGCCCCGGCGGCGGTTCATCCTCGCCGACACTCCCGGCCACGTGCAGTACACCCGCAACATGGTCACCGGCGCCTCCACCGCCGAGCTGGCGATCATCCTCGTCGACGCCCGCAACGGCGTCGTCGAGCAGACCCGCCGGCACGCGGCCGTCGCCGCCCTGCTGCGCGTCCCGCACGTGGTGCTCGCGGTCAACAAGATGGACCTCGTCGACTACGCCGAGCCCGTCTTCGCGGCCATCGCGAAGGAGTTCACCGCCTACGCCGCCTCCCTCGGCGTGCCGGAGATCACCGCCATCCCGATCTCCGCGCTGGCCGGCGACAACGTCGTCACCCCCTCCGCCACCATGGACTGGTACGCGGGCCCGACCGTGCTGGAGCACCTGGAGACCGTCCCGGTCACCCACGACCCGTCGGTGGAGGCCGCCCGCTTCCCCGTCCAGTACGTCATCCGCCCGCAGTCGGCCGAACACCCCGACTACCGGGGCTACGCAGGCCAGTTGAACGCCGGTGTGCTGCGGGTCGGGCAGCAGGTGACCGTGCTGCCGTCGGGCCGGACCAGCACCATCGAGGGCATCGACAACCTCGGCCGTCCCGTCGACGTCGCCTGGGCCCCGCAGTCGGTCACCGTCCGGCTCGCCGACGACCTCGACATCTCCCGAGGCGACCTCCTCGTCCCCGCCGACGAGCGGCCCGCCCCCAGCCAGGACCTGACCGCCACCGTCTGCCACCTGCACGACAGCCCGCTGCGGCCCGGGGCCCGGGTGCTGCTCAAGCACACCACCCGCACGGTCAAGGCGATCGTCAAGCAGATCCCCTCCCGGCTCACCCTCGACGACCTCTCACAGCAGAGCGAGCCGGGCGAGCTGCTTCCCAACGACATCGGCCGGGTCGTGCTGCGCACCGCCGAGCCGCTCGCCGTGGACGACTACAGCACCTCCCGGCGCACCGGTTCCTTCCTGCTCATCGACCCCGCCGACGGCACCACGCTCACCGCCGGCATGGCCGGCGACGCCTTCACCGAGGCGGCGGACCAGACCCGGCAGGAGCGCCCGACCGCCGACGAGGACGGCTGGGACTTCTGACATGACGGGTGAGGTGTTCTCCTCCTTCGATCTGCGCGGCGGCCGGGTAGGCGGCGTCAGCGGCGGCGGGCACGGCGGCATGGACCGATGTCCACGCTGAGGCGTGCCCTCCCGACGCACGCCCCCAC
>NZ_VJYK02000097.1 GCF_007097205.2 Streptomyces alkaliterrae
CCCTCCGGGCCCTCCCCCTTCGGACCCTCCTCCGGCGGCGGCCAGGAGTCGCCCCAGGCGGCGTCGCGGGCGGCACGGTAGGCGGTCCGGTCGCGCTTGGTGACCGTCCGGCGGGCCAGGCCCTCGCGGTCGGTGCACAGTTCCAGAAGGACCTGCCCCTTGCGGATCTGCGGCCGACGCACGATCCGCCCCTGGGCGGGGGTGCCGGAGAGCGCGTGGCCCTGCTCGTGTGGGCCGGCGTCCTCGGCCGGGTCCGGGCGGACGGCCGCCACGTAGGAGTACTTCTCGTCCTCGTGGCCGAGCGAACCGCCCTTGACACGCCGGTGCAGCGAGGAGCGGCTGACCCGCGCCGCGAAATGGCACCAGTCCTCACCGGGCACCATCGGGCAGCGGTCGCTGTGCGGGCAGGGCGCCAGCACGGTGAAACCGGCGCCGACCAGCCGGTCCCGGGCGGCCATCACCCGCATGTAGCCCTCGGGCGTGCCCGGCTCGATCACCAGGACCGCGCGTGCGGCCGTGCCGGCCGCGTCCACCGCCGCCGCCCGGTCGCCCTCGGTCAACTCGCCCAGCACGTACGAGATCGTCACCAGGTCGGTCGGCGGGAGTGCGAGGGCGGGGCCGATGCGCTCGCGCCGCCACTCGACGTCCGGCAGGGCCCGGGCGGCCAGCTCCCGGCCGATGCCCAGCGCCGACTCCGACCAGTCGAGCACGGTGGTGTGCACCCCGCCCGGCCAGGCGGCGGCCACCGCCCAGCCGGCCGCGCCGGTGCCGCCACCGACGTCGACGTGCCGCCGGGGCCCCCACTCCGGCAGTCGGGCGCGGAACTCCGCCAGCGCGGCGCTCACCGCCGCGAACGTCGCCGGCATCCGGTAGGCGGCGTAGGCGACCGCGTCCGCCCGGTCCCGCAGAACAGGCGTGTCGGTGGTCGTCCGGCCCCGGTACTCGCTGATCAGCCGCTCGACGGCGGCGGTGGCCCGGCTCGGCGGCAGGCCGTCCAGCAGCGCGGCGAGCGCCGAGCGGAGTTCTTCGTCGTGCACCGGGGAAGTGTAGGTCCTGACGCCGGCCGGTGCGTCCGGGCGGACCTGCTCGTCCAGGCGGGCCTACTCCCCGTCCGCCACCTCGACGATGGCACCGTCCTTGTCGACGGTGTGGGTGCGCCAGTACACGTCCCATTTGTCGTCCACCTTCTGCGGCACCTTGCCCTCCGGGTAGCGCGCGTACCCCTCCGGGACCTCCTCGCCGTTCTTGACGCACTGCGAGCCCGTGCCGCCGATGGTCATGGCCGGGTACTCGCCGTTTCCGCAGATGCTGTCCCGGATGGAGCAGCCGGTGAGCGCCACGGCCGCGAACGAGCCTGCCAGCAAGGCGGCAGCGACGGCTCCGAGGCCGCGGGCCCGGCGGACGCGGGCGGCGGGGCGAGGGAGGAAGGTGATGCGCTTCACGGCTGGTCTCCTGTCGTTCGTGTGGTCACCACCCACTCTCGCCCGCGCCGAGCGCGTGGGCCTGAGTACCCGTACTCAGGAAACGATCACCGGCTACTCAACCGCGGCGGCCGCTGCCGGACCGCGCGGGCGAGGCGGGTGGCGGCGGCCGCGCGGGGGCCGCTGTCCGGCACGGCCGGCCGCACCGGGTGCACGGTGTTGGCGAGCAGCACCAGGAACGTGTCCGTCGCCCGGTCCACGACCAGGCTGGTGCCCGTGAAGCCGGTGTGGCCGGCCGCGCCGCGCCCGGCCAGCTCGCCCATGAACCACGGCTGGTCGACGGCGAAGCCCAGCCCCGGGGCGTCCAGCAGCAGCGCGACGGAGTCGGGGGCGAGTATCCGGGCCCTGCCGTAGGCGCCGCCGCCCAGCAGCGCGCGGCAGAACACGGCGAGGTCGTCGGCGGTGCCGAACAGCCCGGCGTGGCCGGCGACTCCGCCGAGCGCGTACGCGTTCTCGTCGTGCACCACGCCGCGCAGCATGCCGCGGTCCGCTTTGGCGCGCGGTCTTCGCTGGTCCTCGGTGGCGGCGGCGCCCAGTACCGGGCCGAAGCGGGTCGCGGACATCCGCAGCGGCCCGGTGACGCACTCCCCCAGCAGCACGTCCAGGCCCTGGCCGGTGACCTGCTCCAACACCTGTTGCAGGGCGAGGAAGTTGAGGTCGGAGTAGCGGTGGCGGCGGCCGGACAGCGGGCGTTCGGCCCACAGCAACTCGAGTCCGTGCCCGTCGTGGAAGGGCAGTTCGGGACGCAACCCGGAGGTGTGGGTGAGGAGTTGGCGCAGCGTGATGGCGGCCTTCCCGGCGCCGCCGAACTCCCGGACGTACGCGGCGGCCGGGCGGTCGAGGTCGAGCGTGCCGCGCTCGACCTGTTGGAGGACGGCGACGGCGGTGAACAGTTTGGTGAGCGACGCCAGGTCGAACGGCGTGTCGGGGCGCATCCGTTCCGGCTCGTCCGCCAGCGCGCCGGCCGTGCTCCACCGGGACGCCCAGCCGGTGGCGTGCCGCAGCACCAGGTACGGGCCGCGTCCGGCGACCACGACGGCTCCGGCGCACCAGCCGCGCCGGGGCAGCTCGTCCATCTCCGCCGCGAGCGCGTTGATCTGCTCGGGGTCGAGTCCCGCCTGCTCGGGGCTGCCGTGTCTCAGTCGTGCTGACGCCATGGACGGCACATTACGAGGAAGCAGCCCGCGGCGAGCACGATCACGCTCAGCTGGGTCAGCGCCATCGGCACCGCCGTGTGCTCCCCCGCGATCCCGACCAGCGGGGAGGCGATCGCGCCGACGAGGAACTGGGAGGTGCCGATCAGCGCGGACGCGGTACCGGCGGCGTGACCGGCCCGCATCAGCCCCTGCGAACTGGCGTTGGGCAGCACGAGCGCCATGCCGGACATCAGCACGAACAGTCCCGCCGCGACGGCGGCCAGTCCGACGTCGCCGAACACGCCGGTGGTCATCAGCAGCAGCGCCAGCGCGGCGGTTCCGGTGACGACCAGTCCGGCGCCGATCACCGTGTCCAGCCGGACCCGGCCCACGAGTACCCGGCCGTTCAGCTGGCCCGTCGCGACCAGCCCGATCGAGTTGACCATGAACAGCAGGCCGAACGTCTGCGGGGAGGCGCCGTAGATCTCCTGCACCACGAACGGCGAGGCCGCGACGTAGGCGAAGAGCGCGGCGAAGGTCAGCGAGCCGGCCAGCAGATAGCCGGTGAAGACCCGATCCCGCAGCAGGGTGCGCATCGTGCGCAGCGCCTCGCGGACGCCGCCGCCGTGCCGCCGGTCGGCCGGCAGCGTCTCCGGCAGCCAGCGCGCGGCGACCAGCGCGAGCAGCGTGCCGACGACGGCGAGGGTGAGGAAGATCCCGCGCCAGTCCGTCACCCGCAGCAGCTGTCCGCCGAAGACGGGCGCGAGCACCGGCGCCGCGCCGGAGACGAGCATCAGAGTGGAGAAGAACCGGGCCATCGCGAGCCCGTCGAACAGGTCGCGCACCACGGCCCGGGCGATGACGATGCCGGCCGCGCCCGCCAGGCCCTGCACCAGCCGGAACGCGGTCAGCGCCGCCATCGTCGGAGCCAGCGCGCAGGCCGCGCTGGCCAGCACGTAGCCGGCCATGCCGATCAGCAGCGGTCGGCGGCGGCCGAACCGGTCACTCATCGGCCCGACCACGATCTGGCCCACCGCCAGTCCCAACAGGCAGGTCGTGAGCGTGAGTTGGACCTGGGAGGCGGCACCGCCCAACTCCCCGCCGAGAGCGGGGAGAGCGGGGAGGTAGAGGTCCATCGACAGGGCGGGCAGGGCCGTCAGGCTGCCGAGGATGAGGATGAGCAGCAGCCCGGTGCGGCGGCCGCGCGTCAACCGCTCGACCGACCGGGCGGTGGTCGCGGCCGACGAGCCCGGCCGGGGGGCGCCGGGCTCGCTGTCGCTGGTGGGTCGGCTGGACGACCGGGTGGGTATTCCGGCCGGTCCTCCGGGACCGGAGTCGGTCATGCACTCTCCTGGATGTGGACGGCGCCCGCATTCTCCCAGGGCCGCCGACCGGTTCCCAACGAGTTCCCGCCGCGCCCGCCGTTCCGGGTGCGTCAGGCTCAGGCCCGGCGCAGGCCGGGCGCGCCCGCCTCGCAGACGAACGAGGCGGCCGTGCCGATCTCCGCGCCCGGAGTCGTGACCCGGTCGACCGTCCGGAAGTCCGCCCGCAGCCGGCGCGCGTCCAGCGTCACCAGCAGGTAGCCGCGCCGACCGTCGTAGAACCGCAGATGGGGGTTGGCGTCCGTCAGCGTCTGCCAGTTCGCCGGTCGCCGCGCCCCGTCGCCGCCGCTGGAGACGGACGTGGTGACCAGTTCCACGGCGGCGATCCCCCTGTCCGGGCGGTCCGGGTCGTGGTGGACGTCGAAGGCGTAGTGCACGTGTACGTCACCGGTGAGGAAGACCAGGTTCGGCACGCCCGCCTCGCGGGCGCCGCGCAGCACCCGCGCCCGGGCCGCCGGATAGCCGTCCCAGGCGTCCATGGACAGCGGCCAGGGCCCGGCCACCCGGTTGCGCCGCCGGGCGAACACCACCTGCTGCGGCACGAGGTTCCACACCGCCCGGGACTCCCGCCAGCCGTCCAGCAGCCAGCGTTCCTGGGTGGCGCCGAGCATCGTCCGCGCCGGGTCCTCCGACTCCGGGGAGGGGAGCTTCCAGCCGTCGCCGTTCGCCTGGTCGTCCCGGTACTGGCGGGTGTCGAGCACGTCGAGCTGGGCGAGGCGGCCGTACCGCAGGCGGCGGTAGAGCCGCAGGTCGGGTCCTTCCGGGCGCTGCGGCGCGCGCAGCGGCATGTTCTCCCAGTAGGCCCGGTAGGCGGCGGCGCGGCGCAGCAGGAACTCGGCGGGCGGCAGGTTCTCCTCGGGCTTCTCGGGGATGTCGCCGGCGTAGTTGTTCTCCGTCTCGTGGTCGTCCCAGGTGACGATCCACGGATGCGCGGCGTGCGCGGCCCGCAGGTCGGGGTCTCGGCGGTAGAGGGAGTAGCGCAGCCGGTAGTCGGTGAGCGTCATCGTCTCCCGGTCGAAGTGCGCGGGCAGGGTGCCGGCCGGATAGCCGCGCGCGCCGCCGGTGCTCTTCACCGGGTACTCGTAGAGGTAGTCGCCGACGTGCAGCACGGCGTCCAGGTCCTCTTCGGCCAGGTGTCGGTAGGCGGTGTAGTGGCCCTGGTCGTAGCGCTGGCAGGAGACGACGCCGAAGCGCAGGCGGGCGGGGTCGGCGTCCGGCCCGGGCGCGGTGCGGGTGCGGCCCACCGGGCTTGTCCAACCTCCGGTGAGGAAGCGGTAGTAGTAGGTGGTGGCCGGTTCCAGGCCGTCGGGTTCGACGTGCACGGAGTGGTGGAACTCCGGGTGCGCGGTGGCCACTCCGGCGCCGACGCGGCGGCGGAAGCCGACGTCCCGAGCGATCTCCCAGCGGACGGGCACGGGCCGGTCGGGAAGTCCGCTGTCCGGCTGGTACGGGTCGGGGGCGAGTCTGGTCCACAGCACCACCGAGCCCGGCAGCGGGTCGCCGGAGGCGACGCCCAGGGTGAAGGGCTGCTTGCGGATGGCGGCGCCGGGCAGCGGGGTGACGGCCCGGCTGGTGTCGGGGAGGTTGGTGGCGAAGGCGATCGCCGAGGCCGCGCCGGCGACGGTCAGGAAGCGGCGGCGGTTGAGGTGACGTACGTAGGCACGGAGTTCGCGGTCAGCGCTCGCGGAGTGCGTCATGGGAGCGAGTGCAGCGCGGCGGTATGGCGTGCCGTTGTCACGCACACGTCACTGCGTTTGCGGATGGGTGGCCTTTGCGGATGGGTGGCCTTTGCGGATGGACGGCCGCCGCGTGCCACGCCGCGCACCGCGTCGCGCGCCGACGCCCCCGGGTGTCCCGTACCCTGCCGCCATGACGACGGAGATCAACGAAACGTCGAACGCGCCGGGCTGGGGCGCCGGCAGCGCGGTGGTCACCGGCGCCGGCTCCGGTATCGGCCGCGCCGTGGCGCTCGCGCTCGCCGACGCGGGCTGGTCGCTCACCCTCGCGGGCCGCCGCGCCGAGGCGCTGGAGGAGACCGCCCACCTCGCCGGCGACCAGGCCAGGGTCGCCACGCTCCCCACGGACGTCACGGACCCCGACGCCGTCGACGCCCTCTTCGCGGCGGCCGTCGAGCGCTTCGGCCGCCTCGACCTGCTCTTCAACAACGCCGGCACCTTCGGCCCCGCCTCCCTCCCCGACGAACTCTCCTACGAGGACTGGAAGTCGGTCGTGGACGTCAACCTGCACGGCGCGTTCCTCTGCGCCCGCGCCGCGTTCCGCGTGATGCGGACCCAGACCCCGCAGGGCGGCCGGATCATCAACAACGGCTCGATCTCCGCGCACACCCCGCGCCCCCACTCCATCGCCTACACCGCGACCAAGCACGCCATGACGGGACTCACCAAGTCCCTCTCCCTGGACGGCCGCCCGTACCGCATCGCCTGCGGCCAGATCGACGTCGGCAACGCCGCCACCGAGATGACCGCGCGCATGCGCAGCGGCATCCTCCAGGCCGACGGCCGCACCGCCGTCGAGCCCGTGATGGACGCCGACGACGTCGCCCGCACAGTCCGCCACATGGCCGAACTCCCCCTGGAGGCGAACGTCCAGTTCACCACGGTCATGGCCACCGCCATGCCGTACATCGGCCGCGGCTGAACCCCGGCGGCGGGCAGGGCGGGAATGCCGGGCCGAGCCCGTCCGTTGCAGCCGACATGAGCGAGCAGCAGCAACCGGCGGCCCCCGCCGCGACCGCCCCCGAGATCCTGCGCTACACGGCCTTCTCGACATCGCCCGACGGCGGCAACCCCGCCGGCGTCGTACTCGACGCCGGCGGGCTCGACGCCCCGTCCAGGCAGCGCATCGCGGCCGAGGTCGGCTACTCGGAGACGGCGTTCCTCACCCCTCCCCCACCGGAGCTGGCAGCCGAGGCGGGTAGCTCCGGGCGCGCCTTCACCATCCGCTACCACAGCCCGGAAGCGGAGGTCGACTTCTGCGGACACGCCACCGTCGCCACCGCCGTCGCGCTCGCCGAACGGCACGGCCCCGGCAACTACGCCTTCGCCACCCGCGCCGGCGTCGTCCCGGTGACCGTCGACGACGAACTCCGGGCCACACTCACCAGCGTCCCGCCACGGATCTCCGACATCACCGACGTCGACCTGACCGCCGTCCTGGAAGCCCTGCGCTGGTCCCCCGCCGACCTCGACCCCGCCCTACCGGCGCGCATCGCCTACGCCGGCAACGACCACCTCGTCCTCGCCGCCGCCACCCGCGCCCGCCTCGCCGACCTCGACTACGACTTCGACGCCCTCCGCGCGCTGATGCTGCGGCTCGGCCTCACCACGCTGCAACTCGTCTGGCGCGAGAGCGAGACGGTCTTCCACGTCCGCGACCCGTTCCCGGTCGGCGGCGTCGTCGAGGACCCGGCGACGGGCGCCGCGGCCGCCGCCTTCGGCGGCTACCTCCGCCTACTCGACCTCGCCCCCGACGGCGCCGTCCTCACCCTCCACCAGGGCGAGGACATGGGCCGCCCCGGCCTCCTCACCGTCACCCTCCCCGAGGACGACCCCCGCATCCACGTCTCCGGCACAGCGACGGCCCTGCGGTAACCGCCGCCGACAACCATCCCCGTCCTGCCTGCCGCACCCCTGGCCGAACGCGCGGCGGAGACGTTCGGCGGCGCACAGCACCGCCAACCCGTACGCCACATCTGGAGGGATCTCCACCCACTGCTGGCCGATCGCGTCCTCGTGCGGTCCGTCGTGCCCGGCTGCTCGCGCACAGGGCAGGCGTGCGGCGACCAGAGGAGGCCTCTCCTGCCACGGGGTCGGCGCCGGCCACACGGCTCAACCGCCACGCTCGCCGCATTGTCCCGGTGGCGGTTCATCGGGCCGCCACCTTCGGGTCGTCGAACTGTCCCTGGCCGAGCGGTACGCAGGTGGTGCAAGCGCGATGGGACCAGCCCGGGCCGGTGTTCTGTTCGACGATCCACACCGTCCGCACAGTCGCGTCCTGGTTGTCGCACCGGTGGCAGCGTTGTCCCGTCACTGCGCCACCCGCCGGCGCTCGTGGCAGTGGCAGACGCAGACCTCGTAGTGGACGCCGTAGCCGGGCGACGGGCGCGCCTCCCCGTGCGTACAGTCGTCATGAGCCCGGATACGGCACTCCCAAGAGATGTAGGCGGCGGGCTCGGTGCTACGGCCACCGGGCGGAGGGGCTACCAACGCCGCGCGCGGCGGAGGTTGTTGCGGGGCGAAGCGAAACAGAACGACCATGATTCACCTTCGTGACGTGTCGAGTACCGACTGTCACGAGCCTGCCCGACTGCGAGGTCCGAGACTTTCATCAAGAAATGAAAGTGCCGACCGGGTGACGGCGGTCAGATGCCCAGCCAACGAGAGTAGGCCCTGAGCTGTGGTGACGGCGTCCCCCGGCGCCGCAGCAGGGACAGCACCGTCTCCCTCGCCGTCGGGTGATAGCGGGTCTGCGCTGGCGCCGCATCGCGGGCACTGATCAGCGCGTGCAGCGCCTTGTCGGCACGGCCCAGTTGCTCGTAGGCGCGAGCCATGTCCATCTGGTGGTGTCCTTGCCGGTTCAACGCCCAGCCCGACGGCAGCCGCAGTCGCTCCCCGTACTCAACCGCTTGCCCCGGCTTGCCCAGGTCGATGAGAGTGGACACCTGGTGGATGCCTACGTTGACCTCGTCGAATACAAGACCATAGGGGTCTCGCTGACCCTTGATCCGGTGTGCGACCTGCTGGGCTTTCCGAATCCGGTCACGCACGTCCACCGCGCTGGAGCCGCCTCTCCGCCGAGCATGAATGACGGCCGCCTTCAACTGCATCGTTCCGAGAAGCGACTGAGCGCGCGCGTTCCCCCGGCGGGACGGCTCCTCCAGCATGCGTTCCACCAGTGCCACCTGACGAAGGCCGATGTCGTATCCGCCGTGATGGAGGAGATAGTCGCTGCGGTAGTGACACACGACCGCCGGAAGGTAGGGATCCGCCGACAGCGCGCTCGCCGCTTCCATCCTCTCGAGGGCCAGCAGTCCGAGATCGAGAAAGCCCAGCTTGTGCGTGAAGTAGCGGGCCAGGCAGTACATGATGGCCAACGCCGAGTACACCCGCTGACGGTCCGGCCCAGGTGGCGTGGTGTCGGCGATCGTCACCAATTCGCCGATCAGAGCCGGTCCCTCGGAGCCGATGACCAGGTACTCGCCGCGTAGTCGACTGGCCTCCAGGCGGCTCAGATCGACCCGCACCGCCTCAAGGCTCCGTGGCTTCGCGCCCTCTTCCCTGGAGAGTCCGGGGCTGACGATGGCGTGCCTGATGGGCTGGACGAACTCCTCCAGCCGATCCCGTCGGAGAGCATCCATATAGGGCTGCCCGGTGAGGTCGGTGACGCGCACACGCAGCGCACGCGCACAGGCCGCCGTCACCGTCGGTGATGCCGCCAGGTGGCCGCTCTCCACCTTCGTCAGGGTGCTGTACGAAACGTGAGATCGCTGGGCCAGGCCATGCTGGGTGAGCCCTCGCTGGTTCCGGATGGCCTTGATGCGTCGGCCGACAGAGATGTCGTACCGCAGACCGGGGGCGTCGGACATGCGCACTCCGTTTCTGACTCGACGCCTGGAACGGTACTCGCCGCGAGCCGCGCGTGTGGTGAATCCTCGAACGGCGGGGGACGGTTGTCGTGCTGTGATGGCGGCATGACTACTCGCTCGCTCTATCTCATCGGGTGTGCGGCTCCGCCCGTGCTTCACGTCCGGAGCGCCGTTGCCGCCGCCCAGGCGGAAGGCTGGGAGGTCTGCCTTGGTCTCACGCCGACCGCACACTCCTGGCTCGGGGACCGGGTGGCCGATTTGGAGGAGTTGACCGGTCACCCGGTGCGCACCCGGTGGCGTCGCCCCGGCGAGAGCGGGGTGCCCTGGCCGCCGGCCGATGTCGTCGCCGTCGCGCCCGCGACGCTCAACAGCATCAGCGCGCTGGCGCTGGGCTTGACTCCGTCCTACGTCGTCGGCGTCGCGGCCGAGGCGATCGGCGCCGGAGTGCCCGTGGTGGTGATGCCCTGCGTCAAGACCACTCTGGCCGCCCACCCGGCGATGGACCGCTCAGTGGAGACGCTGCGTTCGGCAGGGGTGCGCGTGCTCTACGGGGAGGGCGGGTTCGTACCGAACCCGCCGGGGCAGGGCCGCCCTGAGGAGTACCCATGGCGGTTGGTGCTCGACGCGGGCGAGCATGCCCTCGCCAATGCGCGGCCAGCGAAACCGTGAGGGGCCTGCGCCGACACCGGGGTCAGGGTTCGTCGTGCTCCGGGGGGTGCCAGGCGGGCCACTCCTCGGAGCCGTCCACCCAGTGGACCTGCTCGGGATCGTCCAGGTCGATGTCGGGGAACACCTCGCGCACCCGCGCCTCGAAGTCCTCGCGCGCGAGCGGTTCCCAACCGATCCCGCGCAGCCAGACCAGCCGGTAGCGGCTGTTCTCGCCGAAAGACCCCACGACCACGGGGTACTCGGGCTCTGGCGGGCGCTTCTTCTCCATACCCAAGCGTGGGCACACCACGTGCGGCTCCGCATCCGGAACACCGCCGAACGGGGGACGGGCCGGGCCATCCGTCTGGATGACCCGGCCCGTCCCCTTGTCGGATCGGTCGACCGCTCCCGTCAGCAGTACGGGATGGGGTTCAGGTTCTTCGCGTAGCGGGCGGAGACCCAACCGCGGCCGTCGGACAGCTTGTACCAGATCTTGTTGCCGTCGACGTTGGCGCCCTTGGCCTTGCAGGCGACCTTGAAGACCGTGCCGGGCTTGAGCGAGCCCTTGGCGTGGTGCGAGGTGTTCGGGCTCTTGCGGATCGTCAGCGGGCTCTTGGAGATCACCTTGGCCTTGCCGTGGACCTTGTGGTTGCCCTTGCCGTGACCGTCCTTGCAGTCACAGTGGCCCGGCTTGCCCTTGTCGCCCTTGTCGCCCTTGGGTCCCTTGGGGCCCTGCTTGCCCTTGTCGCCCTTCGGGCCCTTGTCGCCCTTGGGTCCCTTGGGGCCCTGCTTGCCCTTGTCGCCCTTCGGGCCCTTGTCACCCCGGTCGCCCTTGTCACCCTTGGGGCCCTTGTCACCCCGGTCGCCCTTGTCACCCTTGGGGCCGGAGTCGCCGCGGTCGCCCTTGTCACCCTTGTCGCCCTTATCGCCCTTGTCGCCCTTCGGGCCCTGCGGGCCGCCCGGGGTTCCGGGCTCACCACGGTCGCCCTTGTCGCCCTTGGGACCGGGACGTCCCTGGTCGCCGCGGTCACCCTTGTCGCCCTTCGGGCCCTGGTCACCCTTGGGGCCCGGACGACCGTGGTCGCCACGGTCACCCTTGTCGCCCTTATCGCCCTTGTCTCCCTTGGGGCCCGGGCGTCCCTGGTCGCCCTTGTCGCCCTTCGGGCCGGAGTCGCCGCGGTCTCCCTTGTCTCCCTTGTCGCCCTTCGGGCCCGGGTCGCCCTTGTCGCCCTTCGGGCCCTGCGGGCCGCCCGGGGTTCCGGGCTCACCACGGTCGCCCTTGTCGCCCTTGGGACCGGGACGTCCCTGGTCGCCGCGGTCGCCCTTGTCGCCCTTCGGCCCCTGGTCGCCCTTCGGGCCGGGACGGCCCTTGTCGCCCTTGTCCCCCTTGTCGCCCTTCGGGCCCTGGTCACCCTTCGGACCGGGACGACCCTTGTCGCCCTTGTCACCCTTCGGACCCTGGTCGCCCTTCGGACCCTGGTCACCCTTGGGGCCGGGCTTGCCGTCGTCGCCCTTCTCGCCCTTGTGCCCCTTGTCGCCCTTGGGGCCGGGTTTGCCCTTGTCGCCCTTGTCGCCCTTGTCGCCCTTCTCGCCCTTCGGGCCGGTGACCGGGGTGGCCACCGCGAACGGCCACGGCGAGTGGTGGAAGTCGGCCTTCGCCTCCCACTTGCCGCCGGTCAGCGTCGTCCCTTCGGGGGCGTCGTCGTCGACCCGGATCATCACCGACAGCTTGACCTTGCTGTTCGGCTCGAAGCCGAACGCCGTCCGCTCCCGCCAGGAGCAGCTGAGCACGCGGGCGTCGTCCGAGAGGCCGCATCCCATCCGCGTCGGCTCTTCGTTCCAACGGAAGGTGCTCTCTCCGAACCTCGTCTGGCGGGGCGCGGTGACCCGGAACGCCTTGACGTCCGCCCTGCCGTCGCCGTTGGTCGCGACGAGCGTGACCTCGCCGTACTTCCCCGGCGCGATCGAGGAGACGTACGGCTGGGACATGTTGAGGTTGCTGGAGTCCGCGAACGCCGGGACGGCGGGCGCGAGGAGAGTTGCGGTGGCCAGCGCGGCGACGGTCGCCAGACGGGCTCTGTGTGCGGGCTGCATGTGGGCACTCCGGGGAGCAGGGGAAACCGACGTGGACCGACCCCGACGCCCACCCGGACGCGGGAAGCGTCCAGGGCGGCGGGGGCGGCACCTCGGCCATTGCGCCGGAAGTCGCCCCGATCTCCCGCTCGACACACCGCGCCCCGCGTGTTGTCGCCTACTCCCCGCCTGAATACCACTCGTTCGGGGCAATGTACGGCTCCCCGTCCGGGGTAGCGCGGGAGGCCCGAAGGTGACGCGGGGGCCGCGCCGCGACGGCAACAGTGCCGGTCAGCGCGCCGAGCAGCCGCCTCGCACGGTCGCAACCCGAGCGTCAACCCGGCGGCAGTGCTCCCTCGCCGCGCAGGCGGTCGAGTTCCCTGCGGTCCCGCTTGGTCGGTCGGCCCGCGCCCCGGTCTCGCACCCCTGCGGGGGCGACGGCCTCGCGGGGCGGCGGGGGCGGACTGTTGTCGACGTACGCCTCGACGGCGGCCGGCGCGCCCACGCGCTTGCGCAGCACCTTCTCGACCACGACGACGCGCTCCCGCCCCGCGTGCCGAAGCCGCACCTCGTCGCCCGCCTTCACAGCCTGGGCAGGCTTGGCCCGGTCGCCGTTCACCCGAACGTGTCCGGCCCGGCAGGCGGAGGCCGCGAGCGACCTCGTCTTCACCAGCCGCACGGACCAGATCCACACATCCACCCGGACGGTTCCCTCACCACCAGCCATACCCCCGACGATACGCGGTTCGCCACCGCCCCCGGGGCCGGGAACCCGTGATCGCGCGGGCGGCGTCCCCGCGCGGGGAGGGGCAGTCACCCCTCGCCCTCCGACTACGACCACTGGGAGCCACCGTGTCCGACACCGTTCGAGCGACTGCCGACCGGTACCTCTACCTCGTCCGGCACGGCGAGGCCACCGCGGACGAGTCGGGACTGACCGACGTCGGCCGGGAGCAGGCGCGGGCGCTGGGCCGCAGGCTGCGGGGCGTCGGGTTCGACGCCTTCCGGTGCGGGCCGCTGCCCCGGGCGGTGGAGACCGCCCGCCTCGTGGCGGCCGAGTTGGGCGACGGCGGTGCCGCACCCGAGGTGTCGCGGGCCGCCGGGGACTACGTGCCGTACGTACCCGAGCGCGCGGAGCTTCCGGCGGAGCACGCCGCGTTCGCGGACCGCCTCGCCGACGTCCCGGCGGACGAACGCCGGCAGGGTCGTGAACTGGCGGCTCGGGCGCTGGCCGAGTTCACCGGTCCGGTGCCGGGCCCGCGTCCCCGGCGGGAACTGGTGGTGACACACGCGTTCCTCGTCGCGCATCTTGTCGCCGTTGCCCATCACGCCCCGCCCTGGCGGTGGATGGGGCTGAATCCGGCCAACGCCGGGCTGACGGTCATCCGTTACGCGGCGGACAGGCCGGCCGCAGTGCTCTGCTTCAACGACCTGTCTCATCTGCCGGAGGAGGCCCGCTGGACCGGCTTCCCGCCGGAGCTGCACGTGTGAGCCCCGCCGCCGGAGCGCCGCCGACCAGCAGCTCGACGATCGACGGAAAACACCACTTGTCGACTCGTCGACTCCTGACGAGGCTACGCGGCGACTCGCCCGCTCCCACCCCACAGGAGACAGGTATGACCGAGACAGGTATGACCGGCGGAACACCCCAGGCACCGTCCACCGGACGCGGCGGCAGATCCCGTTCCCGGACGACGCGGCGTCGACGTGCGGCTCTTGTCACGGTCCTGTGCGCGCTGCTCACCGCGCTGGGCCTGGGCGGCGCCACGTCGGCCGCCGCGACGGATGCGGCAGCCGCGGCGGCCGACGCGAGCAAGCCGGCGATACGCGGCGGGAACGTGCTCCACAGCACGTCCGGGTCGTGCGTGGTGGCGGTCAACGCCGCCCGCGGCGAACAGCGTTACGGCGTCATGGCCGGCCACTGCGGCGGTCTCGGAACCGTCTGGTACGCCGACGCTGGTCTGCGCCGGCCGGTCGCGGTCGGGGAGTCGGTGGGCCACCCGTCCCGGCAGTACGTGGTGATCCGCTACACGAGTACGGAGTTCGCGTACCCGAGCGAGCTGGTCGGCGACTCGGTCACCGGCCCGGTCCGTGTCACCGGCGTCCGGTCGCCGGCGCCCGGGCTGGCCGTCTGCCACCGGACGGCGACGATCGGCCTCCGCTGCGGCACGATCACCGCGGTCAACCAGACGGTGAACCTGCCGCAGGGGACGCTGACCGGGCTGTTCCGTGCGAGCCTCTGTGCGGAGCCAGGCGACACACTGATCGGGACCCCCGCCCACTCAGGAAGCCAGATCGTCGGCTTCCTCCTCGCGGCGAGCGGCAACTGCCGTACCGGCGGCACGACCTTCCACCAGCCACTGGCACCGATCCTCGCGGCCCACAACCTGACCGTCGCCTACTGACGTCGGCGCCCGCCGCCACGGCCGCCGCTCAGCCGGGTATCAGGGCTTCCCACTGCTCGCGGGTCGGACCGTCGTGCTCCGGCTCGTACTCCGGGTGGGCGGCCAGCCACGCCGTGACGTGCCGTTCCACCTCGTCCGTGCCGTAGGCGTCGCCGGCCGTCCGCACGAGGTGACGTACCTGGGCCCGGGCCCTCATCACCACCGGGTCCTCGAACGCGCACACGGCCCGGGCGGCGGCCCGCCGGTCCGAGAGCGGCGCGCCCTCGGCGAGGCGTTCCGCGTTGGCGCGGTCGGCCGCGGCCTGCTCCTCGAACCAGGGGCGGAGCGCGCTCATCGACCAGTTGTGGTGGTGGGCGGGGTCCGCGACGATCCGGTCCGCGTGGGTGGCGACGTGCTGGGCGGCCAGCAGGCCGAGGGCCACCCCGTGGCCGAAGGTGGGGTTGGTGTGGACGAGGCTGTCCCCGACGTTGGTCAGGCCGGTGGCCACGGGCCCGTTGTCGTCGACGAGAGCGGTCCAGCGGTTGTCCAGGCCCGCCATGGCCAGCACGTCCGGCTGCGGTTCGGGGTCCAGGTCGAGCCAGGCGGCGCAGGCGGGGAAGAGGCGCGCGGCGGCCTCGAACACCGCCGGGTCGGTGAGCGCGGCGCGGCTCGGATCGTCCGTGGCGAGCACGATGTTCGCCGCGAAGACGTTGTTGTCGGAGGGGAAGACTCCGGCGAGCGCGAAGGCCGCTGCGGAGCCGGTCTTCACCCGCCCCGGGTCCTGCGGGCCGTCGGCCCGCAGGCGGTACCAGCGGCACAGGTAGGCGATCCCGGCGCGGTGGCTCTCGACGAGCGGCGGCCGGCAGCCGGCCGCGACCAACCAGTGGGGAACCTTCGAGCGGCGGCCGGACGCGTCGACGACGAGGTCCGCCGGACACGTCTCCTCGCCGACCCGCACGCCGGTCACCCGGGCGGGCCGCCCCTCCTCGAAGGTCAGACCGGACACCCGTCGGCCGCGCCGCACGTCAACGGCGCTCTCCCGGCGCAGGGCCGCGCTCAGCGCGGCCTCCAGCACGATACGCCGGGTGCGGACCGTCACCAGGTCCTCGTCGCCGGGGCGATGCGGCGGATGCTGTCCGAACCAGTCGAATTCGTGGTACTCGTGGGCGCCGCGGGCCAGCAGATCCGCGTAGACGTCCGGGGTTTCGGCCCGCAGAACGGTACGCACGGGTGCGAGGAACGAGTGGGGCTGGTCGGCCTGCGGCACCCGGGGCCGGTGCCAGCGGAAGAAGTCCCGGTCCAGGTCCTCCCCGGCCTCCCGCGCGTCCTGCTCGAACAGCGTGACCGTATGGCCCCGCCTGCCGAGCATGAGGGCTGTCGCCAGCCCGCTGATACCCCCACCGACCACCGCAACCCGCGCCACAGAAGCTCCCCTTCGCGTCGTGTTGCGGGTTCATCCTACGGTTCGATGATCTTCACCCGACTCCTGCCCCGCTCACCCGGGCCGGGATCACGCCCGGCAAAGGGGGCGGCAGACGAGTCGCGCTGTACGCCGGATTCTGTCTCCGGGGGCCTCGCGGCCCGCCGGGAGGCGGTCATCCATCTGGGACCGGTGTCGCCACCGGCCTCGTGCGGTCCACCCGCGAACTCGGGCGAGCAGCCCTCGGACGTTCGCGCAGGCCGCCGTCCTCGCGGACGCGGCCCTCTTGACCTTGCTCCGGGTGGGGTTTACCTAGCCGCCCAGGTCACCCTGGGCGCTGGTGGTCTCTTACACCACCGTTTCACCCTTACCGGGGGCCTGTCGGCTCCCGGCGGTCTGTTTTCTGTGGCACTTTCCCGTGGGTCACCCCAGGTAGGTGTTACCTACCACCCTGCTCTGCGGAGTCCGGACGTTCCTCGGCGGACCGGCGTCGCCGCCGGACCGACGCGACCGCCCGCGCGGCTCGTCTGCCATGGTCATCCTACGTCGGGCCGAGGACCGGGCTCGCCCTCGGTCCTCGCGGGAAGTCGGCGGTGGTCCGCTTCAGGCGGCGCCCCGGTGGGCAGGCGTAGGCGGAATAGCACGCGTGCCGTCGCCGTTGTGCGGGACATCAAGGACCCTGAGAGGCAGGCCCCATGAGCACCATCGAACTCACCACGGACAACTTCGATCAGGTCGTGTCGGAGAACGACTTTCTGCTGATCGACTTCTGGGCGTCCTGGTGCGGGCCGTGCCTGCGCTTCGCGCCGGTCTTCGAGCAGGCGTCCGAGCGGCACCCGGACCTGGTCTTCGCCAAGGTCGACACGGAGGCGGAGCAGGAGCTGGCCGCCGCGTTCGAGATCCAGTCGATCCCGACGCTGATGATCGTGCGGGACAAGGTGGCGGTCTTCGCGCAGCCGGGCGCGCTGCCGGAGGCGGCCCTGGAGGACGTGATCGGCCAGGCCCGCGCGCTGGACATGGAGGCGATCCGCAAGTCTCTGGAAGACGGCCGGCCCGGGGCGTGATCCCTCCACTCGCGCCCGGCGTGGAGGGCGGCGCGTGCGCGGGCGTGGGCGCCGGGTGTGGACGCCGGGCGCGGTGGCGGTGTGGGGGGTCGTACGCTTCATGGCGCTGTTGCCGGGTTGTGAGCTAGGGAGAGTAGTCCGTGCTTGTGCTGTTGCCGCCGTCCGAGGGGAAGGCCGCCGGAGGGACGGGGCCCGCGCTGGATCTGGGGGCGCTCTCGCTGCCGGGGCTGACGGCCGCCCGCGAGGCGGTGTTGGACGAGCTGGTCGAGCTGTGCTCGGCCGACGAGGAGAAGGCCCGGGAGGTGCTCGGGCTGAGTGAAGGCCTGCGGGGCGAGGTCGCGAAGAACGCGGCGCTGCGGACGGCCGGTACGCGCCCGGCGGGTGAGGTCTACACGGGCGTGCTGTACGACGCGCTCGAGCTGGCGACGCTCTCCGCGGCGGCCCGGGAGCGGGCCCGGCGGGAGCTGCTGGTGTTCTCCGGGCTGTGGGGCGCCGTCGGGGTGGCCGACCCGATCCCGTCCTACCGGCTCTCGGGCGGTGTGAAGCTGCCGGGGCTGGGCTGT
>NZ_VJYK02000098.1 GCF_007097205.2 Streptomyces alkaliterrae
ACCCGTGCCCGCAAGCCGCCCGATTCCTCCCCCGACGCGAAGAAAGGACAGGACGTGACCACCCGTCGTCGCACCCTCATCGGCCACCGATCGCACACCATCCACCCGCACCGGCGCCACGGCGGCGACGACGGTCACGCCACCTGACGCCCCTCCCCGGAGTGAGGCGCGCGGACGCCCCTGCCCCCGAGCGGTCAGGGGCGTCCGGCGAAGTAGACCGCGGCGACCTTCCGTCGAGGCTCGAGCCGCGGACTGGAACCGGGATCGCTCCCCACCGGGAGCAGCTGCACCGTCCACACTGCCGCCGACTTGTCGAACAGCGGCACGTCGGCGCCCTCGACGACAAGCCCGGCACCCTCACAGGCGTAGCGGCCGCTGAGTTCGCCCGGCAGGATCGGCGCCGGGCCGCCCCAGCGGGGATTGCAGCGAGTGCCGTCGTCCAGCTCCAGCGTCCACGGCTGCCGGTCGGCCTCGGCGCGCGGCTCGGCGCGTCCGATCGGTCCGTCGGAGACGGCGTGCCGCCGCACCCGCTTCTCCCAGGGTGACCCGCACAGCACGGTCGTGCGGCCCTCTTCCACCCAACAGGCCTGAGCTGTCGCCGAGTTGGGGAAGCAGGTGACGATGTCGGGAGCGGTGGCGAACGCCGAAGGGCCACAGCCGTCCAGCAGCGCGTCCGACAGGTCGAGGACCGTGTGGTCGGCCCGGACGTCGCCGGACGCGGTCACCGGGACGACGCTGACGACTCTGGTCCCGGCGGCCGGCCGATCGTCCGGACCGGCCGCCGGGGAGTCCTCCCCGCCGCCCGCCAGCCCGGCCACATAGGCACCGCCCGCGAGCACCACCGCAGCCGAGACACCGGCCGCCGCCGCCTGGAGGCGCCGGCGCCCGCGCGGCCGGCCGCGCCGCCCGGACAGAACCTCGCCGTCCCGGTCACCCCGGTCCCCGCCGTCGCTCGCGGAGCCCGTCGTCTGCCGGATCGACTCCAGGACCGCCTCCCGCACGGGCCGCAGGAACAGCAGCAGCGCCACGGCGGGCGCCCAGTCGGCCCGCAGCGCGAGGTGCTCGCGGTGGCAGGTCGCGCAGCGCTCGCAGTCGGCGGACCGGGTGCAGGCGCTGGTGATCCGCGCCGGGTCGGTCACCCGGCACAGCCGGCACTGGCCGCAGCTCCCGCAACGGGCGCAGTTGTAGGTGTGCTTGACCACGTGGTCCCGCAGCTCGGCGCTGAACGGCACCGGGTAGCGGTCGACGATCTCGGCCAACCGAGGGCAGGACGTACGGTCGTTCGCCACCAGCAGGAAGGCGTGGAAGCCCTCGCTGACGACGGTCTTGATCGCGGTGACGCGGTTGTTGACGGTCTTCGCGGCCCCGCCGAGCCGTTCGGCGATCCGCGCGGCGGACATCTCCTCGCGGTAGTACCACTCGTACAGTTCCCGGTCGTCCGGCGGCAGGGTGCGAGCCACCTCCTGGACGACCAGCCGCGCCTGGTACAGCCGGACTGGGTCGTCGGCGGGGTCGGGGCGTTCCGGGTCCTCGCGGGGGAGGTCGTCCAGACTCCGCTCCTCGCCCAGCACCTTCGCACGCCCGGCCTCCCGGCCCTGCCGCCGGTAGTGGTTGAGCCGGCGGCGCTCGGCGATGCCGAACAGCCACGCCCGGAAGCGGTCGGGCTCCCTCGGCCAGGCCGACGAGCGCGGGTCGACGAGGATGGCGACGGCGTCGGCGAACGTCTGCTGGGTCAGCTCGGCGGCCAGTTCGGCGTCCCGGGTCCGGCCGGCGAGGAAGGCGAGGACGGCGGACAGATGCCGCTCGGCGAGCGTTTCCAACGCGCGGTCGCGGTCGTCCGCTCCGGCTGGGGCGCGAAGCCGCTCCAGCAGTTCGCGGTCTGTCGGACCCTCCCGTTCGGACGTGGTCTCCCCGCTCATCCGGACCCCCTCCGCGCCGGGCCCGCACGCCGCCCGGGGCTCGTCGGAAAAATTCCTGGAAGTTCCTCGCTCCAACTCCGGGAAAGCCCGGGGCTCGTGACCCCGACCCTCCGCAAGCCGTTTCCGGCCACAGCGGAGGCATCTCATGTCATCCAGTCCCATACCCACCGGCCTTCTCGGCCAGTCACTCGCGGAGGCGGGCGTCCCGGGCGCGCTCACCGCCGTCCTGGTGCTGCTCCTCGGTTCTCTTCTGCACGTCGCCATGCGTGTTCTGCTGCGGCGGCAGGCGCGCCGCATCGTCGGCCGTCTGCTGCGCCGCGTGCCCTCCACCGGTGATCCGGCGCGGGACGCGCGGCTGCGGCGCGCCGTCGTACGCACCCACCTGGCGGCGCTCGAAGGCCACCGCCAGGCGGTCCGGCCGCCCCTTCCCGGCCGCGCCCAGGCGCCACGGGCCGTCCTCGCGGTGTGCGCCACCCTCGCCACGGTGCTCACCCAGGTGTGGGGCCCCGTCGGGCTGCTCTGCGGCGTCGCGGCGGTGGTGGTGGTGCTGGTGCTGCACGCCGCCGCGCCCTGGGTGGAGGGTGTGTTCGCGCTGCGCGGCACGATCCGGGAGCTGGTACGACTGCCGCGCACCGGCGACCCGGCGGTCGACGCCGCCCGGATGCACGAGGTGGTGAGCGCGGACCGCGCGACGCTGCGCGTACTGGCCGCGGAGGAATGAGAGCGCTCTCACGTTCGGAAGGCGGCCCGCTCCCCCGCCACCTACGCTGGAGAGGACCGAACTTCCCGTCGAACGAGACCCCTCCGGAGGTCCCGATGGACGTACTGGTGCTGATCGGCCGGATCCTCTTTGTGGTCCTCTTCCTCGGAGCGTCCGTGAACCACCTGGGCAAGACGGCGGCCATGGCCGGCTACGCGAAGTCCCGGGGCGTCCCGTTCGCGACACCGGCGACCCTCGTCACCGGCACCATGCTGCTGTTCGGCGGGCTCAGTGTGCTGCTCGGGATCTGGGCCGACCTGGGCGCGCTGGTCCTCTTCCTGTTCCTCGTCCCGACCGCCGTGCTCATGCACGCCTTCTGGCGGGAGACCGAGGCGGGCGCCCGGCAGAACGAGATGCTGCATTTCATGAAGGACCTGGCCCTGGGCGGAGCGTCCCTGATGCTCTTCGCCCTCATCGCGCACGCCGGTGACGAGTTGGGGCTCATGATCACCGCACCGCTGTTCACGATCGACTGACCGACCGGCCCCGAACGCGCGGCGGCCCTCCCCCGGACGGGAGTCCGGGGGAGGGCCGAAGGCGCACGAGACTCAGAGGTGGAGACTCAGAGGTCGAACTCGTGCGGCGGGATGCCCAGCGCGAAGCACGCCTCCTTGACCACGGCACGCTCGTCGGCGTCGAAGTTGCCGTCGGCGCCGCCGATGACGATGCCGATCTGGATGACGGCGCGCGCCTCCACGGGCTTCTTCTGGAGCTTGCCGATGACCTGCATCAGCGTCACCTTGTTGAGCTGGTAGTCGGCCGTCAGCTTCTGGCAGTTGTCGTCGAACCGGCGCTGGAGGTCGTCGGCCGGGAAGTTCTGGAGCACGTCGTTCGTCGCGATCAGCGACGAGACGCGCTGGCGCTCCGAGTAGTCGATCGAGCCGTCGGCAGCCGCCACCAGCGCGCACATGGCCATGCTCGCGTCGCGGAAACCACCACTCTTCAGCTCGTTCTTCTTGCTGTTGAGCTGGGACTGCATGGAGGCGGCGGATTCCTTGATCCGGTCCCACAGGGCCATTCGGTGATCTCCTCGGCGTCATCAGGCGACTGTCGGTTATCACCGTAGAAGGTACCAAGCGGAACGGTGCGGCGGTCGAGCCGAGTTGGCCGGATGGGGGCCCGCCGTCGGCGGGATGTCAGCGCCGACCGGGTGGTGCGGCACCGCCGTCGCCGTCGGGACGCTCGCCCTCGCGGTAGACGCGGACGTCCTCGACGTCGTCGTAGTCCTCGAAGTCCCGCGCGTAGTCGGCCTCGTCGTCGGCGTCTTCGTCGGCGTCTTCGGCGGTGGCGTCCTTGGTGGCGCGGTCCTTGGTGGCGGCGGGCCCGGGCTTCGTGCGGGTGCCGGGGTTCTCGTGGCCTCGGGCCCGCTCCGTGCCGGTGTTGTCGTCGACGTCGGCGGCACGGGCGTGGGTGGTGTCGTCCGTGCCGCCCGCGTCCTCCGTCTCGTCCCACTCGGCGGCCGAGGCGCCGGCAGGTGCGTCGACCGCGCGGTGCGCCCCTGGGCGGCGCCGGTGACGCAGCGCGAACAGCAGCGTCAGCGCCACACCGGCGACCGCCCAGCCGCCCAGCACCACCAGCGGCCGGGTCATCGCGGCGCCGTCGAAGTAGGCGATCGACCGGGCGGCCCAGGTACCGGCGCCGGGTGGCAGCGCGGGCCCGATCTCCCGCCAGAACGTCGGCAGCAGCGGCCCCGCGTAGGCGCCCCCGGCGCTCGGGTTGCCGAGGACCACGATCAGCAGGATCGCCAACCCGATGCCCACGACCCCGGCGAGCGCCTGGAGCGCCAGCGTCGCCGAGCCCACCGCGAACACCACCAGCGCTCCCAGCGCCGCGAGTTCGAAGCTGCTGCCGGGCAGCGCGTCCAGCACCGGACCGACCAGCGCGGCGCCCCCCGCCCCGGCCGCGACCGAGTACAGCGCGAGCGTCACGATCCGGATCAGCGCCCTCGTGACGTTCGAGGGCCGTGCGCCGTAGCTCATGGCCATGATCGCCGCACACAGGTAGCCGCCCACGCACCAGCCGACGACCAGGTAGAACGAGGTCAGGCCGCGGGCGTCGCCGCGGGTGGCCGGCACCAGGTCCACCGTCTCCAGGTTGCGCTGCCGGCTCTCCTGGACCCGGGTGAACACTGCCTCCAGAGCCTGGACGAGGGACGCGCCGGCACCACCGGCGACCACCAGGTCGTCGGTGTCGCCCGCCGGATCGACCACAAACGCGGCGTCGACCTCCCGGTCCCGGACCAGCCGCTCGCCCGCGGCCCGGTCGGTGACCGTCCGCTTGACCTCCAGCGGATCGCCGTCCAGCGCGTCGAGCTGACGGGCCAGCTCCGGGCCGGCCTGCCCTGGCGCCACCACCGCGATCGGCACCCGGTGCGGCGACGGCTTGTGGAAGGCGCCCACGTAGGAGGCGATGAAGCCCAGTTGCAGGGCGAGGACGCCGAGGATCAGCAGGACGGCGCGCGGCGTCACCGCCGTCACCAGGTCCTTGGTGAAGCCCCGTCGTCCCGCGTGTGCCCGGTCCGCAGCCATGCGCCCAGCCTTCCGGGGTGGAAGGCCGGGCGCACGCTCACCTGGGCCGAACGGTGGACCCGCCGGGCCGGGGCCTGGATCAGACGCCGATGCGCTTCCCGTCCCTGCGCCACACCGAGACCACCGCCGGGCGGTTGACCCGGCCCGGGCCGTCCGGCCACTGCGACTGCGGCTTCTCGAAGCTCGCGCCGCTGATCTCGCCGGGGTGCT
Source organism: Streptomyces alkaliterrae (assembly GCF_007097205.2). Taxonomy (GTDB): domain Bacteria; phylum Actinomycetota; class Actinomycetes; order Streptomycetales; family Streptomycetaceae; genus Streptomyces; species Streptomyces alkaliterrae. The sequence goes on from NZ_VJYK02000098.1 coordinate 5,418, forward strand.
GGACGGCGACCAGGACCCGGTCCTCCTGCACGATCGGCCCGCAGGTCTCGGCGCCCCTCGGAACGGTCAGGAACTGCTTGACCTCACCCCGGCGGTCGCCCGCCGTGGCCACGCCGAAGAGCCCGTCGTGGGTGCCCAGCTTGTTGCCGTCGGTGGAGATCCACAGGTTGCCGTAGGCGTCGAAGGTGACGTTGTCCGGGCAGGAGATCGGGCTGACCCGGTCCTTCGGGTAGCCGGCGAAGTACGTCGACGGGTCCTCCGGGTCGCCGCAGACCAGGAACAGCCGCCAGGCGAAGCCGTCGGAGGCCGGGTCGCCCCAGTTCTCGGCGAGTTCCAGGATGTGGCCGTGCTTGTTCTCGTTCCTCGGGTTGGCCTCGTCGGCCGGGGCGCGGCCCTCGGTGCCGCGCGCGGTGTTGTTGGTGAGCGCCGCGTACACCCGGCCCGTGCGCGGGCTGGGCTCGACGTCCTCCGGGCGGTCCATCTTGGTGGCGCCGACCCTGTCGGCGGCGATGCGGGTGTGGACGTACACCTCGTCGGCGCTCATGCCGGGCACGAACGACCGGTCGCCCGAGGCGAGCGGGATCCACTGGCCGCTGCCGTCGAACTCGCCGTCCGAGGGCAGCTTGCCGCTGCCGTCGATCTCCTCGGCCGGGCTGTCGCCGGTCAGCTTCGCCACGTACAGCGTGCCCTCGTCGAGCAGCGTCAGGTTGTGCTCGCGGTCCGCGCGGCCGCGGCCCTTGCGCATGGCCTTGCTCGACACGAACTTGTACATGTAGTCGAAGCGCTCGTCGTCGCCCATGTAGACCACCGCGCGTCCGTCGGCGGTCAGCTGCGGCTCGGCGCCCTCGTGCTTGAAGCGGCCCAGCGCGGTGCGCTTGCGCGGCACGAAGTCCGGGTCGTACGGGTCGAGTTCGACGACCCAGCCGAAGCGGTTCGGCTCGTTCGGCTCCTTGGTGAGGTCGAACCGGTCGTCGAACCGCTCCCACTTGCGGGAGGTGGCGCCGCCCGTCATGCCGTAGCGGGCCAGCCGCTGCTTCGTCTCCGGGTCGGTGACGGAGGCCGCGTTGGCGAAGTACTGGTTGAAGTTCTCTTCGCCGGAAAGGACCGTGCCCCAGGGAGTGGTGCCGCCCGCGCAGTTGTTGAGCGTGCCGAACACCTTGGTGCCCGTGCGGTCCTTCGAGGTGCGCAGCAGCGGACTGCCGGCGGCCGGTCCGGTCAGCCGGAACTCGCTCGCGGTGTGCAGCCGCCGGTTCAGCCGGTGCCGGGGGACGGCGGTGAGCTTGCCGGTCCGCCGCTCCTCCTGCACGATCACCACGCTCAGCCCGTGCGCGGCCTGCGCGATCGCCACCTGCTCGGCCGTGGGGTCGTTCCGGTCGTAACCGGGGAACATCAGCTCCTCGTTGGTGTACTCGTGGTTCGCGAAAAGCAGTTGACGGCCGTGCTCGCCGGGCAGCGGCAGGAGCGTGAGGAAGTCGTTGTTGTAGCCGAACTGGCCGGCCTGCGCCTTCGCGGACTGGCGTCGCGGGTCGAACGCGGGCGCGCCGCGCAGGATCGGGTCGCCCCAGCGGATGACGACGTTCTGGTCGTGGCCCGGCGGAACCACCACCGCGTCCGTGGTGTTCGGCTCGACCGGGGTGAAACGCAGTCCCTTCGCGCCGTCCGGCCTGCCGCCCGGCTTGGACGGCTTGAGGCCCTTCGCCCCCTTGGCCTCGTCGGCGGCGAACGCGGGGGCGGCGGCGCCCCCGAGCGCCGCCGCACCGGCCGCCGCCACGGTCGCCACCGCGCCGGCGCGCAGCATCGAGCGACGCGACAGCGCTTCGTGGACTATGTCCCCGAAGTAGGTATTGTCGCTCTTGTTCGGAACCTCCTGGAAACACGCGTCACCACAACGGTAGTGACAGGTCATCGCCGACCGGCCGCCGTTGTGGCTCCGGTCGACCAGCGGAAGCAGCTTGCGCATGGGGCCCCTCCAAGATCCGTACGCCATCAGACCCATACGTGGCGTGAAGTTATGGGTTCGGCCGGTACCGCCGGAGACCACATGATGAACACGGCATGAAGGCCGGGCAGCGGACCGGGCGCCCGCCTGCATACTTGGGCCCTCTACTCTTGCCACGCCGCCGGTGCACGCATCTGATGGAAAGGCGCTTTCCCATGGGCATACGGAGTCTGCTGCAGAACCTCTTCGGCCGTAAGCGCGCCGACGGCGTCGGGGACGCGTCGGCGGCGGCAGCCGCCGAGGCGGCGACGCCGGGAACGACGCCGACAGCGACGGCGACGGCGAGCGCCGTCCCCGCCCCGCGCGTGACACCGGACGGCGGCGAAGCCGGCGGTTCGGCCGACGGCGAGCAGAAGGATTCGGCCACGGAACCGGCCCCGAGCACGGGCCGCACCACCGCCGAGGACTTCCTCGACTCCGTCGTCTCCGCCACGGCGTCGCCCGAGCCGACGACGGCGAAGCCGTCGGAAGCCGCCGCGGAGACGCCGAAGGGCACGACCGCCGACACCACGATCGAGGCCGACGACGACGTCCGGCCGGAGCCAGTCACCACCCCGGTGGCCGGCACCACCGAGGCCCCGGCCACCGCCAAGCCGCTCACCGCCGACGACGACCAGTCGGTCCCGGCCGGAGACACCTCCGCCGCTACCGACGACAAGACTGCCGCCGCGCCGGTCGCCGAGGCGGTAGCGGCGACCGGCGACGAGGCGGGACCGGCCGCGGATGCGACCGGCACGCCGGACGCCGCCACCGAGTCGACCACCGCCACCGAGGACAAGGCGACTCCGGTCGAGGATGTCTCGGCGGTCCCGACCAGCGCCGAGGACGCCGCCGAGCCGGCCGCGGGCGACGAGGGGACTCCGGACGCGGAGGCCTCCGACATCCCGGCCAGCGACACCGCGCCGCCGATCGCCGCCGGCGACGAGGCGAAGCCGGGCGACGACGCGAAGCCGGGCGGCGACGCGACCGGTGCGCCGGGCCCGGTCGCCGACGTGTCGGACGCCGGCGGCGAGGCGGCGCCGGTCACGGACGGTGTGGACGCGGAGGCCGCCGCCGATGACGCGGGACCCGTGTCGGACAGCTCCGGTGCCCCGGCGCCGGGTAGCGCGATCTCGCTGGAGAAGGTGCGGGAGAGCGCGCCGGAGCTGGTGAGCCTGTACAAGGCGGCGGCCGTGTCGCTGGAGAAGCACGGCCTGGCCGGTCGGCGGGCGGCCGTCTACCTCGTCCTGGACCGCTCCGGTTCCATGCGCCGCTACTACAAGGACGGCACGGTCCAGCACCTCGCCGAGCAGGTGCTCGGCCTCTCGGCGCACCTCGACGACGACGGGACCGTGCCGGTGGTGTTCTTCTCCACCGACATCGACGGCACCGCCGACGTCGACCTGGAGAACTACCGGGGCCGGGTCGAGGAGCTGCACGGCTCCTACGGGCACATGGGCCGGACGAACTACCACCGGGCCATCGAGGCCGTCGTCGAGCACTACGAGCGCTCGGGCGCGACGGACCCGGCGCTGGTGGTCTTCCAGACGGACGGCGCGCCCACGTCCCGCCCGGCGGCCGAGAAGGCGCTGTGCGAGGTCGCGGACAAGCCGCTGTTCTGGCAGTTCGTCGGCTTCGGCGATCCGCGCTCGGCGGGTCTGAACTTCCTGCGCAAGCTGGACTCCGGGCTGCCGGTGCCGGAGCGCCGGAAGGTGGACAACGCGGGGTTCTTCCACGCCGGTCTGGAGCCGCGCGAGCTGTCGGACCAGGACCTCTACGAGGCGCTGACGGCCGAGTTCCCGCAGTGGCTCGAGGCCGCCCGCGAGGCCGGCGTGCTGGACTGACGTCGGCGGTACCGGCGTCCGCCGGACACACCACTGGGCGGTCGCTTCCACCGGGTGCGCGGTGGGGGCGACCGCCCAGGGCGGTCCGGGGGCGGACGGTCCGGCCCGTCGGGGGATGTCGGGCCCGGCCCCGTCCGGTCCGGGTTCGCGGGGCGCCTCAGGCGCCGCAAGGCGCCTCGCGCGCCTTACGCGCCTTACGCGCCGGGGACCTTGTCGAGGAAGCCGTAGACGCGGTCGATGCGTCCGTCCTCGGTGGTGACCGCGACGTCGAAGCCGATGGCGATCGGCTCGGCGCCGGGCTCGGTCACGAGGCCCCAGCGGAAGCGGGCGATGTTGTGGTGGGCGTCGACGTCGCCGAGCTGCTCGAAGCGGAGACCGGCGAACTGCTCCTGGGCGCCCGCGATGACGGCGCCCACGCCGTCGTGTCCGGAGACGTCGGCCAGCGGGTCGGTGTAGACGGCGTTCTCGGTGAAGAGCTCGCCGATGGCCTTCGCGCGCCGGTCGGCGTCGGCCTCGTTCCAGACGTCCAGGTAACGCGCGACGACCGCGTTCAGGTCGGCCATGTCAAACTCCTCCGTGTTGCCGGGTCGGTCGATCCCTCCTGGGATGTCCCGAGTCTCCGTTCGGCGGGCCTCGTGTCACAACGCCGGAACTGTGACTCCGTCAGGTCCGCGCGGGTCAGTCCGTCGGCGCCCAGGTGGGGAGGGCGTGCGGCTGGACGGTGAAGGTGGCGCGGGCGCCGATGGTCTCCTGGTACTCGCCGTCGTGTTCCAGCGGCAGCCGGGCGCCGTCGAGTCGTTCGACGACGATGGTGCGGCCGCGCGCGTAGGCGGTGGCCGGGTGCGCGAGGTGGGACGCGGTGCGGGTCAGCTCGGGGACGTCGACGGCGGGGATCTCGCCGCCGATGGCGCAGACGTCGAGCAGGCCGTCGTCGAGCTCCGAGTGCGGCAGCACCTCGTACTGGCCGCCGCGGTAGCGCCCGCCGCCGACGTTGGCGAGGACGGTCGGCCCCTCGTGGACGACCTCGCCGTCCACGGTGACCCGGCCCGGGTAGGGCGGGTAGTCCTCGGCGGTCTGGGCGAACGCCCGGGCGTAGCGGGCGCGGCCGTGCAGCGGGATCGTGCGTGCGGTGGGCAGTGCGTCGGCGATGACGCCGCTGCACGCGCCGAGGAAGACGAGGTTGCCGGTCTCCGCGAGGAGCGCGAGGTCGAGGCGGCGGACACGGGCGCTGCCGCCGGGGTCGGTGACGACGGCCTTCAGCGCCTCGTCCCAGGGGCGGTCGCCCCAGATCATCCGGTAGCCGGAGTTGCCGGTGCCGCCGGGCACGATCGCGAGCGCGGCGGGCGAGGTCTCGCGGTGTACGCCGGGCCCGTCGGCCGCGCCGGCCAGACCCTGGACGACCTCGCGCACCGTGCCGTCGCCGCCGACGGCCACGACGAGGTCGGGCCGGGGGCCCGGGCGTTCCCGCACGGCGTGCCGGACGGCGCGGGTGGCGTCGCCGGGCGCGGTGGTCAGGTACGTCTCGACGTGGGCGAGCGCCGAGCCGCAGAGTTCGGCGACCTCGCGGAGCAGCCGTGGACTGTGGCTGCCGGAAGCGGGGTTGGCGACGACGATCGCCCGGGACGGGGGCGTCACGGGCGGGCGGTTACGGTCCATCACTTCTCCTCGCGGTCGGTGGCACCGGTCCGGCGCCACCGGCCGCGGCTGCCGCCGACCCGGTCGCTCGGGTGCCTCTCCGCGGAAGCGGAAAGGAGAGCGGAGAGGGCAGGATTCGAACCTGCGCGGGCCGCGAGGACCCGACCAGATGCCCGGAAGCACCCGGACCCCGTTGGGCCACTTCGGGTACCTCTCCACGACACCGGGGAAGAGAGCGGAGAGGGCAGGATTCGAACCTGCGCGGGCCGTGAAGACCCGACCAGATGCCCGGAAGCACCCGGACCCCGTTGGGCCGCTTCGGGTACCTCTCCTCGTCTTCCCCGGGGGCTGGCGCCCCTTCCCGGTGACAGGTAAGACTGTGCCGGACCGTTCTGACCGCTCGCTGACATGACACTGACGACCGGCGCACGCCGTGCGGCGCACTACTGAAAGCGCTCTCGTGCGCCGGTACCTCGTCATGTCCGTATCCCGCCCGCGAGCGGTCTACCGGCGGGCCCCGGGCTCATGCCCCCGGTACCTGACGGAGTCGGCGGCGAGCGGTGAGACTCCCGTTCGGGCCGAGCACGCTGGGCGCAGTCCTTAACGGGGAGGCCCGCGTGCTGAACTTTGAAATCCTAGGCGGACTTCAGGTCCACAGTCCTACCGGTGTCCACGAGGTCAGCGGCGTCTCCAAGCGGGTGCTGCTCCAGGCACTGCTGGTGAGCGAGGAGCGGACCGTCTCGCACGGCGCGCTCGTGGAGGAGGTGTGGGGCGAGGACGTGCCCACCGGAGTGGTCAACGCCCTCCAGGCGCACATCAGTCGCCTCCGCAAGTGGCTGCGCTCGATCGGCGGCGACGCCGGCGGCACCCGGCTGGTCAGCTTCTCGCACGGCTACCAGCTGGTGCTCGGCGACGCGCGTCTTGACGCGACCGACTTCCGGGACGCCGTCGTCGAGGCGGCCGCGCTGCGCGAGTCGGAGCCGGAGAAGGCCGTCGACGCACTGCGCTCCGCGCTGCCGCTGTGGCGCGGGCCGGTGTTCGGCGGGAACTTCGGCGGCCTGCTGAGCGAGTGCGCCGCGACCCGCTACAACGAGCTGCGCCTCCAGGCGTTGGAGACACTGTTCGACGCGGAGATCTCGCTGGGTCGACACGCTTCGCTGCTCGGCGAGTTGTACGAGGCGCACCGCGCCAACCCGCTGCGGGAGCGCTTCTGCGCCCAGCTCATGCTCGCGCTCTACCGGTCCGGCCGGCAGGCGGAGGCGCTGACCGTCTACCGCCGCACCCGCGACCGGCTCGGCGACGAGCTGGGCATCGACCCCACTCCCGACCTGCGCAAACTGGAGGAGTGCATCCTCCGCCACGCGCCCTGGCTCCGCAGCGCCGCGGACAACACCCCCGCCCTGGCCCCCGCCGGCCGCTGACGGCCCCGGCGGGGCCGGCGGCGCTCCCATCAGGCCCGGAGCCGCTCCGTCTGCGGGTCGTAGCACACGAGGCCCATCGACCGGGCGAGCTCGGCGGCGAAGGCGGATGCCTCGTCCGCCATGGAGAAGCGCATGGGGAAGTAGACCAGCGGGCCGCTCGCCTCGTTGATCAGCGGGCTGCTCGACCAGGGCGAGGTGTCCTCCTCGTCCTCGTCGAGGTCGCACCAGCGCGCCAGCAGCGCGGCGACGTAGGCCGCTATGCGCTCGGTGGGCGGGAGGTCGACGTCCGTGTCCACCAAGCGGTCGTACAGCTCCTCGAAGACGAGCCCGGCGGCCTTGTCGTCCGCCGGCCGCTCGCCCTCCCACACGGCCAGGTCGTAGCTCATGGCGAGGACGTTGCCACACGGCACCGACAACGGGCCCGGGGCCGGAGCGTCGTACCGCTCCGGCCCCGGGCCCGTTGCCGTCGGTCCGGCCGCCCGACGGCCTGTCGGGTGGCCGGGTGGCCGGACGGCGTCAGCCGTCCAGCGCGGCGTCGAGTTCGGCGAGGACCCGGGCGCCACCGGCCAGGGCCTCGGGGTCGTCGGGGGCCTGGATGATGCCGAAGAACGTCTCGACGACGGCCTGTTGCAGCGCGGAGACGTCCGGCCGCGGCGGCAGTGCGGTGGGGGGCGTCGCGGGGCTCACTGTGGTCTCGGACATGGCTGACTCCCTCTCTCAGAAGGCGTTGGCGGCGCGGAAGACGTGGGCGAACGCGCCGAGGTCGGCGCTGCCCTGGAACGCGACGTACTCCGGGAGGACGGTGTGGGGGGCCCACTTCTCCTTGTAGGAGAGCTGGGTCCTCGCCGGGTAGACGGCCTCGCCGTGCTCCCACAGGTGGTGCATGAACCACTGGAAGGCGCTGCTGCGGCCGGGCAGTTCGTGTTCCTCGGCGAGGCCGGTGAACGGGGTGAAGCCGAAGTGCAGCCAGCCCGCGCCCTCCGCCGAGAACTTCTCGATGGCGGTCGCGTTGATCGCCTCCATCACTCCGGGCGGGCCGCCGGGGAGCCGCCGGCTGAGGTCGTGCATCCAGCCGGCCCGGGTGCCGTACACCGGGGAGTAGGAGATGTAGCCGGTGGGCCGTCCCTCGATGCTGCCGAGGAAGAGCCGCCGGTGCTGCTGGGCCCAGCCGCCGGTCTGGCCGACGAGGAACTCCAGCGGCCGCGCGTGCTCGCCCTTGGTGCCGAGCCAGGCGGCGTCGATCTCGGCGACGGCGTCGCGGTGTTCGGTCGCGTCGACCTCCTCGACGACGAGCCCGGCGCGGAAGGAGCGGGAGATCTTGTTGCGGAGCTGCATGAAGCGGGTGCCGCGCAGGGTGTGTTCCGCGAGGTCGACGGCGTAGGAGGCGCCTACCTGGTTGACCGTGAAGCCGTGCTCGACGTACAGCTCGGCGTCGTACCGCGCGAGCTGCACGCCGACGACCGTGCGGTCCTGTTCGCGGGCGAACTCCAGGAAGCGCCGGAGCAGTTCGACCCGGTCGGCGTCGGCGGCGAAGGGCCCGCCGAACTGGACGAGGAAGCCGCCGGCGGCCCGGTAGCAGACCGCGCCGTCCAGGTCGGGCTGGACGAACCGCGAGGTCTCCTCGTTGACCGCCAGGAACGCGGAGGGGTTGTCCGCCTGGGTATGCCTGCGGATGGCATCCAGGATCTGGTCGTTGTTCGCTGTCGCTACCGTCATGCTCGATCCTCTTCCGCCATTTCACGCTGCTGGTGGAGTTCCTTCCGGCGCTGCCTGATGGCGCCGTTCCACGCCGCCTCTCCCAACGTGCCGCGCCGATTTCGGAGTAGAGCACCGACGGGCCGTGGCGACAAGCGGATGTGACGAGGTTCCGGTGAATTCGCGGAATATCAACGCGCTGTCAGGGGCGGGTAAGCGGCGGGTCAGCCGCCGCCCGCACGGTGGGCGCGCCCATGACCACCGGCAGGACAAACCGACAGGGGGCGGTCCCGCGTGGCCAGACTGCTGAGCACCAACCTGGTGCAGGCGCTGTGTTCGGAATGGGGTGTCGATCCCCCGCCGGAACCGGGCGACGCGCACGGCCCGGCACTGGAGAGACTGGCCGCGTGGGCCGCCGCGGTGCGTCCGGAGATGATCCCCTGCCGGGTGCTGAAGCTGGCGGCGAGCCAGGTGCTCTCGCAGGTGGCGTCGGTGCGGGCGGGGGCCGCGCATCCGCTCGGGCAGCGCCTGACGGCGGCCTTCGGACGCCCGCTGCAGGACGATCCGCGGATGTCGGCCGGGGTGCTCGCGGGGCTGGGTTCCTGGCTGAACCTCGACGACACCGCGTACGCCGGCCACCTCTCGAACTCCACGGTCGCCGTGCCGCTCGCCTATGCCCACGCCTACCGGCTGGACGGCCTCGGGCTGCTGACGGCCGTCGTCGTGGCGAACGAGTGCGCGGCCCGGATCACCGCCGCCGCCACGCTGGGCCCGCTGCGCGGGCAGAGCGCCGTGCACACGCACCTGGCCGGTGCCGTCGCCGGGCGGCTCGCCTGCGAGCAGGCGCCGGCCGAGGTGTGGCAGAACGCGTTCGGGCTGGCCTTCGGCATGCCGAACTGGCCGCTCATGCGGGCGTTCCTGGCCAGCGACGCGCGACTGCTGAACACCTTCACCCCGGTCCGCACCGCGATGGACGCCTGCGACGCGGCCCGCGCCGGACTGCTCGGCGCGCCGGACCTGATCGAGCACCCGGACGGCTTCCTGGCCCGCTTCGCGAGCGTGCCGCTGCCCGGCGCGGCCACCGCCGGCCTCGGCCGGCGATGGCACACCGAGACGCTGTCGTTCAAGATGCACCCCGGCGGCCCGGGCATCGACGCCGCCGTGGACTGCGCCGCCGACCTGCACCACGTGCTGCGCCCGCTGACGCCGGACGACGTCGAGGAGATCGTCGTCGAGGCGTCGCTGTACACGCTGTTCGCCGGCCGGCACGCGGAGCGCTACGTGTCGGGGCCGGGCTCGCCGCAGGGCGCGCTGGTGCTGCACGTGCCGTACCCGGTGGCGACGACGCTGCTGGACGGCGCCTTCTCGGTGGACGACTTCGCCGCGCCGGCGCTGGAGGACCCGGCGCGCTGGGCGCTGGCGGAGAAGGTCCGGCTGGTCCACGACGTCGACATGACCCGCGAGCTGCTGCGCTCGGAGGCCCCGTTCGGGGAGGCGCTGCGGCAGGCGGGCGCGGACGGCGAGGCGTGGCTGCGCGACTTCGGCGGCGCCTCGCTGGTGGAGCTGCTGGACCGGGAGCGGCCGGGCGGCGAGGACTTCACCCGGGCCACGAAGGCGACCGGCGCCCGTGTCACGGTCCGGCTGCGGGACGGGCGGGAACTCAGCCGGGAGCGGCTGATCCCGGTCGGCGGCGCGGGCCCGGAGACCCGTCGCTTCCACTCCCGGATGGTCCGGGAGAAGTTCGTGTCGCTGGGCGGCCGGCCGGACGTCGCGGGCCGGGTGACGCGGCTGCACCGGATGCCGGCCCCGGAGCTGCGCGAGTGGATCGAGGCCGCGCTCCGGCCGTGAACAGGCTCCGCGTGCTCCGTTTCCCGGAAGTCTTCCAGGGGTTTTCCACAATCCGTCTCCGCACTTCTTCTCCGCTGTTCATCCACCCATTCCAGTCAGGCCCGTGTCAGTCCCTGGTAAGAGCCCACTGACACGCTCGAACACGCGCTGGCCGACATTTGCCAGGCGATGAGGAGGCAGTTGTCATGTTTCCGAACGGAAATGCAAAGGTCGCCGTCCTTGAGGACACCGGGGAGGACCGGGAGGAGACCGGCCGTCGGCGGAGTAGTCCGCTGCTGAGCTACCAGTCCTATGTGGGCGGTGCGGATCTGCCCAACAACGCCTGGGTGTACACCATCAGTTCGCGCTCCCTGCTGGAGGACGTCTTCACCAGCGTCTCGCTCAAGCGGGAGTTGGAGCGGGACCCGGAGTCGGCCGCCGCCGAACACCCCTACGTGGTGGGCCGGGTGGCGGTGGCCAGCGAGGAGGAGAACCGGCTGGCGCTGGAGGCCGCCGCCGAGGCGGCGCCGCTCTGGGCCGCCGTCCCGCTGGACGAGCGGATGCGGCTGGGCGAGCTGTTCCGGGAGGCGCTGATCGAGCACCGCCAGGAGTTCCTGGACATGCTGGTCGCCGAGGCGCACCCGGTGAAGCTGGCCCGCTGGGAGCTGAGCTGCCTGCTGGAGGTCTACAGCCGGGAGAGCTGCCACTGGTACCGCAAGCGGATGTACACCGAGTGCGAGTACCAGGGCCGCACGCTGATCTCGCACCGCCAGCCGGACGGCGTGGTGTGCCTGAACCCGCCGCAGAACGCCCCCGCTCCCAGCGCCGCCCTCGCGGTGCTCGCGCTGATGGCCGGCAACGCCGTCGTGGTGCGGGCGCCGCGCAGCATCGCGCTCAGCACGATGTACGTGCTGCGGGACCTGGTGGCGCCGCTGCTGGAGAAGGTCGGCGCGCCGCCCGGCACGTTGAACATCGTCTGCGGCAACGCCCGCAGCACGATGGACCTGTGGGTGGAGAGCCCGCTGGTGAACGACATCTTCTACATCGGCGGCAGCGAGCAGGGCCTGAAGCTCCAGGAGCGCTGCATCGCGGCGGGCAAGAAGCCCATCCTGGAGCTGGCCGGCAACGACACGATCGTGGTCTGGAAGGACGCCGACCTGTCGCTGGCCGCCGAGGCGATCACCGAGTCGTTCTACGGTTCGGGCCAGATCTGCATGGTGCCCAACACCGTGCTCGCGCACCCGGAGATCGTGGACGACCTGATCGCGGAGGTGCGGGAGAAGGTCAGGGGCATCCGGCCGGGCTTCCCGCAGGACGAGGGGGTGCTGCTCTCGCCGGTGCGGCGGAGCGAGCGGTTCTTCGGGCTGCTGCGGCAGGCGCTGGACGAGGGCGCGGAGCTGGTGTGCGGCGGGCACCGCACGGAGGTCGACGGCACCCGTTCGGAGACCGGTGTCTTCCTGGAGCCGACGGTGCTGCGGGTGGAGGGCCTGGAACGCGGCCGTCGGATCGAGGCCGTGATGCAGGAGACGTTCTTCCCGCTGCTGCCGATCGTCTCCGTGGAGCCGGCCCCGGCGGACGAACTGCGCGAGACGTTCGTGAACTTCGTGAACTCCAACGCCTACGGGCTGCGCAACTCGCTGTGGTCGCGCTCGCCGCGTGTCATCAACACCTTCGTCAGCCGCACCACCAACGGCGGCCTGCTGAAGGTGAACGACTCGCACATCGGCTTCCTGCCGTACCTGCCCAGCCATGGCGGCACCGGGCTGACCGGCGGCGTCTTCGGCGAGGCCAACTACCCCATGTTCAAGACCTCGCACCTCCAGGGCGTGAGCATCAGCGACGGCATCAGCCCCTACCGGGCGGTCTTCGGCGACTGAGCCACCCCGCCG
>NZ_VJYK02000099.1 GCF_007097205.2 Streptomyces alkaliterrae
GCTTGGCGTGGCCCTTGCGCATCTCGGCGGGCGGGGTGGGGCCCTTGCCCTCCAGGCTGCGGCGCCGCTTGCCGCCGCTGCCTACCTGCGCGCCCTTCTTGTTGGACGTGCGGCGGTTGCGCCGCTGGCTGTTGCCGGCCATGAGGTGGTCCTCGTCTTTCGGTGTTCGTGAAGTCTGTGGGTGGCGGCCGGGTGGGGCCGCCGGGGCCGGGACGCCCGGGACGTCAGTGGCGTCCCAGCTCCCAGCGGGGGCCGGCCGGGGTGTCCTCGATGACGAGGCCGGAGCGCTGGAGTTCGTCGCGGATGGCGTCGGCGGTGGCGTAGTCCTTGCGGGCGCGGGCCGCCTGCCGCTGTTCCAGTACGAGGCGGACGAGGGAGTCGACGACGTCGTGCAGTTCCTCGCTCTGCCCGTCGCCGGCCGCACTCCAGTGTGCGTCGAGCGGGTCGAGGCCGAGCACGCCGAGCATGGCGCGCAGTTCGGCGAGGGCGGTGGCGGTGGCGTCCTTGTCGTCCGCGCCGAGGGCGGCGTTGCCGTGCCGGACGGTGTTGTGGACGACGGCCATCGCCTGGGGGACGCCGAAGTCCTCGTCCATCGCTGCGGCGAACTCGGCGGGTACCTCGGCGGCCGGTTCGACCTCGCCGACCTGCTCCACGGCGCGCTGGACGAAGCCCTCGATGCGGGAGAACGCGGTCTCCGCCTCGCGCAGCGCCTCGGGGCTGTACTCGATCATCGACCGGTAGTGCGGGGTGCCGAGGTAGTAGCGCAGCACGATGGGACGCCAGGTGCGGACCATCTCGGCGACGAGCACCGAGTTGCCGAGCGACTTGCTCATCTTCTCGCCGCTGAGCGTCACCCAGGCGTTGTGCAGCCAGTGCGCGGCGAAGTCGTCGCCGTAGGCCTTCGACTGGGCGATCTCGTTCTCGTGGTGCGGGAAGACCAGGTCGACGCCGCCGCCGTGGATGTCGAAGGCCGGACCGAGGTACTTGTGGGCCATGGCCGAGCACTCCAGGTGCCAGCCGGGACGGCCGGGGCCCCAGGGGGTGTCCCACCGTGGTTCGCCGGCCTTGGCGGCCTTCCACATGGCGAAGTCGCGCGGGTCCCGCTTGCCGGTCTCGCCCTCGCCCGCCGGCTGGCGCAGGTTGTCGAGCTCCTGGCCGGAGAGCGAGAGGTAGTCGGCGTAGGAGCGGACGTCGAAGTAGACGTTGCCGTCGGCCGCGTAGGCGTGACCGCGGTCGATCAGTCCGCGCATCATCTCGATCATCTCCGGCACGTGGCCGGTCGCGCGCGGCTCGTAGGTGGGCGGCAGGCAGCCGAGCGCGTCGTAACCGTCGTTGAAGGCGCGCTCGTTCTCGTAGCCGATCGCCCACCAGGGTCGGCCCTGCTCGACCGACTTGGCGATGATCTTGTCGTCGATGTCCGTCACGTTCCGGACGAACGTGACGTCGTAGCCGCGGTGGGCGAACCAGCGGCGGATGATGTCGAAGTTCAGGCCGGAGCGGATGTGGCCGATGTGCGGCTGGGACTGCACGGTCGCGCCACACAGGTAGATCGAGACGCGGCCCGGGATCAGCGGGGCGAAGTCACGGAGCCTGCGGGTGCTGGTGTCGTACAGCCGAATGGTCACCCGACAAGGGTAGTGGAAGCCGGGCGGGGCTCACGCCAGCCGCCCCCGCCGGGCGGCGGTGCTCAGGCGAGGTCGCCGCGGCCGACGACCTTGCGCGGCGTGATCCGGACGACGACCCTGGCCGGCTCGTCCGCGGCCCGCGGATTGAACTCGCCGTACGGCCTGCCGGTGTACTTCTTCGACAGCTCGTCGATGAGCTCCTGGCCGCCCTCGGTGGTCAGCTCCGCCGTGCCCCGGATCTCGGCGTAGTGGTACGGCTCGTCGGCGGGTTGCACGACCACGGTGACGCGTGGGTCGCGTTCCATGTTCCTCGTCTTGCGGCGGCCGACGACGGTGGAGATCAGGACGTCGTCGCCGTCCCGTTTCACCCAGACCGGGGAGCCCTGGGGGCTGCCGTCGGGCTGGATGGTGACGAGGGTGACGAACACCGTCCCGTCGAGCAGGCGCTTGAGGTCCTCGGACAGGGTGGTGCGCACGGCGGTCCCCTCTGCTGGTCGGCGTCCCGGGCTGCTGCTTGTGGGCCTGTCGGAGCGTGTACCTCCGTCGGACCCGTTCGACACCCACCCGTGAGGGTGAATCTCGGACACGCCGTCCCCTCTACTCCCTCGGTGAAGGGGCGGCCCGACCGGTTCAGCGGGAGCGGACGGCCCGGTTCAGCGGGAGCGGGCGGCCCGGTTCAGCGGCCGGCGGGGACGACCAGTGCGGTGGCGACGGCCGCCAGGCCCTCCGCCCGTCCGGTCAGCCCGAGGCCGTCCGTCGTCGTGCCGGAGACCGAGACGGGCGCGCCGACGGCGGCGGAGAGCACCCGCTGGGCCTCCGCCCGCCGCTTGCCGATCTTGGGGCGGACGCCGACGACCTGGATGGCGACGTTGCCGATCTCGAAGCCCGCCGCCCGCACGATGCGCGCGGCCTCGGTGAGCAGCGCGACGCCGGACGCGCCGGCCCACTCGGGGCGTGAGGTGCCGAAGTGCTCGCCGAGGTCGCCGAGGCCGGCGGCGGAGAAGAGGGCGTCGCAGGCGGCGTGCGCGGCGACGTCGCCGTCGGAGTGGCCGGCGAGGCCGAAGCCGCCGGATGCCTTCTCGTCCCAGAGCAGACCCGCGCACCACAGCTCACGGCCCTGCTCGAAGGCGTGCACGTCGGTGCCGATACCGGTCAGCGGCAGCACGGCGGGGGCGCCGGGGGCAGCCGGGGTGTCGGTCGGGTCAGAAACCATCGGTGGCCCTCCTGCGGGCGAGTACGGCCTCGGCGAGTACCAGGTCGAGCGGCCGGGTGACCTTGAACGCCTCCTCGTGGCCGGGCACCAGTCGGACATCGTGGCCGAGGCGTTCGACCATTCCGGCGTCGTCGGTGGCGCCGTCGCCCTCGTCCGTGACGCGGCGGTGCGCGGCGGCGAGCACGTCCCGGTCGAAGCCCTGGGGGGTCTGCACCGCACGCAGCCGGGCGCGGTCCGGAGTGCCGACGACGCGCTCGGGCGCGCTCGGCTCGACCTCCTTGACGGTGTCGCTCAGCGGCAGCGCGGGGACCACCGCGGGCGCGCCGTCGCGGACCGCCGCGATCACGTCCTCGACGGTGTCGACGGGCACCAGCGGGCGCGCCGCGTCGTGCACGAGCACGATCTCGACGTCCGGCGGCAGGGCCTCGACGCCCCGGCGGACCGAGCGCTGCCGGTTGTCGCCACCGGGCACGACCAGCAGCTCGGCGGACTCGGAGTCCGGCAGCGGGTGGGCGTCGAGCAGCCGGCGGGTCTCGGCCACACCGTCCGGCGGGGCGACCACGACGACCAGCCCGACCGTGCGGGCTCTGGCCATGGCGCGGACGGCGTGCACGAGCATCGGGATGCCGCCGAGCGGGCGGAGGGCCTTGGGCGTGCCGGGGCCGAGCCGGGTGCCGCGACCGGCGGCGGGGATGACGGCGGCCGTGCGCGGGTCACCGGCCGGGCGGGACGGGTTGCGCGTTTCGTCGGACATCAGTCGCTCGTTCAGGTTTGTGTGACGGGCAGGTTTGTCCACCCGCCGGGTCTGGGTATGGCCAGAGCGTGCCGGGTGGTACGGCTGAGCAGCCCTTCCGTGACGACGCTCAGCCGGCCGAGGCCCGGCGGATCACCGTCAACCGGTGCGTACGGCCACCGCTCTCGAGTCGGCGGCCGACGGACACGCCGACGGACACCTGCGGGCGTCGGGAAGCGATGGACGCGTCGCCCGTGGGTACACCCGTTCCACACGATCGCGGCGCTTTCGCGTGCGTACGTCCCTCCGCGTCGCGCCGTCTCGCACGCCCGCGGCTCGCCGTCGGCAGGAGCCGACGGCGAGCCCGGAACACGGAAGACGAACGGAACGACCGCGGAAGACATACGACACGAGGACGTACGACACGAGGGGCGGGCGCTTGCGAGCGCGGCGCGGCGCCTGTCGGCATCGACCGGGGCGGTCGGCCGTCCAGGCGCCGTCGTGTTCACGAGCGCCGCTTCTCGATCCTTCGGCGGATCAGGATCGGCGGGTCAGGAGGAGAGGACCTCGTCGAGCAGGGCCTCGGCCTTGTCCTCGTTGGTGTTCTCGGCGAGCGCAAGCTCGCTGACCAGGATCTGACGCGCCTTGGCGAGCATGCGCTTCTCGCCTGCCGACAGACCACGCTCACGCTCGCGCCGCCACAGGTCGCGTACGACCTCGGCGACCTTGATGACGTCACCGGACGCCAGCTTCTCCAGGTTCGCCTTGTAACGCCGGGACCAGTTGGTGGGCTCCTCGGCGTACGGCGCGCGCAGTACCTCGAAGACCCGGTCCAGACCGTCCTGACCGACCACGTCGCGCACACCGACAAGCTCTGCGTTTTCTGCGGGTACACGAACCTCTAGATCGCCTTGAGCGACCTTCAGGACCAAGTAGGTCTTGTCCACGCCTTTGATCTGACGAGTTTCGATTGCCTCGATCAGCGCGGCCCCGTGATGGGGATAGACCACGGTGTCGCCAACCTTGAACGTCATGTGACAGGTACCCCTTCCGTGACTATCCAGGGTAGCACGGGAACGGCGTCTCCTGAATGGCGTTTCCGCAGGTCAGGCCATATCTCGGGGCTTGACAACAGCGCCCGGAGCGTGCTGCGACCCGCCCGGAGGCGAGGGAATTCGCAGGTCGGGGCCACTGTCGGGGCGCATCAAAACCGTCCCACCACCAGGCGGACGAGGGGCCACAAGAGGGCACGAAAGTCCGATTTGCCGGGAATCAAGTGGCCGTGGATTGGCCGGAGTTAATTGATCAAGACACCGATGATCGTTTGACCCGGGCAAGCTCCGCCGGCACTCACCGCGCGGCCCGCGGAACGAATTCCCGCGCCCTCGCTATTCGCTTCGGGAATCCGCCGGCCGCTCCCCCGCCCTCCCGGAGGGGCATTCACCTCCGGGAACCTCGCACGTCACCCCGCACGCGTTCACCCGAGGCACCTCGTCCACCCACAGCCCGGACCACCCCCCGCACAGGTGTCACATCCACACTCGGTTGACACAAACCGATCAGGTGGACGCAGGGGGTGGGTCGCCTGAGGGCGACGAAGGGCGAGTGGGTACCCTGAGCCGCTGACAGACCTTTGATCAGTTCACCCCGGACTGGTCACGCCCCACTGTTCTTCTCACCGCTAGGAGATGCCGCCGCCGTGAGCAGCAGCCTTCGACGCGGCGTCGTCGCCGCCACCGTCATCGCGCTCTCGACCCTTTCGCTTGGCGCCTGCGGCGCCGGGTTCAACGCCCAGACGCAGGACGTGAGGCCCAGCAGCGCTTCGGTCAGCGTCGACAACATCAAGATCGAGAACATCGTCGTCATCACACCCGAGGAGGGGGAGGGCCCGGCGGTCGTCTCCGCCCGGATCTTCAACAGCGGTACCGAGGACGAGACGCTGCGCTCCCTCACCGTCGAAGGCGCCGGTGACGTCGAACTGACGCCCGCCGAGGGCGGGAAGCTGGTCGTACCGGCCGGCGGCTCGCTGATGCTGGGCGGCGAGGGCAACGCCATGGCCGTCGTCAACGACCCGAAGGACGTCGCCGACGGCAACGAGCAGCGCGTGTCCTTCGTGCTGAGCGAGACCGGCAAGCTCAGCACCTGGGCTCTGGTCGTCCCGGCGACCCGCCAGTACGCCGACTGGGGTCCGACGCCGCAGGCCGCGCCCGCCGACGAGAAGTCCGGCGACGACAAGTCCGGCGACGACAACCGCGAGGACGCCGGGCAGGACGGCAACGCCGGTGACCAGGACGGCGCCGCCGGCGACAACGCCGAGGGCCAGCAGGACGCGCAGGGAGCCGAAGGCGCTGAGGGCGCCGAGAACCAGGACGGCGCCGCCGAGGGCGCCGAGGCCACTCCGAGCAGCTGAGCCACCTTCCGCCCCCGGGTCACGGACCCGGGGGCGGACCACGTCGAGGGCCGTGCCCGGGTCACCCCGGTCACGGCCCTCGGTCATGGGTCACGGCCCTCGGTCATGCCTGCGGCGCCTCACGGCCGACGGCTCACGGCCGGTGGCGGCTTGCGCTCGGCGGCCTACGGCTCGAACTTGTAGCCCAGGCCGCGCACGGTCACCAGGTAGCGCGGGGCGCCCGGGTCCGGCTCGATCTTCGCCCGCAGGCGCTTCACGTGCACGTCGAGCGTCTTGGTGTCACCGACGTAGTCGGCGCCCCAGACCCGGTCGATGAGCTGCATCCGGGTCAGCACCCGGCCCGCGTTGCGCAGCAGCATCTCCAGCAGGTCGAACTCCTTGAGCGGCAGGTCGATCTTGCCGCCCGCGACGGTGACGACGTGGCGGTCGACGTCCATCCGGACCGGTCCGGCCTCCAGGGCCGCCGGGGCCGTCTCCTCCGGCTCGCCGCGGCGCCGCAGCACGGCCCGGATGCGGGCGACCAGCTCACGGGAGGAGAACGGCTTGGTCACGTAGTCGTCGGCCCCTATCTCCAGGCCCACGACCTTGTCGATCTCACTGTCCTTGGCGGTCACCATGATGACCGGGACGTTGCTGCGGCTGCGCAGTTGGCGGCACACCTCCGTGCCGGGCAGGCCGGGCAGCATCAGGTCGAGCAGTACGAGGTCTGCGCCGTTGCGCTCGAACTCGTCGAGGCCGTCCGGCCCCGTCGCCGCGATGGCGACTTCGAATCCTTCCTTGCGGAGCATGTACGACAGCGCGTCGCTGAACGATTCCTCGTCCTCGACAACGAGCACTCGGGTCACGGAAGGACCTCCGGGGCTGAGAATCGGTCATGGGTGAAGGTCGGGTACGACCCCCGGTGTGGAGCACGGTCGGCCGGCTGCGACCGGTCCGACCCTGCGTGGTGCGGCTCGATGGTGGCGGTGACGGCCCGGTCGACCGACCGGTCCGCGCGGGTGTGCTCCGGTTCGGCCTCTCCGTCACCGTCGGGGCCGCCCGCCCCCCGGACGGTGTCCGGGCCGTGGAGGACGCCGTCGTCGTCGGGGTCGGCGGTGTCGCCGTAGGCGGCCGGCTCCTGGAGGGCGCCGCTGAGCCGGTTCCGGTTGCGCCGGTTCTCCTCGGCCCGCTCGCGGGCGCTGCCGGCCTCCGGCAGCCGGAGGGTGAACGTGGAGCCCTGGCCCTCCGAGCTCCACACCGTGACCTCCCCGCCGTGCGAGGCGGCCACGTGCTTGACGATGGCGAGGCCGAGGCCGGTGCCTCCGGTCGCCCGGGACCTGGCCGGGTCGACGCGGTAGAACCGCTCGAAGATCCGGTCCTTGTCCCGCTCGGAGATGCCGATGCCCTGGTCGGTGACGGCGATCTCGATCATGTCGCCGCCGGCCTCGCGGACCCGGCGGGCGGCGATGCCGACCCGGGTGCGCGGCGGCGAGTAGTTGACGGCGTTCTCCACCAGGTTGCCCAGGGCCGCGGCGAGCTGGCCGCGGTGGCCCCAGACGTGGAGGTCGTCGGTGCCGCCGGCGGCGATGGTGATCTGCTTGCCGGTGGCGGCCTGCCGGCAGCGGTCCGTGGCCTCGTTGACGAGCGCCCGCACCTCGACGGGCTCGGAGTCCTCCATCGGGTCGTCGTTCTGCACCCGGGAGAGGTCGATGAGTTCCTGGACGAGGTTGGTGAGGCGGGTGGCCTCGTGCTGCATGCGGCCGGCGAACCGTTCGACCGCCTCGGGGTCGTCGGAGGCGTCCATCACCGCTTCGGACAGCAGCGACAGCGCACCCACCGGAGTCTTGAGCTCGTGGCTGACGTTGGCCACGAAGTCCCGGCGGATCGCCTCGATCCGGCGGGCCTCGGTGAGGTCCTCCACCAGCAGCAGGACGAGTCTGGAGCCCAGCGGCGCCACCCGGGCCGAGACGGCGAGCAGGTCGCCGCGGCCCGTGCCGCGCTGCGGGAGGTCGAGTTCGACCTGGCGGATCTCGCCGTCCCTGCGGGTGTCCCTGGCCATCTGGAGCATGGGCTCCACGGCCAACCTGCCGCCCCGGACGAGGCCGAGGGCGTAGGCTGCCGAGCTGGCCTTGACCACCGAGTCCTCCTCGTCGAGCACGACGGCGGAGGAGCGCAGGACGGAGAGCACCGTGTCGACACCGGGGGGCAGCACGGCGGCGGTGTGCAGCGAGCTGCGGGTGGGGCGCCGCTGCTCCCGCTCGCTCCAGCGGAACGCCAGTACAGCGATCGCGCCGGTGCACACACCGACCAGCGCTGCCACTGCGGCGACCGCCGCGTTCACGTCCATGACCCCAGGTTAAGCGGGTCTCGGAAGGGCAAGGCAGCCCGGAGAGGGTCGGCGACGGGACTCGTCCCGCAGAGTTCACCGGCAGGACGGCGGTGATTCACTGGGGAACTGGCAAAATGGGGCAAAAGTCACGATCCTTTCGGTGCGCCGGGAGGCGTGTTCCGGTGTCCCAGAGTTCACCCGAAGGTCGGAGGTGGTTCACTTGGCGGGTCGAAGCCGGACGCATAACCACCCAAGGCTTGGGGAAGCGGGAGGCACGGACCCGACCGGCCCCCACACTGGCCCGCCGCCATGCGAGGGAAGGACAGTCAATGCGTGACGCGTACCACGAGGAACTCGACGCGATCAGCGACAGCCTGGTCGAGATGGCCCGGCTCGTCGGCTCGGCCATCGGCCGGGCCACGACGGCGATGCTGGACGCCGACCTCAACCTCGCCGAGAGCGTCATCGCCAACGACGACAAGGTCGACCACCTCCAGCGCGAACTGGAGACCCGGGCCATCCAGCTGCTCGCCCGCCAGCAGCCCGTCGCCACCGACCTGCGGATAGTGGTCACCTCCCTCCGGATGAGCGCCGACCTCGAGCGCTCCGGCGACCTGGCGCAGCACGTCGCCAAGGTCGCCAGGCTGCGCTTCCCGGACAGCGCCGTCCCGCGCGACCTGCAGGCCACCATCCTGGAGATGGGCCACCTCGCGCAGCGCCTCATGGCCAAGGCCGCCGAGGTCATCATCACCAAGGACGTCGACCTCGCGCTCCAGTTGGAGCAGGACGACGACAAGATGGACGACCTGCACCGCACGCTGTTCCAGCACCTGATGGACGACCGCTGGAAGCACGGCATCGAAACGGCCGTCGACGTGACGCTGCTCGGCCGCTACTACGAGCGGTTCGCCGACCACGCGGTCTCCGTGGCGCGGCGCGTCGTCTACCTGGTCACCGGAGACTACGCCGACGAACTCGACCCGGCGGCGGCCGCCGCCTCCGCCACCACGGGCGGCGAGGACTGACCGGCATCGCGACCTTCTGTCACGCCCGCGGGGCCCGGCCGGGCCCCGCGGGCGTGTGCGTCAGCGGGTGCCCAGACCCGCGTCGCGGGCGAGCAGCGCGGCCTGCACCCGGTTCGCACAGCCGAGCTTCGCCAATATCCGGCTGACGTACGACTTCACCGTCGCCTCGCTCATCCGCAGCCGGACGCCGATCTCGGCGTTGGACAACCCCTCCCCCAGCAGCTCCAGCACCTCGCGCTCGCGGGGGACAAGATCGGCCAGTCGGTCGCGAGCGCGGCGGGCGCGGTCGTCCCGCTCGCCCGAGCCGAGGCTGTCGATCACGTGCCGGGTGGCGGCCGGGGAGAGATAGGCATCGCCGGAGGCCGCCGCGCGGACGGCCCGGATCAGCTCCTCGGGCGCGGAGTCCTTGAGCAGGAAGCCCGCGCCGCCGCCGCGCAGCGCTCCGAGCACGTTCTCCGGCTCGCCGAACGTGGTGAGGATCAGCGGCCGCGCGCCGGGCACCGCACGGCGCAGCTCCGGCAGCGCCGACAGGCCGTCCAGTACCGGCATCTGGATGTCCAGCAGCACCACGTCGGCGCGGTCGGTGACCTCGGTGGGCCGCTGTTCGAGGCTGACGAGGAAGCCGACCGCGTCCAGCGCCTCGCGGGCGCGGGCCGGGTCGGGCAGGTCGCGGACCTCGACGCCGCCGACGAGCAGCGCGGCGAGTTCGCCGGTGGCGGCGGCCTCGATGATCTGGCCGGTGTCCCGGCCGGCGCTGCGCGGGAGTTCCGCCACGCCCCAGGCGGTGGCGGTCTCCTCGCGGGCGCGCGGGTCGGTGGCGGGCCGCCCGCCGGGCAGCAGGCCGGGCATCGCGCCGGCCTCCAGCGCGGCGCGTTCCCCGGCGCGGCGCGGGATCCAGACGAGCCGCGCGCCGGTGGCGGTGGCGAACCGGAGTGCGGCGGTGAGCGCGCCGGGCACGGCGGCGAGCCGTTCGCCGACGAGGACCACGGCGCCCTCGGCGCGCAGTGCCTCGGCGGCCCGCGCCCCGGCGTCGTCCAGGCCGACGCCGCCGGCGAGTGCGTCCAGCCACTCGGTCTCGGTGCCGGGCGCGGCGGGCAGCAGGGTGCCACCGGCCTTGGTCAGGCCGCGGGTGGCGTGGGAGGCGAGGGCGAAGGTGCGCTGGCCGTGCTTGCGGTGGGCCTTGCGCAGCCGCAGGAAGACGCCGGGGGCCTCCTCCTCCGCCTCCAGGCCGACGAGCAGTACGGCGGGCGCCTTCTCCAACTCCCGGTAGGTGACGCCGTCGCCGCCCAGGTCGACGCCCCGTCCCGCGACGTGCGCGGCGAGGAAGTCGGCCTCCTCCGCGCTGTGTTGCCGGGCGCGGAAGTCGACGTCGTTGGTGCCGAGCGCGATCCGGGCGAACTTGGCGTAGGCGTAGGCGTCCTCGTGGGTGAGGCGGCCGCCGGCGAGCACTCCGGCGCGGCCCCGGGAACCGGCGAGGCCGCGTGCGGCGGCCTCCAGTGCCTCGGGCCAACTGGCCGGCTCCAGCTTTCCGTTGTCCGGGTTGCGGACGAGCGGGGTGGTGAGGCGGTCGGGGCGCTGGGCGTAGCGGAAGCCGAAGCGGCCCTTGTCGCAGATCCACTCCTCGTTGACCTCGGGGTCGTCGGCGGCGAGGCGCCGCATGACCTTGCCCCTGCGGTGGTCGGTGCGGGTGGCGCAGCCGCCGGAGCAGTGCTCGCAGACCGAGGGCGAGGAGACCAGGTCGAAGGGGCGGGAGCGGAACCGGTAGGCGGCCGAGGTGAGCGCGCCGACCGGGCAGATCTGGATGGTGTTGCCGGAGAAGTAGGAGACCAGCGGGTCGCCCTCACCGGTGCCGACCTGCTGCAGCGCGCCGCGTTCCAGCAGTTCGATCATCGGGTCGCCGGCGATCTGGTTGGAGAAGCGGGTGCAGCGGGCGCAGAGCACGCAGCGTTCGCGGTCCAGCAGCACCTCGGCGTTGACCGGCACCGGCTTGGCGAAGGTGCGCTTCTTCCCTTCGAAGCGGGTCTCCGGGTCACCGGTGGACATGGCCTGGTTCTGCAGCGGGCACTCACCGCCCTTGTCGCAGACCGGGCAGTCCAACGGGTGGTTGATCAGCAGGAGTTCCATCACTCCGCGCTGGGCCTTCTCGGCCACCGGCGAAGTGAGCTGGCTGCGGACCACCATGCCGTCGGTGCACGTGATCGTGCAGGACGCCATCGGCTTGCGCTGGCCCTCGACCTCGACGATGCACTGGCGGCAGGCGCCGGCCGGGTCGAGCAGCGGATGGTCGCAGAAGCGGGGGATCTCGATGCCGAGCAGTTCGGCGGCGCGGATGACCAACGTGCCCTTGGGGACGCTGATCTGCGCGCCGTCGATGGTGAGCGTCACCAGGTCCTCGGGCGGCACGGCGGCCTCGCCGCCGCCTGAGGACTTCTGGTCGGTCGTGACGGTCACGCCTTCACCTCCGGGTGAGCGTTGTCGGTGCCGTCGCCGGAGTCGGCCCACACCGTGGACCTGGCCGGGTCGAACGGGCAGCCGCGGCCGGTGATGTGCTGCTCGTACTCGTCGCGGAAGTACTTGAGCGACGAGAAGATGGGGCTCGCGGCGCCGTCGCCGAGCGCGCAGAACGACTTGCCGTTGATGTTGTCGGCGATGTCGTCGATCTTGTCGATGTCGGACATCCGGCCCTTGCCCGCCTCGATGTCGCGCATCAGTTGGACGAGCCAGTAGGTGCCCTCGCGGCAGGGGGTGCACTTGCCGCAGGACTCGTGGGCGTAGAACTCGGTCCAGCGGGTGACGGCCCGCACGACGCAGGTCGTCTCGTCGAAGCACTGGAGCGCCTTGGTGCCGAGCATCGAGCCGGCGGCGCCGACGCCCTCGTAGTCGAGCGGGACGTCCAGGTGCTCGTCGGTGAGCAGCGGGGTGGAGGAGCCGCCGGGCGTCCAGAACTTCAGCCGGTGGCCGGGGCGCATCCCGCCGCTCATCTCCAGGAGTTGACGCAGCGTAATGCCCAGCGGGGCCTCGTACTGGCCGGGGCGGGCGACGTGCCCGGAGAGCGAGTAGAGCGTGAAGCCGGGGGACTTCTCGCTGCCCATCGAGCGGAACCAGTCCTTGCCCTTGTTCATCAGGGCGGGAACCGAGGCGATGGACTCGACGTTGTTCACCACGGTGGGGCAGGCGTACAGACCGGCGACGGCGGGGAAGGGCGGGCGCAGCCGGGGTTGGCCGCGTCGCCCCTCCAACGAGTCGAGCAGCGCGGTCTCCTCACCGCAGATGTAGGCGCCGGCGCCGGCGTGCACGGTGATCTCGAGGTCCTTGCCCGGGCCGAGCGCGTCCTTGCCGAGGTAGCCGGCGGCGTACGCCTCCCGGACGGCCTCGTGGAGGCGGCGCAGTACGGGGACGACCTCGCCGCGCAGGTAGATGAAGGCGTGGTTCGAGCGGATCGCGTGGCAGGCGATGATCATGCCTTCGATCAGCGAGTGCGGGTTGGCGAAGAGCAGCGGGATGTCCTTGCAGGTGCCCGGCTCCGACTCGTCCGCGTTGACGACGAGGTAGTGCGGCTTGTCGTCGCCCTGCGGGATGAACTGCCACTTCATCCCGGTGGGGAAGCCGGCGCCGCCGCGGCCGCGCAGCCCGGCGTCCTTGACGTAGGCGATCACGTCGTCGGGGTCCATGGCGAGGGCCTTGCGCAGACCCTGGTAGCCGTCGTGGCGCCGGTAGGTCTCCAGCGTCCACGACCGGGGGTCGTCCCAGAACGCCGAGAGCACCGGGGAGAGCAGCTTCTCCGGCGATTCCGTGGTCATCATCGGTCCTCCTCGGACACGGGTCCCGCCGGGTGCGACGGGTCGGAGTCGGAGGTCTTCTGCGGGGCGTCGTGCGAGCTGGGGTGGCTCTCCGGCGGCTGGTCGTCGGCGGGGTCGAGCCCGGGCACGGTCTCCGCGCGGGGGCTGACCACCCGGGTCGCGGGCTGCTCCTCCCCCTTGGCCAGGCGCAGTCCGGCGAGCGAGGCCGGGCCGGCGCCGCCGGACGCCTCGACGGCGCCGGGGCGCTCGTCGGGGAAGCCTGCGAGGATGCGGGAGGTCTGCTTGAAGTCGCAAAGCGGGGCGCCCCTGGTGGGCGCCACCTCGCGGCCGGCCCGCAGGTCGTCGACGAGCTTCTTCGCCGACTCGACGGTCTGGTTGTCGAAGAACTCCCAGTTGACCATCACCACGGGCGCGAAGTCGCAGGCCGCGTTGCACTCGATGTGTTCGAGGGTGACCTTGCCGTCGTCGGTGGTGCCGCCGTTGCCGACGGACAGGTGCTGCTGCAACTCCTCGAAGATCGCGTCGCCGCCGAGCACCGCGCACAGCGTGTTGGTGCAGACCCCGACCTGGTAGTCGCCGCTCGGCTTGCGGCGGTACATGGTGTAGAAGGTCGCGACCGCGGTGACCTCGGCGGTGGTGAGGTCGAGGGTCTCCGCGCAGTAGCGGATGCCGGTCCGGGTGACGTGGCCTTCCTCGGACTGCACCAGGTGCAGCAGCGGCAGCAGCGCGGAGCGGCTGTCGGGATAGCGGCCGATGATCTCCCTGGCGTCCGCGTCCAGTCGCTCCCGCACCTCGGCCGGGTAGTCGGGGGCGGGTAGCTGCGGCATGCCGAGGCTGACGTCCGTCATCGGTCGACACCTCCCATCACGGGGTCGATGGACGCGACGGCGACGATGACGTCGGCGATCATGCCGCCCTCGCACATCGCCGCCATGGACTGAAGGTTGGTGAAGGACGGGTCGCGGAAGTGCACCCGGGAGGGGCGGGTCCCGCCGTCGCTGACGACGTGCACGCCGAGCTCCCCCTTGGGGGACTCGACCGCCGAGTAGGCCTGGCCGGGCGGCACCCGGAAGCCCTCGGTCACCAGCTTGAAGTGGTGGATCAGGGCCTCCATCGAGGTGCCCATGATGTTCCTGATGTGGTCGAGCGAGTTGCCCAGGCCGTCCGGGCCGAGCGCGAGCTGCGCGGGCCAGGCGATCTTCTTGTCGGCGACCATGACCGGTCCCGGCTCCAGCCGGTCGACGCACTGCTCGATGATGCGCAGCGACTGCCGCATCTCCTCCACGCGGATCAGGAACCGGCCGAAGGAGTCGCAGGTGTCGGTGGTCGGCACGTCGAACTCGTAGTCCTCGTAGCCGCAGTACGGCTGCGCCTTGCGCAGGTCGTGCGGCAGGCCGGTGGACCGCAGGATCGGGCCGGTGGCGCCGAGCGCCATGCAGCCGGCCAGGTCCAGGTAGCCGATGTCCTCCAGGCGGGCCTTGAAGACGGGGTTGCCGGTGCAGAGTTTGTCGTACTCCGGCAGGTTGCGGTTCATCTTGCGGATGAACTCGCGCAGCGCGTCGACCGTGCCGGGCGGCAGGTCCTGGGCGAGTCCGCCGGGCCGGACGAACGCGTGGTTCATCCGCAGGCCGGTGATCAACTCGAACAGGTCCAGGACGTGTTCGCGGTCCCGGAAGCCGTAGATCATCACCGTGGTGGCGCCCAGCTCCATGCCGCCGGTGGCGATGGCCACCAGGTGGGAGGAGATCCGGTTCAGCTCCATCAGCAGGACGCGGATGACGCTCGCCCGGTCCGGCACGTCGTCGGTGATGCCCAGCAGCTTCTCCACCGCGAGGCAGTACGCCGTCTCGTTGAAGAACGGCGTGAGGTAGTCCATGCGCGTCACGAACGTGGTGCCCTGCGTCCAGGTCCGGTACTCGAGGTTCTTCTCGATGCCGGTGTGCAGGTAGCCGATGCCGCAGCGGGCCTCGGTGACCGTCTCGCCGTCGATCTCCAGGATCAGCCGCAGCACGCCGTGCGTGGACGGGTGCTGGGGGCCCATGTTGACGATGATCTTCTCGTCGTCGCTCTTGGCAGCGGCCTCGGCGACCTCGCCCCAGTCGCCGCCGCTGACCGTGTAGACGGTTCCCTCGGTGGTCTCCCGGCCGGTCGCGAACTCGTCGGCGGGCGCCGCTGTGTTCTGCGGGGCGTCCTGCGGGCTGTCCTGTGTGGTGTCCTGTGGGGTGCTCATCAGCTGTAGGACCTCCGCTGGTCGGGAGCCGGGATCTGGGCGCCCTTGTACTCGACCGGGATGCCGCCCAGCGGGTAGTCCTTGCGCTGCGGGAAGCCCTGCCAGTCGTCGGGCATCATGATCCGGGTGAGGGCGGGGTGGCCGTCGAAGATGATTCCGAAGAAGTCGTAGGTCTCCCGCTCGTGCCAGTCGTTTGTCGGGTAGACCTCGACGACGGACGGGATGTGCGGGTCGGCGTCCGGGGCGCTCACCTCGAGCCGGATGATCCGGTTGTGGGTGAGCGAACGCAGGTGGTACACGGCCCGCAGTTCGCGCCCCTTGTCCTCGGGGAAGTGCACGCCGCTGACGCCGGTGCAGTACTCGAAGCGCAGCGCCGGGTCGTCGCGCAGGGTGCGGCAGACGGCCGGCAGGTGCTCGCGGCTGATGTGGAACGTCAGCTCGTCCCGGTCCACGACCGTCTTCTCGATGACGGCCTCCGGGTCCAGGCCCTGCTCCTCCAGCGCGCCCTCGAGTTCGTCGGCGACCTCGTCGAAGTACGAGCCGTAGGGGCGGCTGCTGCCGCCGGGCAGCCGGACCGTGCGGACGAGTCCGCCGTAGCCGGTGGTGTCGCCGCCGTCGCGCGGGCCGAACATGCCGCGCCGGACGGCGATCACCTCGCCAAGGTCCTCGCGCTGCGCCGGCAGCGCGCCCTCGGGGTTCTCCTCGGGGGCGTCGGCGGCCTTGTCGGGGGACTTCGGCCTGTCCTCGCCCGCCCGCTTGTCCGCGCTCATCGCAGCAGCCCCTTCATCTCGATCGTGGGACGGGCCTTCAGCGCGGCCTCCTCCGCCTCGCGGGCCGCCTGCTCGCGGTTCACGCCCAGCTTCTCCTCGCGGATCTTCTGGTGGAGCTTGAGGATCGCGTCGAGCAGCATCTCCGGCCGCGGCGGACAACCCGGCAGGTAGATGTCGACGGGCACGACGTGGTCGACGCCCTGCACGATCGCGTAGTTGTTGAACATGCCGCCCGAGGAGGCGCACACGCCCATGGAGATGACCCACTTCGGGTTCGGCATCTGGTCGTAGACCTGCCGCAGTACGGGCGCCATCTTCTGGCTGACCCGCCCGGCCACGATCATCAGGTCGGCCTGGCGGGGCGAGCCCCGGAAGACCTCCATGCCGAACCGCGCCAGGTCGTACCGGCCGGCGCCGGTGGTCATCATCTCGATGGCGCAGCAGGCGAGTCCGAAGGTGGCCGGGAAGAGCGACGACTTGCGTACCCAGCCGGCGGCCTGCTCCACCGTCGTGAGCAGGAAGCCGCTGGGCAGCTTCTCCTCAATTCCCATCTGGTTTCGCCCCTACTCTCAGGTCTTCGGGTCCGTCGGGCAGTGCGCCGGGCGCTCGGCCCGGAGGCTGTGGTCGTCCGGTCAGTCCCACTCCAGACCACCCCGGCGCCAGTCGTAGGCGTAGGCGACGCCGATGAGCCCGACGAAGATCAACATCTGGACGAGGCCGAACATCCCCAGCGCGTCGAAGTGGACGGCCCAGGGGTAGAGGAAGACGATCTCCACGTCGAAGACGATGAACAGCATCGCCGTGATGTAGTACTTCACCGGGAAACGGCCGCCGCTGGCCGGCATCGGAGTGGGCTCGATGCCGCACTCGTACGCGTCGAGCTTGGCGCGGTTGTAGCGCTTGGGCCCGATGACCGAGGCCGCCACCACGGAGAACACCGCGAAGGCCGCGCCGAGAGCCCCGAGCACGAGGATGGGGACGTACGCGTTCACCGCTCCTCGCTCCTTCCAGTCGCCGATGACTAGCTGGGTCCGCTGCGAGCCGGTTCGCCGCCTCCGCGTCACGCGGGGAGCCCTGTCCGACCTGGCGGCCGGACAGAAGATCGTGCACATGTGAGGCAGTTCACAAGCCCGAGTCGCCTGCATCTTATGCCCCCACCTCTGTGATCTGCGACACGGGGTACCGGACTGACTTTGTGATCTTTACCACCCGCACCGCGCGCAACATCCGCAACGGGCAACGATCTTCATACGCAAAGCATCCAGGCACTCACGAATGGTGACAGATGCATTCGGAGCCGCCGGTCAGAGCGGTGCGCTCTAGCAAGTAAGGGGACCCTCATGCAAATTCGCGATCGAGCGACGGGCATGGTAAATGGCCACTACAGCTGATCGTCGGCGAGCACCCACCCGCCCC